>CAMMYM010000072.1 GCA_946527725.1 uncultured Clostridia bacterium
GCTTCGGCGAGGCCATGTCCATCTTCATCTTCCACGGCTTTATCAAGGGCGTGCCGCTGGAGCTGGAGGAGGCCGCGGATATCGACGGCTGCAGCCGGGCGGGAACCTTCTTCCGCATCGTGCTGCCCCTGCTCCAGCCCGTGTTTGTTACGGTGCTGGTGCTCAACGGCCTGTGGATCTGGAACGACTATCTGCTGCCGCTCCTTCTGCTGGGCGCCTCCGGCAATATTCAGACCATCCCCCTGGCGGTTCAGGGCTTCAACGGCGCCTTCGTGAAGCAGTGGAACATGATCATGGTCTCCACCCTGCTGGCCATGCTGCCCATCATCATCCTGTATCTTTTCGCCCAGAAATACATCGTTCAGGGCATGGTGGACGGCTCCATCAAGTAAAAGGAAAGCGATGGACCGCGGCCTTTTCAGACCGCGGTCTTTTTCCGCTCATTCGAAATCCGGCGGCATACGGCCGCCGCGGTGCAAACGTTTCTGTCCCCCGCTTCGCGGGGACAGATATTCACAGTCCGGCGGCATACGGCCGCCGCGGTGCAAACGTTTCTGTCCCCTGCTTCGCGGGGACAGATATTCACAGTCCGGCGGCGTACGGCCGCCGCGGTGCAAACGTTTCTGTCCCCCGCTTCGCGGGGACAGATATTCACAGTCCGGCGGCATACGGCCGCCGCAAGGAGGAGTGATACTATGGAAGAAATGAAGCGTGCCTGGTGGAAGGAATGCGTGGTTTATCAGATTTACCCCCGTTCCTTTGCCGATTCCAACGGGGACGGCCTGGGCGACCTGAACGGCATTACGGCTCATCTGGATTATCTCAAGGAGCTGGGCGTGGATGTCATCTGGGTCTCCCCCTTCTACGCCTCCCCCAACTATGACAACGGCTATGACATCTCCGATTACCGGGCCATCATGAAGGAATTCGGAACCATGGAGGATTTCGACCGCATGCTGGCGGGCATCCACGCCCGGGGCATGAAGCTGGTCATCGATCTGGTCGTCAACCACTCCAGCTCCGAGCATCCCTGGTTCATCGAGAGCCGGAAGGGCAAGGACAGCCCCTATCGGGACTACTATATCTGGCGGGACGGAAAGGAGGACGGCCCGCCCAACAACTGGGGCAGCTGCTTCTCCGGCTCCGCCTGGGAGAAGGACGAGGAAAGCGGCCAGTATTATCTGCACCTCTTTACCCCCCAGCAGCCGGATCTGAACTGGGCCAACCCCGCCGTCCGCCAGGCGGTGTATGACATGATGACCTGGTGGTGCGAAAAGGGCATCGACGGCTTCCGCATGGACGTCATCGGCATGATCGGCAAGGAGAACTTCAACGACGGCCCCGTCGCCCCCGGCGCCCTTTACGGCGATTTCGCCCCCTCCTGCCAGCATACCGCCACCACCCACCGCTATCTTCGGGAAATGCGGGAGAAGGTGCTGGATCATTATGACCTGCTGACCGTCGGCGAAACCAGCGGCACCACCGACAACGCCCTGGTCTATGCCGGCGAGGACGGAAAAGAGCTGAACATGGTCTTCGGCTTTGAGCACAACGACGGCCTGAACGACGGCACAGAGCTGGGCAAATGGAGCGACCACGGCGCCCCCCTCCGGGAGGTGCGGAGCGTGCTGAACCGCTGGCAGATGGCGCTGCAGGGCAAGGCCTGGAACACGGTTTATCTGGGCAACCATGATCAGCCCCGCCAGGTCAGCCGCTACGGAAACGACAGCGAGCTCTTCCGCGCCCTTTCCGCCAAAATGCTGGCCACCCTGATCCATACTCTTCGGGGGACGCCCTATGTCTATCAGGGCGAGGAGCTGGGTATGACCAACATCTATTTTACCGACATCAGCCAGTATCAGGATGTGGAGAACCACAATGCCTGGCGCCAGTGGGTGGAAACCGGCCGGGTCGACGCCCAGGACATGCTCCGCTATTTCGCCCGCATCAGCCGGGACAACGCCCGGACCCCCATGCAGTGGAACACGGAGAAGAACGCCGGCTTTACCACCGGGACCCCCTGGCTGCCGGTCAACCGGAATTACCTGCTCATCAACGCGGAAGACGAGCGGAAGGATCCGAATTCCGTTTTCCATTATTATCGGAAGCTCATCGCCCTGCGCCATACCCATGACGTGATCGTCTACGGAACCTTCTCCCCCCTGCTGGAGGACAGCGACACCGTCTACGCCTATGAGCGGAAGCTGGGAAACCAGACCCTGACCGTGGCCCTCAACTGGACGGAAAAAAAGGTTCCCTGCACGCTGATGGACGGTCTCGAAGGCCAGGAGCTGATTTCCAACTACCCGACCCACCAGCCCGGCTTCCTGCAGCCCTATGAGGCCCGGGTCATTCTGACCGAAAGCTGATTCTCCGCGAATCGGCCCCATCAGCCCGGGTCGATCCCTCCGCCGGATTCAGAGTTTCGGTCTTCATGAAACGTTTTCCGACTCACGTATTATATTCAATCCCGTTCCGGCGGACGGCGATCGGTTTGTTTTTCTTTTGTTTCATGGTTTATTATTTTTTCCTTTTTCTTCCAGAGCAGGCGAAAACCATTATTTTTGGGGCAATCTGGCCTTTGATCATCCCTATTTGACATTCTGGCCCGCCGTTGACAGCCGTGGGAAACTGTGCTAAATTACCTGTGTAATCCGAATGGCCCTTTGGAGTGGGTCCGGTTTAGGGCCGGCAAAGGAAAAAGCACGTTTGGGTGTTTCTTTTGTGCGGCTTCGGGAATCTGGAATATCATCGTGTGGTCGGTTGAAATGCCGGCTTTTCGCTTGTGCTTCCTGTTCTTCCGGCCTTCCTCCTGGGAGAAAAGCCGGCATCGGAAGAGCAAGCGCTAACCATCGTCCATTGTAAACCGCATGCAGAACGCGGATACGATGCGATCTGGTTCCCGTGATGACCGTTCAGGAAAATGGAGGGATGTATCGGTGAAATCGTTCTTGCAAAACACTTGGAAACATCGGGCCCATGTCGTCATGGCGCTTCCGGCTTTCCTGATCCTGCTCTTTATCATGTATATTCCCATGTCCGGTCTGGTAATGGCCTTCAAAAACTTCGACTATTCGAAGGGCATTTTCGGCAGCGACTGGGTGGGTCTGGCGAATTTCGAGTTCCTGATCAAATCTCAGGATACTTTCTTCAACATGACCAAGAACACCCTCCTGTACTATCTGCTCTTCACGGTGGTCGGTACGGTGCTGAACGTGACCATCGCCATCTGTATTGACCAGCTGGCCTTCAAGCGCGCCGGAAAAACGATGCAGACCCTGATGATCATTCCGGTCTTCATCTCCTACGCGGCCGTGCAGTTCATCGTTTTTGCCTTTATCGACTCCCGGACAGGGCTGATTAACCACATGCTCGGGACGCGCACCCGCTTCTATTCCAACGCCGGATACTGGCCCTGGATTCTTCTGATCGTCAAGATCTGGAAGGACACGGGCTACGGCTCCGTGCTCTACATGTCCGTCCTCTCCGGAATTGATACGTCCCTGTACGAGGCGGCCGACATCGACGGCGCGAACAAATGGCAGCAGATCCGGCACATCACGATTCCCTCTCTGATCCCGATGGTTACCGTGATGCTGCTTCTGTCCGTCGGCAACGTCATGCGTTCTGACACCGGTCTGTTCTATCAGGTCACCCGCAACAACGGCGCCCTCTACAGCACGACGCAGGTGCTCGATTCCTACATCCTGAATCAGATTCTGCATTCTTCGAACTTCGGATACACCGCGGCCGCTTCTTTCTTCCAGTCAGTCATCGGTCTGATCATGATGCTGATTGCCAACTTCACGGTTCGTAAAATCGAGCCTGAAGGCGCGCTGTTCTGATCGGTGGAAGGAGGTATACGAAAATGGATGTTGTTATGAGAAAGCCCTCAAGGAAAGCCAAAATCAGCACCGGACGCAAGAAAATCGGTATCGGACAGATCATTCTTCTCATCTGCGTTCTTCTCTTTACCCTGTTCTGCTTCGCGCCGGTGATTCTGGTCTTCGTTTCCGCCTTCACGGATGAAATGTGGATCAACCAGAACGGCTTCTCCTTCTTCCCCGGCCAGTGGAGCATGAACGGCATGAATTCCGTTCTGCGCTACGGCAGCCAGCTGGCGACGTCCTACATGGTCACGATCTTTATCACCGTCACGGGAACCTTCCTCGGGCTGCTGGTGATGAGCATGTACGCCTATTCCATCTGCCGCCCCGGGTTTAAGCTCTCCAGATTCCTGTCCATCTTCCTGCTGATCCCCATGCTCTTCAACGGCGGTCAGCTGGCCGGTTACGTCGTCTTTACCAGCTGGTACGGCCTGAAGGACAACCTGCTGCTTCTGATCCTGCCGCTGGCCGTGACGACCATGAACGTTATCATTCTCCGGACCTACATTGCCAACAGCATCCCCGCAGAGCTGATGGAAGCGGCCACGATCGACGGCGCCGGTGATTACCGGACCTTCTTCCAGATCACGCTTCCCCTGCTGAAGCCCTCCCTGGCCGCTGTCGGCTTCATGATGGCCACGGCCTACTGGAACGACTGGCAGAACGCCCTGATGTATATCACCACGAACAGCAAGAAGCCTCTGCAGCTGCTGCTCATCAATATCCAGAAGAGCATCGAGTTCCTGCTGAACAACAACAACGTTCCCGCGGCCGCCCGGGCTGCCATGGGAAACACGATCCCGCAGTACTCCTCGACGATGGCGACGGTGATTGTGGTTATCGCCCCGATTATGGTGATTTACCCCTTCTTCCAGAAGTACTTCATCAAGGGTCTGACCGTGGGTTCCGTCAAGGGCTGATCAAAGGAATTCGCCATCTCCGGTATTCCTGGTTCGGTTTCAGGCGGTTCGGCAACGAATCGTTATGAAATAAATTTTTATAAGGAGGATCCTGTCCCTATGAAGAAACTTGTTTCTCTGGTACTGGCTCTTGCTCTGGTTCTGGGCGTCATGTCCTTTGCCAGCGCGGACGACAAGGTTGTGATCAACGTGTATCGTTGCTCCTTCAATGTCGCGACCCCCGACGCCGAGCAGGTGAAGAAGGTCGAGAAGGCGATCAATGATTATATCGCCGACAAGATCAACGTCGAAATCCGGCTGACCGACATCGGTTCCGGTGAGTACACCGAAAAGGCGAACCTGGCCCTGGCCAACAAGGAAATCAACCTGCTGTGGACCGCTTCCTGGGAAGCCACCATCGGCACCAATGACCTGGTTCCGAAGAACGCCGTTTACGACATCACCGACCTGCTGCCCGGAACCACCCTGTACGGTTCTCTGGCGGAAGGCCAGTGGGAAGCGACCAAGTACAACGGCCGCAACTACTTCATCCCCGTCTACAAAGACAACGTGGAAGGCTACGACGTGATGTTCCGCAAGGATCTGGTTGACAAGTACGGCTGGGATATCACCTCCGTGAAGACCCTGGCCGACCTGGAGCCCATGCTCGAGGACGCCTACAAAGAAGGTCTGAAGTATCCCTTCCTCACCCAGAAGACCGCGATGTTCTATCGCTGGTACATCGGCTCCTTCGACTTCTTTACCGCTGATTCTTCCACCAACTTCTTCGCCGTCTCCCGTAAGACCAACGAAGTGGTCAACACCATCCAGACTCCCGAGTACCTCGAGTTCTGCAAGCTGATGGCTGACTGGGCCGAAAAGGGCTATGTCTCCGAAGACGAAGCCACCAAGGTGACCACCGACACCACCACCCAGACCAAGGATTGGGCCATCTCCTGGTGGACCGATATCCCCGTGAACGCCGAAGCGAACAGCCGCTATGGCCAGGAAGTGGTCATGCAGCCCATCGCCCCCCGCTATGCTCACAGCACCTCCGCTCTGGGTTCCTGCTACTGCATCACCGCCAACAGCACCGAAGCCGAAGCCAAGGCTGCGATCGACTTCATGGGCCTGCTCTACACCGACAGCAAGCTGGCTGACATGTACACCTTCGGTATCGAAGGCGAAGACTTCGAGTACACCCAGACGGCTGATCAGAAGATCCCCCATGTGACCCAGCACAGCGACAAGTACAACCACAGCATGTGGGAGTCCGCCAACGCCACCATCGTGACGCCTCTGGACAACGAGCCCGACAACAAGGCCAGCCTGTATGACGCCTTCAACGGCGGTGCCGAGACCTCCTGCGCGGCCGGATTCCGGTTCGACAAGACCCCCGTGGAAGCGGCCTACACCGCTTGCCAGGGCCTGTTCGATCAGTATGGATTCCAGCTGGAGAACGGCGGCGTTGCTCCCGCGGAAGTGGAAGCCAAGATCGCCGAGTATCAGGAGAAGCTGGATGCGGCCGGCTATCAGGATGTTCTGGCTGAGTTCCAGCGTCAGTACAACGAATGGAAAGCTGCTCAGTAATCCATTCCAAGGCTGAAGCACAGTAAACAAAAAGGCTGAGGTGCCTTCTCAAAGGATGAATGATCTTCTTCCTGAGAGAGGCCCTCAGCCTCTTTTTTATGATCCCTCCACCCGCTCCGAAGACACGGGGACGGTTCTACTGTCTGATCCGAAGACACGGGGACGGTTCTCTGATCCGAAGACACGGGGACGGTTCTACTGTCTTGTTCGTTCCCGTTTGGGCTGGCTACAATGTCCGTCTTACAGAACGCGACATCAATGAATCTTTCGCAGGGAGAGAACAATCTCCCCTTCTTTTTATTGTGTGAAAAGACCCCCGCTCACGGGGGCCATAGGGCGCTGCCAGGACATTGGGTCATTTCCGCTGACCGGCAGATCCCCCATTCGCGGGGATCATGCCGCGTCGATCTATAGGAGTTTATTCTACGCCGTCTGTAGGTTCATATCCCTCCACCCGCTCGGATGTGCCGATGGACAGGAATTCCGCGCCGCGGCGGGCATAACCCTTACTGTTTTCCGACTTTCCGACGGTGCAGATCTGTTTTCCCATAAACAGGATGCAGGAGGTCTCTCCCCCATCCAGATTGAAGGCCAGGCTGCAGCCGTGCTCCAGCATCTTCTCGCCCAGGAAGCCGACCTCGACGCCCCGGCTTTCCTTATGCCGCCCCTCGGCCATCATGACGAAATAGTGTCCGGGGCGAACCATGCCGATGGCCGTGCGGGGCGCCCGGTTGTGATAGTAATCGAACTGCTTCAGACTCGGGTTCATCTCCCCGTCCCGAACCAGCCAGGGCCCGAAGGCCAGCACGTCCGTCGCGCCCCGGTCCAGATATTCCTGGGCGGTCAGCTCCCGGCTGTCGTAAACCTCCATGTTCCCGTCCGGATAGAGAGCCAGGTTGTCCAGATTCGGGAAGCTGGTATTGCCGGAGGGCCTCGTCTTCTCGTTGAGGATCTCCCCGTCCCGAATGATGATGCCGATCTTGTACTGATATTTGGCGTTGGCCTTGTTGCCCCACCGGTTGGCGGCGTAGTCCCCGTTCACCGCCAGCACCGCCCCGTTTCGCGAGCAGACCTTCGTCGGCCAGTCCATCTTCTTGATGTGATCCCCGGGAACGGCCGTGACAAAGCCGAAGGTTTCCTTTCGGCTCCAGACCTCCGCCTCGTACCAGATCTTCTTTTCCGGCTCAGTCTCCGTTTTCCGGAAGATCTCGATCTTCAGCGTTTCGCTGCAATACCGCCAAAGGCCCCTTTCCGGATTTTCATAGACATATTCGCCCGAATCCAGGTAGCCGGCGGCGTTGAGCTCCGGCCAGTCCTCCACCGGGACGTCCGGAATCGCTTCCTCCGCCCCTGCGCCGGAGAACAGCATCCCCGCGGCCAGCAGCGCGCCTATTCTTTTTCTGATTT
>CAMMYM010000073.1 GCA_946527725.1 uncultured Clostridia bacterium
CTGCTCTACCAACTGAGCCACATCGGCACAACCAGCGACGGATATTATATCAAAGCGTTTCATGTTTGTCCAGCTTTATTTTCAGACCGATATGAGCTGCATTCTCGCTGACCGACTGCTCATAAATCATTCCCTGTCCTGCAAATCCAGATACCTCATCATAATATAGCCTTTTTTCCCATCAACCTCTACTTCAGCCCAGGATTCATGCTTGCTGTTGATAACTTCCCTGAGGATAAGGACACTCTGTCCGTACCTGAGTTCACGAATCCGGTAACTGCTGATATCCGGTGATTCCCTGAGGCGAACCTTTTCATTGTTGGTTGTCGCATATTGATAGATCGGCTTGCCTTCAATCCGGTAAATACGCTCCTGAAGTGTTTCGTTTTCTGATGCCAGATTATCTGCCTGTTTCTGCAGCGTTTCTGCTTTTTCCTTCAGCCTGCCAATCTCCTGATCTTTCTCATCATCCTGTTCCCGCATTGACGCAAGCTGTTTTCCGGCGGAAACAACCGCGTCCTCTAACGCCTTCATTTGTTCATCTTTATTTGCAAGCTCTGCTGTCAGCGTCTCGATCTTTTTGTCCTTTTCTGCTGACTCCGCCGCCAGGATCTCAATCTGTTCCGCCTTTTCTGCAGATTCCGCTGCCAGGGCTTCAATTTGCTTGTCCTTTTCCGCCGAAGCTGTTGTCAGGTCGTCAATCTGCTGCCCTTTTTCGGCTGATTCTGCCGCCAGGATCTCAATCTGTTCCGCCTTTTCTGCAGATTCCGCTGTCAGGGTCTCAATTTGCTTATCCTTTTCTGCTGAAACTGTTGTCAGGGTTTCAATCTGGCGGTCCTTCTCCGCCGATGCTGTCGCCAGTGCCTCTAATTGCGTGTCTTTTTCTGCAACAGCCGAAGCCAAAGATTCTGCCTGCTGCCTGCTTGCATCAAGGTCAGCACTGACTTCATCGATCCTAGTGCTGTTTTTTTCTGCTTCACTGTTAAGATTCCTGACTGTTTCTTCCAGGGTTTGGATGCTTTCTTCCTTTTCTGCCAGCATTTCCGCCTGCGCCGCCAGATCATCTGCTTGGGAGGTCAGAGTCGCCTGATATCCTTCCGCTTCTTCAGTCAGCCTGCCAATCTGCTCCTTCAAAGAAGATAACTCCCGCTCAAACGCAATGTTTTCAAGCGTCACAGCTGCCATTTCAGTATCCCTGGTTTCTGCGCCGGTGCGCAGGATTTTCTCGTTCTCCTCCAGTTCAGAAATACTTGCCTGCATTGTTGACGCTTCGGCAGACATTGCTTCAATCGTTTTCCCTTTTTCCTTCAGCTCGTCCTGCAATGCCAGGATCTGTTCGTCCTTTTCTTTCTTTTCCGCAGTCAGGGCCTCGATTTTCTTTTCATTTCCCTGGAGATCCGCCTGGAGCTTTTCTTTTGCTGCTGCCGCTTCCTTTGCGTCCGCGGCGTTCTTCTCCTGAAGGTCAGCCGCTTCGTTTGTCAGCTTATCCAGCTCGGCTGCCTGCGTTTCGATCAGGGTGTCTTTCTCCGCCATTTCACGGCCCATGGATTCTGCAGCTTTATCTTTTTCATCAACAGCATTCGTCAGGAATTCAATCCTGTCCTCCCTGTCAGCTGCCTCACCGGCCAGTCTCTCCAGTTCGGCAGCCTGCTGTTCAATAACCGCATCCTTCTCTGAAACTTCCTGTTTCAGTGTTTCAATCCGGGCTGTAAGATCCTCTGTTTCTGCAGACAAATCCCCGATCCTGCTGTTCTTCTCTGTGTTATCCGCATCCAGTTCCATAATCTTCGCAGCCTGATCCACTGAATTGCCTTTCAGCGCTTCAATCTGTTCCTCGTTACGGATGCTCGCCGAAATAAAGAGCACACAGAATACCGTCGCGATAATTGCCATTACCGTGATCCAGAGCAGCGCAGTACCCTTTTTCACCCGAATCTCCTCCTGATGCCAGAAAACTTTCCCTCCCGGAACAGCTTTCAGTGCCTTAATTCCTCCAGGGCATGGTCAATTGCCTGCTGTACCATTGCCGGTGCAGGCGCTCCCGGAATGTTCCGTTTCTCAACGCAGGCTATCATGTTCAGGCTGTCAAACACATCCTGGTCAAACGCCGCATGGAACTGCCGCAGTTCCTCCAGGCTCAGATCCAGCAAGGCTTTTTTCTCATTCAGGCAGTAGGCTACCAGTTCGCCGACCACCTTATGGGCGTCCCGGAACGGGACACCCTTCTTCACCAGGTAATCGGCGCAGTCAGTAGCATTCGTAAATCCGCCGGATGCGCCGCGTTCCATCTCTTCCTTCCGGAAACTGACCGTTTTCAGCATTGCAGTAAACACTGTCAGACCTTTCACCAGCGTGTCACGGGCATCAAAAAACGCTTCCTTGTCTTCCTGCATGTCCTTGTTGTAGGCAAGCGGAAGGCCTTTCATGACTGTCAGCAATCCCATAAGGTCACCGTAAACGCGTCCGGTTTTCCCGCGGATCAGTTCTGCGACATCCGGGTTCTTTTTCTGCGGCATAATGCTCGATCCTGTCGCGAAGGCATCATCCATTTCCACAAACCTGAACTCGTTTGTATTCCATAGGATCAGTTCCTCGCAAAAGCGGGAAAGGTGCATCATACAGATAGAAGCTGCCGCAAGATAATCCAGCATATAATCCCGGTCGGAAACACCGTCCAGGCTGTTTTCCGAAATTGAAGAAAAGCCCAGCAATTCGGCTACCCGTTCCCGGTTCAGGGGGTAGGTAGTCCCGGCAAGGGCTCCGGAACCCAGCACCATGACATCCGCCGCTTCATATGCCCTGCGGAACCGGTTTCTGTCCCGCATGAACATCTGCACATACGCCATCATATGGTGGGCCAGGGTTATGGGCTGCGCTTTCTGCATATGCGTATAACCCGGCATAATTGTATGGAGGTTCTCCTGTGCAATCTTCAGCAGTGTACTGATCAGGTCTTCCAGCATTGCTTCTGTTTCCTGGCAGGCTCCCTTTGCATACATCCTTGTGTCGAGTGCCACCTGATCGTTCCTGCTTCTGCCGGTATGCAGGCGTTTTCCCGCCAGGCCGATACGTTCTGTCAGCAGTGTTTCCACATTCATATGGATATCTTCCGCATCCGTACGCCAGGTAATCCTGCCGTTCCGGGCGTCTTCCAGGATGCCTTTCAGGCCTTCAACGATCTTTTCCGCATCTTCCGCAGGGATAATGCCCTGTTCCCCAAGCATCGTTGCATGCGCAACAGACCCGATGATATCCTGTTCGAAAAGCCGCTGGTCAAAGGATATACTGGAATGGAAATCGTCCACCAGCCCGTCCGTTGCTTTTTCGAATCGTCCGCCCCAAAGCTTCATGCTCATCACACCTTCTGCAAGATCCTTAATACTGTACTTTCTTCATTAATACATTGTACACGAAACCCTTGTTTTCGCAAGTGGGCAGAGGGCTTTCAAAGGCCCCGGACCCCGATTTTTCGGCTTTTGTTCGCCTTGACATAATCCGGCGGAAAGTTTACCATAACCTTATCAGGCAAGGAAATGAGGCGGTTTTTTGGTTGTTCTGGGGATCGATCCCGGTTACGCCCTGATGGGCTGGGGTGTCGTGGAAACAGACGGCAGCCATATGCGCCTGATTGCCTATGGCTGCGTTGAAACCAAAGCCGGCGTTCCGATGCAAAACAGGCTGCGTACACTGCAGTTGGGTATCCGCGATTTACTGGCTATCTACAAGCCCGATGACGTTGCATTCGAAGAGCTTTTTTTTGCCAGGAATGTAACGACTGCGCTCATGGTCGGAGCTGCCCGCGGAGCCGCAATCATAGCTGCCGCCGAATACACGGAAAACCTGTATGAATATACCCCCATGCAGATCAAACAGGCTGTCACAGGGTACGGTAAAGCTGATAAGAAACAGATCCAGCAGATGGTAAAGCTCCTGCTGAAACTTGATGAGATACCCCGTCCGGATGATGCGGCAGACGCAATTGCCTGCGCCATTACGCACTGCCAGGCCGGTATCGCGAAACAACAGTTCCTGATGAAATGATAACCAACGGAGGATTCCCCGGATGTATGCATTTATTGAAGGAGAAGTCTGTGAGAAAACAAACGGTTTGCTGGTTCTCCTGGCCGGCGGAGTCGGCTGGCAGCTGAACTGTTCCAACAGCACGCTGATGGCAGCCCCCGCCGTGGGGGAGAAGATGCGCTGTTACACGTTCCTTTCCGTGCGGGAGGATGCTATGGAGCTCTTCGGCTTTTCCACCCGTGAGGAAAAAGAACTCTTCCTGCAGCTGACCTCTGTCAGCGGTATCGGCCCGAAAACCGCACTCGGTCTTCTCGGCTCCATGCCCCTCCGCGAATTGAATCTTGCCATTCTGCTCGGTGATGTCAACGCCCTTTCCCGTGCTCCCGGCATTGGAAAGAAAACGGCGCAGCGCATAACCCTTGAGTTGAAAGATAAAATCTCCCAGGCAGACGTCTCGGCTCACAGCGATGCGGAAATTCCTGCCGCTGCCGCGTCAGCCCTGGTCAATGCCGACGCCGCATCCGAAGCGGTTGAAGCGCTTATCGCCCTCGGCTATTCATCCACGGAAGCCCGCGGGGCAATCAGCCGTATCCGCGGTGAAGCAGATACGCCGGAGGACCTGATCCGCCTTGCGCTGCGTGCCATGGCAGGAATGTAAGAGGAGGCGCTGACAAATGGAAGACAGGTTGATGAACAGCACCTTCCTGGCGGAAGACAGTACTGTAGAGCAATCCCTCCGTCCCCACACCCTGAAGGATTATGTCGGTCAGAAAGCTGTAAAGGACAGCCTTGGGATCTACATCGAAGCGGCGCTCTCCAGGCATGACGCCCTGGACCATATGCTTCTCTACGGCCCGCCCGGGCTGGGCAAAACCACGCTTGCCTGCATTGTGGCGTCCGAAATGGGCCAGAACATCCGCGTCACCAGCGGTCCTGCCATCGAACGTCCGGGTGATCTGGCTTCCATCCTGAGCAACCTGAGTTCAGGCGATATACTCTTTATCGATGAAATCCACCGTCTTTCCCGTCAGGTTGAAGAAGTGCTGTATCCCGCGATGGAGGATTACGCCATTGATATCATGATCGGAAAAGGGCCAACCGCTCGCAGCATCCGGGTCGACCTGCCGAAATTCACGCTTGTCGGCGCCACAACACGGGCAGGGCAGCTTTCCGCTCCCCTGAGGGATCGGTTCGGGATGCTCTTCCGCCTTGAAATGTACACGCCGGAAGAGTTGTCCATGATCGTAAAGCGCAGCGCCGGCATCCTGAACGTGGATGCCGACGAGGAGGGGCTGCTCGAAATAGCACGGCGCAGCCGCGGCACTCCCCGCATTGCCAACCGCATGCTCAAACGCGTACGTGATTTTGCCGAAGTCCGTGCAGGCGGTCATATCAGCAGGGAAGTAGCGCGAGAAGCACTGGCCATGCTGGATGTGGATGAGCTTGGCCTGGACAAGGTAGACCGGAACGTGCTTGGCTGCATGATGGAGAAATTCGGCGGCGGTCCCGTAGGCCTGGATACGCTCGCAGCCACCACCGGGGAAGACTCGGTTACCATTGAGGACGTTTATGAGCCTTACCTGATGCAGCTGGGTTTCCTGATGCGGACGCCCCGTGGCCGGATCTGCACTCCCGCCGCATGGGCTCACATGAAAAAGAATATGCCCGAAGCGGCAGAAGCACAGCTCAGGATGGAGATCTGAAACAGCAATGAAAACATCCGATTTCGATTATGAACTGCCGGAAGAACTGATCGCCCAGACCCCCGCGGAACCCCGGGACCACAGCCGGCTCCTTGTCTATCACCGAAAGGATCATTCCGTTGAACACAAACACTTCTATGACATCATCGACTATCTTGCGCCGGGGGATGCGCTGGTTATCAACGAGACCAGGGTCATTCCAGCACGCCTGCTCGGTATCAAAGCGGACACCGGGGTTCCCGTGGAAGTCCTTCTTTTGCGGCGCCTCAATGCCACGGACTGGGAAGCACTCGTCCGCCCCGGCCGCCGGTTGAAACCGGGAACGCGGTGTTCCTTCGGCGACGGACTCCTTTCCTGTGAAATCCTCGGCAATGTTAAGGAGACGGGAGGGCGCACAATACGGTTTCGGTATCAGGGTGTCTTTGAAGAAATCCTTGACCGCCTCGGCGAGATGCCCCTGCCGCCGTATATCCATGAAAAACTCCAGGACCGCGGCAGGTACCAGACTGTGTATGCGAAACAGGATGGATCTGCCGCCGCGCCAACCGCCGGCCTCCATTTTACGCCGGATCTGCTCGATCGTATCCGGCAGAAGGGAATTACCGTCGTACCTGTCCTGCTGCACGTCGGACTGGGTACTTTTCGCCCCGTCAAGGTCGAAGATGCCGAAAAGCATGTCATGCACAGCGAGTTCTGCCAGGTCACTGAAGAAGCCGCTGCTGCGCTGAACCGCATCCGTGCGGAAGGCGGCCGCATCATATGCGTCGGCACCACTTCCGTGCGGACGCTTGAGACATTTTCCCGTGATGACGGGACGATCGTTCCAGGTGCCGGGGATACCGCAATCTTCATTTATCCAGGCATCCGGCTGAAAGCGACGGATGCACTGATTACCAATTTCCACCTCCCCCAGAGTACGCTTCTGATGCTCGTCAGTGCCCTGATGGGCCGGGAAAACGCGCTTCAGGTTTATCGAGAAGCCGTTCAGGAGAAATACCGTTTTTTCTCCTTCGGCGACGCCATGTTTATTGAATAAGGAACGGAGGGATTTCCCGGTGGAAAAACAGAATTTACAGGATGCATTGCTTTTTTCCTCGGTGGATTGTGCGCTGCGCACCTCTGAAATGGAAGGTTTTCCGATTGCAGCACACTGGCATTATTTCGGTGAAATCGTACGGGTACGCAACGGATCCCTGAAAGTTCTCCGCGGTGAGAAAGAATTCATCCTTTCCGACGGTGACGCTGTTTTCTTTACGCCGCTGATGCTTCATGCGCTTGATCTTGCGTCTCCGGGCACTTCTGCTACTTATGAAGTAATCCGGTTTGACATGGAACAGTTCGGAGACCTTCCCTCCTATTCTCCGGATCTTCGCGGTATGGTGCTGGAAGCAGAACGCCGCGGCCTGCCGATGGTTTTCCGGGGGCCTGATCTCCATGAGAAACACACCGACAACATGATTGACCTTTGCATCAGGGAATACCGAACCCGCGCATACGGCTACGACCTGCGGATCCGGTCCCTGCTGTACCTGATCTTTACCTCTATTATCCGGCGCTGGATCGATGCAGGCTTTGTCCCCCAGA
This sequence comes from uncultured Clostridia bacterium, assembly GCA_946527725.1. Classification (GTDB taxonomy): domain Bacteria; phylum Bacillota; class Clostridia; order Christensenellales; family Aristaeellaceae; genus Aristaeella. Next base: position 7,308 of record CAMMYM010000073.1, read on the forward strand.
ACTACGCTCCCCGCATCGAACCGATCTATTCCCTTCCCTCCTACATTGCCCGGCATATCCAGGAGCCTTTGAAAGTCGAGGATCTTGCTGAATACTGCGGCCTCAGCTATCCCTGGTTTGCCCGGAAATTCCGCGATACCTACGGAACAAGCTGCAAGGAGTATATTGAACGTGTCAGGATCCGCCGTGTCGAACACTATCTGCAATTCACCGACTGTGACCTGAACTACATCAGCAAGCATACAGGGTATGCTGACTGCAGCCATCTTGTCCGCGATTTCCGCAAGCTCCGGAACACCACCCCCGGGCAATTCCGGCAGGCTTCCCGGAAAAAGCTTCAGGGATCGGGCCAGTTTCCTAAAACTATTGACACATAATAGAAAAACGGATAAAATACAATTTGTTCGCGAGTCTTCAAGGCTTGATGCGGAACATGCAGGTGTAGCTCAATGGC
>CAMMYM010000074.1 GCA_946527725.1 uncultured Clostridia bacterium
TCCATCCTGAGCATCGGTGATTTTGACATAGGGAGCCTGTGCACATATTAAGAAGTTGCATCGAAAACAATGAGGTCATACGGCGCGGGAAGGAATGAACCTCAGGACGGATGCAGAGGCCGGAAAACGCCCGGAAGGAGCAGGAAAAACTGACGGGCAAAAACGAATAGACGAAGGCGGATAATATGAAAAAGCAGGGCTGCGACCCGCACGATGTGTGAAGCCCTGCTGCTGACAGCACCTCAGCAGCAACCCGTATTTCTTAATTGAGCAGGGAAGTCGCAGCCTGATCGGCTCTGTGAAAATCCATTAGCAGCATCCTCCGGGGCGGGATATGCTTTTGCCAGTATCACTTCAGCTTTTTGAACCATCATTCATAAAATGAACATATCGTCGATACAGCAAATCATATTCCCGTATTCGGGATGTTCCTGCAGGGCTTTTTTGACGTCGATATTGTAATCGACAACAACGCAGTGCGCATAGACATCATCGTAGTATTCCCGGATCCTTACCCCGCCCAATGCCTCCATCGTTTTCCAGGAGGCCGGATTATTCAGGTCGGCATCCATAAATACCTTGCCGATCCCATGCGCGTCGCAGACCTTCAGGCCCAGATAGAGGTTGATCTTATTATATCCTTTTCCTCTTTCTGTCGGCCTGATACTGTATCCCATATGTCCCCCGTAACGGCTCAGCCTTTCATTCAGGCATAGGCGGATATTGATCATCCCGACAATCCGCCGGTCCGATTCACGGACAAGGAAATAGGTCCTGGCCGGCACTTTTTCCTCATTGGGGACTCTTGCATAATCCTGCTCCAGCTTTTCCAGCCATCCTTCATAGTTGCCTGTAAACCTGTTCAGTCCGCCGGTGCCGTTGATTTCCGATTGATGCTCAAGGAATTCGTTGATGTAGTCAATGGCATCCTCTTTTCTGGCAATGCCCGGGATCTCAAAGTACAGTCTTTCCATACAACCCTCCATAGAAGGAAAAATCAAATTCAAAGACGCAATTCCTGCCCTCATGCCGGTGCGGCTTCATAAAGGCTGCATTCATCCTGTCCATACAGGACCGCTGCCGGGTTTATGCCGGCAGCTGTTTTGGCTTCTCCGCCAGCGTATGCGATATATATCCGGCCTTCGCTCTTATTCCGGAATCTGTCCGGATCTCCGGCAGGGTAACCTTTCACATCTTCTGTACGGTATATCGTGTGCAGCGTTTCCAGGAAAGGCCCGAGGAATTTCTGTTCCGTCGCCTTCATGAATCATTGCATCTGATTGCTCCCTGCTTACAGTTCCAGCCGCATGAGTATATTCTCCTGCCAGCTGCTGTTCCGGGAACGGAATCCCCTCGGATTCCTTCCATACTCAACAAATCCGACGCTTTTATACAGTTCTGCTGCCCTACGGTTGTCCGCGACAACCTCCAGCTCCAGCTGAAGATATCCCGCTTCCCGGGCACATTCAATACAGGCTTCTGTAAGCGCTCGCCCGATCCCGAGTCCCCACCAGGCTTTCGCGATACTGATGCCGAAATGAGCCCTGTGCCTCGTCTTTTCTGCCGCGTTGATGCTGTCTACGCCTGCTGTACCGACAATGTTTCCGTTGACTTCTGCCAGCAAAGCCGCGTTCCTGTCACTTTCTTCTTTCTGTTTCAGGTATGCTTCTTCCTGTTCCAGGGTGAAAGTGATTTCTTCAGGATAGGTTGTCAGGAATTCCGTTTCCCTGTGGGTAAGAACGAAGTTATCCCATACGCCTTGCGCGTCCTGCTGTGTTCCGTTTCGTATGATACAAGTCCTGCCGTCCTTCAGGCGGACTGTTTTGCTGTACTTCATATCTGCCCCCTCCTCTGCAGATCCGCCGTTTTCATGAGTTCTTTTTCGACACGATCATCAGGTGTTCCGCATGCGTCAGGTATTCCCGCTTCTCACAGAACCGCAGTGCGTAATCATACCATGCCATCCGGATCTTTTTCGGCTGTTTTGCCAGTTCATTTTTGTACGGAGCGAGGATGCCCTCCTGGCCGAAAACAGTCTCAGTCTTCAGCCCGGCAACAGAAGCCATCAGTTGTTCCGCATCCCGGACAGTGGTCATATACGAAAAGGTAAACGCATCAAACGCCAGGCTTTCATCCTTCGCGGCTACTTCAAAATACTGCTGTTCGCTTGGCAGCAGAATCGTTTCTTCCAGTTCCCGCAGTCCGTAAATCACTCCGCCGAACATGAGAATAAAACTGCTGAACAGGTATCCGCCCGGTTTCAGGACGCGTTTTGCTTCCTGGATGGCTTTAATCCTGCTGCCTTCATTCATCAGGTGATACAGCGGCCCCATCAGGAAAACGGTATCAAACGTTGCGTCCGGGAACCGGGAAAGATCCAGCGCGTCGCCCTGCAGCGCAACGATCTTGACCCCATACTGCCGGGCTTTTTTCTTTGCGAAGCGCACGTTCTCATCGCTCAGGTCCAGCAGCGTTACGGGATGCCCCTGCTGTGCGTAATGGATGGAGTAGTGGCCCGGACCGCCGCCGATATCCAGGATACTGCAGCCCGGCCAGAGGTACCGATCCATGATGTGAACCGTGATGTATTTCTCATAGGGGTGTTTTTTCATGAGGCGGTCCCATTCCTTCCCGGAATTGGCATTGTAGTGGGCGCGGATCGCGTCGGTTTCTTCACGCATGGCCAGGTGCTCCTTTCCAAATTGATATCAAAAAGCCGCTTACCTTTCAGAGATAAGCGGCTGGCTGAATAATACGGATAGCCAATCTACTCTTCCCTGATCTTCCGATCATCGGATACGACAATTGCGCGGACATGTTTCACAGTGTTCGCAGGCAGGACAGTAACAAATCCGAACCGGTTCATGAGAAGAGCTCCTTTCCGGAAGATTGCGCTCACTATACTATGGAAAGCAAGCAATGTCAAGCATTCTCTGCTTTTTGCCGAGAATGTTGAAACCAAAGGATTTACGAAAAAGGACCTGGAACACAGATTTTTTCAGTCTGCGGCTTATTCTGCATCCTCAATAGTCGCGACTCCATAACCATGGAGACCGCTCCTTTTCGGATGATCTCACTTCTGATGAAATTCCCGCCGCCGGCGGTCATCAGAGGTTCGTTCTGCTGAGCTAAGATTCCGTGGGTTGAGCCAGACGCTGATTTGGCCCGTGGATGCGTTTGTACGAATGATAATCGCATCCAACGTGGTGCCGAAAACAGCAGCTAATACTACCAAGTTATCCAAGGTTGGCATTGCCGTTCCCCGCTGCCGCTTGCAGATGGCCTGTGGGGTGGGAAAACCGAAGGTATTCTGCAAATCCTGTACAGTCATGCCGGATCGCCGCCGCTGCAGGTAGCTGCCATATCAATCAATAGAGGGCAAAGTGCCCATATTTACTTGCTGCAAGCTGCTTTTTCTGATACTGTTTTACTGCATCAATATGAAAATTGATGCAGTAAAATAATGTTGAAGGCGAAAACATGCATTGTTTTGATTATCGGTTCCTTGCAGACAGCCGTCCGGGGACCGCGGCATACTGCTAGGGTTGACACTGTGCAGAGCAGCAATGCAATTGAAGAAATTGTTATAACAGGAGAAAGGAGTTCATCTCAGAAAGGCAGGGGTTTATACAGATGAACGCACCGGAGACCAGAAACAGGAAAATCATAGACGCGATCATCCGGAAAGAACAGGCGGTATGCCCGGGGGCGGTCGCGCTGATCGGAATTTATGGATCTTTTCAGACAGGAGATATTCATCCGCTGTCGGACCTGGACCTGCTGATCCTGATCAATGACGACCGCGGATGGCAGCTGGGGAAGGCTTTTATCCAGGAAGACCTGGGTGTTGGGCATGATATCTACTGCACCAGCTGGGAAAGCCTGCAGCAGGACGCCGCATACGAACACCCCCATATCTCCAAGCTGATGGATTCGCAAATCGTGTATTGCGCGGATGAAAAGTACAGAGAAAAATTGGAATCGCTCCGGGAAAAGGCGCGGAAGAAACTGGCGGAACCGTTCGGGGAAGAAGATTACCGGAAAGCGGAAAAGGAACTGAAAGAGGCGCGGTGTTGTTTTGCGGACGCCATGACCGCGGAAGAACTGAACGAGGTCCGCCGGAGTGCAGGCGGCGCTGTCTACTTTGCGGAAAATGCCGTCGCAATGCTGAACAAAACCTATTTCCGCAAGGGTGTCAGACGGCGTTATGAAGAGCTGGCCGCCATGGAGAGAAAACCCGATAACCTTTGCGGAATGATTGAAAACGTGCTGGCGGAAACAACCGTGAACGGGTTGAAAGAAAAGCTGACGCTGCTGATGAAGGGATTGGCATCCTGCTTTCTGCAGGCAAAGCGTCAGCTGCCGCGGGAGAAAAAACCTGCCTGTGCGGACACGCTGTCCGGAACCTATGAGGAAATGTTGTCCAACTGGCATGGGAAGATGATGCAGGCGGCGGAAAGCGGCGATCGGCATCTGGCGTTTATGAGCCTGGAAAGCCTGAACGAGATGCTGAATGATATCAGCAGTGAAACGGATATCGGAATGTATGGCGTCCTCTCCGCATATGATCCCGGGGACCTGCGGAAGACCGCGGACGGATTTGACCGGATCCTGCAGCAGTACCTGAGTGAATATGAAAAGGCAGGGCTTCGACCGGCACGGTATGCGGATATTGATGAGTTTGTTTCAGCATATCTGAAATCAAACAGCCGGCAGAGCATTTCAGGGCAACGAATCAAGCCGGAGGAAGCTGCAGAAGAAGTGGACCGTGCTGCCATCACGGACGCGAATATCATTGCGGAACTGGCCTGTGAACTGTGGCCGGATCACACCGCGGAAGAAATGACGGCGGAATTCCTGAACCTGCTGACTGAGAAGGAGACAGCCGTTTTCCTTTTCAGGACGGGAGGAGAGGCGGCGGGCTTTGCGCAATGCCAGTTGCGCCATGACTATGTGGAAGGCACGGAAACCAGTCCTGTCGGTTATCTGGAAGGGATCTATGTGAAGGAACCATTCCGGAAGCAGGGGATCGCACGCCGGTTGTTGAATACTTGCGAAGACTGGGCAAGGGAACAAGGATGCACGGAGTTTGCCAGCGACTGTGAACTGACAAATGTTGAAAGCCAGGAATTCCACCGGGCTGTTGGTTTCGAAGAGGCGAACCGGATTATAGCTTATGTCAGAAAGATCTGAACCGGGGAAAAGATCCTGCGACGACTGAAAAAGGGAAAACAGACCGTCCGGCGGGAAGCAGCCATCCCGGCACAGGGAACTGATCTATCCCGTAAACAATGGTTATGTCACAGGCGTGACCGGCGGTGACGGGGCGGAGCAGGATATATATCTGCTGGGTGAAGACGTTCCGATACGGGAATTTACCGGCAAAGTCATCGCCGTCTGCCAAAGATATGATAACACTGAAACAAAACGGACTGCAGTTCCCTGCAACGAAAACGGCGAGATCAGGAGCGGTATCACGATCCCGGGCAAAGATGAGATATATGCCAAAATCGCTTTCCAGGAGCAGTTTTTCAGCGGGGTACCGGCTGGACTATGACGGGAAAGAAACAGATCATCAGATTCCTGATACCTTTGATGATTCACCGGAATGACCGGTCCTGCGTATTGCTTCGTACGGATACGTGGAAGCGCAGTTGTGGTACAGGCCAGTGCTATGATGTGATCACAGGGATAGCCGGACGATCCCGGCGGACCCGGATGAAAGGGGATTCAGGACGGAATATGAAGGAACAGAGGATTTTGTATGTTAACGCCTGCATCAGAAAGAACTCCAGGACGCGATTCCTGGCAGAGCAGGTGATCCGGCGGCTGAAAGGAACAGTTGCCGAAGTACATCCGGTCTCAACCACAGGACCCATCACATCAGAGGAGTTCATCATCAATCGTACTGAGGCGTCATGCAGGATGGATTTCACCGATCCGGCCTATACTCCTGCCCGTCAGTTCGCTGAAGCGGATATCATTGTGATCGCGGCTCCTTACTGGGATCTTTCTTTTCCGGCAATCCTGAAGGCATATTTTGAACAGATCAATGTGGTCGGACTGACCTTTGAATATACCGATGAGGGAATTCCAAGAGGACTTTGCAAAGCCAGAAAGCTGATTTATGTCACAACCGCTGGTGGGCCAATCATTTCAGACGAGTATGGCTATGGGTATGTGAAAACGCTTGCTCAAAACTTTTACGGGATATCTGATGTATGCCAGATCAAGGCGGAGGGACTGGATGTGATCGGCGCGGATGTGGAAGACATACTGAACAAGGCGCTGGAAGGATTCAGGCTTGAAACCTGATTTTTGATTTCCTGCGCTCTTCAGAACATCATGCTAAAACAGTCCCTGCAGAACGGATGCTCGAATTTGCGGGAATCACAAATCCCGGACATTGAGGGAACGGGAATCCGGGAAAGCGGACAGCCGATTTAAAATCAGACAGAATTGGTAAGAGCATGTATGTTTCCGGGAAGGAATTCAAAGATCCCCTGTGCGACACAGGGACTCTTATATTTTTCTCATTTTTCTCTGATTCGCGCGGGACTGCATACCCTGCAGCCATATCCGGGGATAAAGGAGGCCTTTTCCGTGATGTACCTGATCCTGACCGCGGTACTCCTGACGGCAATCTTCCGGCTGAAGGCAGATGCCGTGAAGCCGGCTGCGAGGGCCGGTATCCTGCTCCTGCTGGTTTTTTGCGCCGCAGCGGTTCCGGCAGGCGGGCCAGCCTTGGCCGGGCAGGCGGGGCCTGAGATCCCTGCCCCGGAGTTTTCCCGGGTTTCCGGGTTCTATGATGACCCCTTTGAACTGATGATCCTTTCGGAGGAAGGGCTTTCGGTGTATTACACCCGGGACGGGAGTATCCCGGATGAGACGGATACGCTGTACACCGGGCCGCTGGAAGTGATCGACCGGACATATGAGAAGAACGTCCTGAGCGACCGGACGGACATTATTGCCCCGAACAAATGGGGAGATGCCATGGCTCCCCTGATGAAGGTGGACAAGGCCGACGTGATCCGGGCCGTAGCGGTGGACGGGCAGGGCAACCGCAGCGCCGTATCGACAGCAGTTTACTTTATCGGCTACCAGGACAAGGCGGAGTTCTACCGGGACTACAAGGTGATCTCCCTGGCTGTGGATCCGGGCGACCTGTTTGATCCGGCACGCGGCATCTATATCCAGGGGAATTCCTTTGACGAGTGGCTGAACAGCGATGCATACGACCCGTCGCTGGACGAGTGGTTGATTCCCGGGAACTACCTGAACCGGGGCCGGGAATGGGAACGGCAGGCACGGATGCAGGTCTTCGACGGGGGAACCGAGGTGTTTTCCGGCGAGG
>CAMMYM010000075.1 GCA_946527725.1 uncultured Clostridia bacterium
ACACCGCCATGGTTCCGCCCGATACGCCGGGAATAATATTGGAAACGCCGATCACAGCACCGCGCAGAACGTCAAGAATCCACTGCAACATCGAAAAAACCTTCCCTTCAGGCAAACAGATGAACGCCGTTGATAACAATCAGGCTTCCCACGCCCATAATGACGGCAGCCAGCAGGACGCCCAGCAGAACCGCAATGACGCTGGATTTGAAATCCATATCCAGAATACTCGCGGCCAGGGTTCCCGTCCAGGCTCCGGTCCCGGGCAGCGGAATGCCGACAAACAGCAGCAGCGCAATGAAAAGTCCCTTTGCTCCGGCTTTCTCCTGTAGTTTCCTGCCCGCTTTGTGGCCTTTTTCCAGGCACCAGGTAAAGAAGGGGCCGATGACTTTTTTATCCGCGCCCCATTCGAGCACCTTCCGTGCGAAGAAAAAGATAACCGGCACCGGCAGCATATTCGCCACCAGGCAGATGATATACGCAGGCAGCGTGGGAATGCCGTTGGCCAGTGCGTACGGCAAAGCTCCCCTGAGTTCAATCAGGGGAACCATGGAAATCAGGAATGATATCACATAGTGTTTCAGCATATAACCCTCCGGCGGTCTGTACAAACTTCCCGTCAAAAACAACGTGGGCATTATAGCATAGCCGCAAAACCGTGTAAAGCAGGGCCGGCAGCCGGATTCACCGTTCCGCGTGCTGCCGCCGGCTTACTCTTCGTCTCCGTTCTGTTCAAAGGAAGACGCCAGGTTCTCCGGATCGAACCGGGGATCAAAAGCAAGCTCACGGATCCTTTCGCGGCTTACCACCGTGTCTGTGCCCAGACAGTCATTACAGCGATATCCGCAGTCCGGGCAGGCACAGCCAAGTCGGTCGCTTTCCGCCTGAATCATGTATGTCCCGCATTCCTTGCAGCTGCAGCGCAATGCTGTCCCTCCCTTCGCTGGAAACATATGGGATTATATCATTCCACACCATGGAATTCAAGGCAACATAAAATGGGGCCGCACCAGCGGCCCCGGGGCATATTTGTTCGTCCGGATCTCGGAAACAATCGGCAGATCGCCTGTTGCTTTGCGCTAAACGCGCTTCGTTTCACAATTCGCCTCTGTGGGCGTGTGTTCATTGGAACAGTGCGGCCGTTTCCTGATTTGCAATCCGAACGCTTTGGCCGTAATTATGCTTCGGGTTCCAGCAGACCCAGATCTCCGTCCTTTCTGAGATACAGCACGTTTGTCCGTTCCGTATCGATATTTACAAAAGCGAAGAAGTTATGGCCCAGAAGTTCCATCTCAATCATCGCGTCTTCAACGCTCATAGGCCGTACCGGGAATGTTTTCCGTTTTACGATTTTCCGTTCCGGCTCCTCCTCCGCGGCATCCTCTTCAATATATTCCGGAATGGCAGGCAGTTCGTCCCTTAGGTTCTTGCCCAGCTTAGTCCTGTGTTTCCGGATCTGGCGTTCCATTTTCGCCAGCGCTGTATCAATGGCCAGGAACAGGTTGTCATCAGCGGAGGATTCGCTCCGCAGGATCACGTTCTTTCCCATCGGTACCGTGATCTCAACCACACGGCGCGCTTTCTCCTTGGTCATCTTGATCTGCATTTCCGTTTCCGGCCAGAGATAGCGCCCCATGGTCTCGGTTTTCTTTTCAATCCTCTTGGTGATGGCCGGAGTCACCACCATGTTGCGTGCTGTAATGGACAGTTTCATACGTCCAGCTGGCTCCTTTCACAGTAGTGATGCAAACCCTTCACGGATGCGGACTCAGTTTTCCCGGCCGCTCCGTGACTTCATGTGTGTCATCGGAACCACGCCCTTCCTTTTCCTTCTGTATAATATTTTCGACACTTTTTGGGGGATTCCTTCCTGTCTTTTGCTTTTTTCGGAAAATTTTCTACCATTTTAAACATGATTTTTTAGCTTCGCTGGTTTCTGTATTCACCTGGTGTGCAGCCCGCGTATCGTTTGAAAGTGCGGGAAAAATGCGCCACATCAGAAAAGCCGGCAGCTTCCGAAACCTCATGGATCCGCATGGACGGATTCTCCAGCAGTTCCTTGGCCCTGGCGATCCGAAGCGAACCCAGCAGGTCAAAAAAGCTCTGTCCCGTTTCCTTGTTCAGCAGTTTTGAAAGATGCCACTGGCTCACATAGACATGATCCGCCACTTCGTTGAGTGACAGATGCTGTTCCGAACAGTGGTCTTTCATATATGCCAGTGCAGCCCGAACCAGGTGGTTCCCCGCAGCGCGGACCGTCTCCGTTTCAGGTCCGTCATTCCTGGCCGGCCGTTCACCGAGCCTGGAAACCATCAGCCGGACAGCCTCCATCAGTTCATCCAGGTTGCTGGGCTTCAGCAGATACCTGCAAACACCCAGGGTGATGGCCCGGTGCGCATAGTCGAAATCCCTGTACGCCGTCAGCACCGATGTCTGGATTTCCGGAAACTCGCTCCTGATTGCTGCCAGCATTGTCAGTCCGTCCATATTCGGCATCCGGATATCCGTCAGCACGATATCGGGTTTTATTTCCCTGATCAGCTCCAGCCCGGTTTTTCCGTCATAGGCTGTTCCTGCGACTTCACAGCCGAGTTCGTTCCACGGAACCACACTGGACAGTCCTCGGACGATCAGCCGTTCGTCATCCACCAGTATGACCCTGTACATCCTTTCACCTCACCCGCCAAAGGGAAGCAATGCCATCACTTTTTCCCAGCATTCTTCCGCCGTCATCGTACCTGCCGCTACAGCAGGGATACATTCAAGGAGCCAGGTTTCCCGGGCGTTCTTGTTCATGGCATCCTGCAACGGGCTGACCATATCCCGGCCGGAGCGCATCCGATCCACCGAAGCCTGGAGTTTCCCAGCCAGGCCTGTATTTCCAAGCCGCTGCAGGCTGTCCATACTGGTCAGTTCAGACAGCAGCCTGACTGCTGCGTCCCGCCGTCCGGAATTCCATGCGCGCCTGGTGAGGTAAAAGCCCATGGATACGCCGCCGATATAACAATCCGATGCGCCGTTCCCGTCGCGCTTCGGCATCGGGAACACCGCCACAGTGTCCATCTGCGAGACGGGAATGGCGGAAGCAAACCAGCTGCCGTCAAACTGCATAGCAGCCTTTTTATCCAGGAACAAAGCCGTAGTGGCGTTTTCATATGTAGACGCAGCGTTCTCCGCAAAAGCACCTGCTTCAGTCAGTTCGCGGATCACCCGCATCGCTTCCAGCCATGAACCGGGCACCTCCGCCGCAGTCTTTGGCCTGGCTTGCTGTTCTTCCTGGTCAGCACAGGCGAGTATCACCATTTCCGCCAGGTAATGGGGAATATCCGAGAGGGAAACCGCGATGGGGATAATCCCGTTCGCCCTGAAAACGCGGATCGCTTCCAGCAGCGAATCCCAGTTTTCCGGAAGCGGCGCCCCATACTGCTCAAACAAGTCCGTATGTACAAACAGGCCCTCCCAGAAGCCGCGCACAGGAACCGCATAAGTCCTTCCGTCCGTTTCCCGCAGGGCTTCGTCCTCTGTCAGCCGGAGTTCCGGATATTCACGGTTGATTTCTTCCAGCGGTACCACCCTGGACAGCAGCGGGGCTGAGTCTGCCCCTGCCGCAAAAAAGAACAGAATATCCGGCTCTTTTCCGGCGGCGAAATCGTTGAGCACGGAAGTCTTCCAGGCTTCATCGCTTGCAGATGACCTGTCGCGCACCGTATTGCCCGTTTCGGACTCAAACCTGTTCAGGATTTCCACATAAACGCCGGCGGCCGCATCGTCGCCCGCAAAGCAGCTTACGGTATGGAGTATGGTCCCCTCCGCCGTGGAGGATATGATACCGGCTGCCAGAATCATCCCGAGCATCACAGCCAGTGCTCGCCTCAGCTTCAATCTTCCTTCCTCCCCATTTCGATTTCCTGCGGTATGTCGATCGTCACAGACGTTTCCCCGGGCTGGTTCGTATCCACGGCGATCTTTACCCGCCCGCCGTAAATCAGCCGCAGGCGGTTTACTATATTGGCCAGTCCCAGGTGGTTGTCTGTCGCCTGTCCCTGCAGGGCAGCGTCAATCCGCTCCCGGTCCTCCCGCTCCGCGCCTTTCCCTGTATTGACAATCTGCAGATGGAGGCATTCTCCCCCGCGGGTGCATCGGATACCGATTTTTCCCCCGCCGGCCGGAGCAATCCCATGCTCGACAGCATTTTCCAGCAGGGGCTGAACCGTCAGCAACGGCAGGATACCGTCCGCTGCCTGTTCGTCGATTCCGTATTCCACGGTCAGTTCAGGGCCAAACCGCTGCCGGACGAAAAAGATGTAAGCTTCTGCAACTTCCATCTCCTCCCGGAACGTCACAAGCCGCCTGTCCTGCCTGGCCATCGTCGCGTTCAGCAAGACCGACAGCGAGGATACCATGGAGGAAATGGTTTCGGATCCCTCGATCCGTGCCTGCCAGTTGATATCCTCCAGCGCATTATTCATGAAGTGCGGATTAATCCGGCTCTGGAGCGCCAGGATCTGGGCGTTCTTCAGTTCAATCTCTTCCTTGTACTTCCTGTCGATCAGTTCCTTCAGCCGCAGGGACATGCCCGAAAACGCTTTCCCCAGCTGCCCGAGTTCATCGTTCCCGCGCATGGGAACCGTAACGCCCAGTTCGCCTTCTTCAATTCTCTTGCTCGCATCGGAAAGCAGGGCGATCGGTTTGGTGATCCGTTTCCGGATAAACAGCGCAATCAGCAGCAGGACCGGAATCAGCAGCAGGTCCACCCCGATCAGGAAGCGCCTGAATTCATAGACCTCCCTGTATTGTTCCCGCCGGTTCAGCGTCAGCTTCAGGTCAGGAGCGTTCTCCTCCCCCTGTGCCAGCCGCACATATTGGAGGCGTTCCGTTTTCCGGTCATCCGTAAGTCCTGCGGGAATGCCGTCCCAGTCCTCCGCCTGGTCGCCGAAAGCATCCAGCCGCATGGCAATCTCCGCGTTCCAGGTATCCTTCATGGTGTTCAGGGGGGCGAGCAGTTCCTCCTGGTCCACGCCAAGGATCAGCATACCGTATCGTTCCATGCGCAGATTCAGCAGGTTGCGGATCAGGTACATCCGTCCGTCAAAACTGATGAACTCGCAGCGCGTATCCAGTGTTTCACCCAGCAGGCCGGCTTTCGCCTGCAATTCCTGCAGGTACGCCGGCGGATCGTTCACCCTGCCCCGGTTGGTAACCAGGATTTCCGGCCTGTTCACAGGAAAAAAGCATGCAGAAAAGAATAAGGGTTCCCGGCTGTACTTCCTTTCCAGGTATCCCCGGCACATCTGCAGGAACTCCGCGTCCCCTGCAGCGCCGCCGTTCCATTTTTCCCAGGCCGCTGTCAGTTCCCCGTCATATGTCGCGTCACGGGCCAATTCCACCGCCCTGCTGATATTCTCCTCCGTCATCTTGGAAGCATGCTCCGCGCCTGAAGTAACCGCTGCCCTGGTTTTTTCCTCCAGCCGGTTCAGCAGGATCGTCCCGGTAAAAAGCCCCAGCAAGACCACGGGGATCAGGTAGCTGAGCAATACCATCGAGCCGATCTGGATGCGCAGCGAATGGATCCTTTGGGAGAAGCCGCCCTTTTCCCCTTTTCTTTTCACATTCTTTGTCATCCTGTCCTCCGTTCCTTCCCGGCTCCTTTTTCCCTAAACGTTCCAGGGCAGTCCGGCATGGCAGGCCATGATTCCGGCCAGTTCACGCGCAGCTTCCTCAGTTTCTGCTTCGGCAAAAATCCGGACCCTCGGCTCCGTTCCTGAAAAGCGTATAATCACCCAGCCGTTGTCCAGGTAGATCTTGCATCCGTCCCGGTAGCTGATCTTTTCGACCTTCCTGCCAAGGTCCGGCAGCCGCCTTTCTTCCATCACAATCCTGTATATCCCGTCGCGAAGTTCCTGCGTCAGCGGCCAGTCGTACTCAGCCGTATGCAGTTCCCCAAACCTGTCAAACAGATCATGGACCAGCTCGCTCAGCTTCCTTTGGGTCACGCTGATCATTTCCACCAGGAGGCTGGCGGCATACAGGCCGTCCTTGCCGGAAATGTGGCCGCGAACCGTCAGGCCTCCGGAGGATTCGCCGCCGATCAGCGCATCATGCTCTTCCATTCCGGCAGAAATGTGTTTGAATCCCACCGGCACCTCCACGCATTCCTGCCCGTAGGCAGCGGCAATCCGGTCCAGCAGGTGCGTCGTTGCGGTATTGCGCACCGCCGCTCCGCGCCATCCCTTATACTCAAGCAAATAATAGTACAGCAGCGCCAGCGTTTCATTCGCTGTCACATATCGTCCGCTCTCATCGATAATGCCCAATCGGTCCGCGTCCCCGTCCGTGGCGATGCCCACGTCGGCCCGGTGTTCCTTCACAGCGTATTGCAAGTCCACCAGCGTATCCGGGTTTGGCGCCGGAAGATGCCGCCCGAAGAAAGCGTCGTGCCGGTCATTGATCACGTCGATATCACACCGGGCTGTATACAGGATCGTCTGCAAACCGGTAAGGCTTACACCGAACATCGGATCAAGCACAATCCGCAGCCGCCTTTTCCGGATAGCCTCCGTATCCACCTGCCGCAGGATGGAGTCCAGGTAATCATCCCGCGGATCAATGAAACAGATCCTGCCCTCCTCCAGCGCTTTATCAAACGGTACCGACCGGATCCCGTCACTGTCCAGCGCATTGGCTTCCTCCTGGATCTCCCTTGTATAGTTCTCCGCCGCATCCCGCCCGCCTGCAGTGAACAGTTTGATACCATTCCATACCGCCGGGTTGTGGCTTGCTGTCACCATAGCGCCGTACGGCAGGTTCAGGTGTTTCACCGTGAACATGATCTGGGGTGTCGGGCAGGACATGTTCACAAAACGCACCCTTACGCCTTCCCCGGCCATAACTTCGCAGAACCAGACCAGCGCTTCCTTGCTCAGGAACCGCCGGTCATATCCGGCGCAAATTCCCTGCTCCGCACAACCTTCACGGACCATCCGGCGCGCAAGCGCAGCAGCGATCCGCCGGATGTTCTCCTTTGTGAAGCCGTCCCCGATAATGGCCCGCCAGCCGCCTGTACCAAACCGGATCATTCGTCCGCCCCCTGTCATCCCATAATCACTTCAACCAGGTGGATCCCTTTCCCGTACGCGGGAATCTCTGCTGCGTCCGCGCCGTCTACCCGGATCTGCCGG
>CAMMYM010000076.1 GCA_946527725.1 uncultured Clostridia bacterium
TGCACGCCGCTGGCCAGGGAAGAAATCCACAGGCCCATGGGCACAAAGTGCAGGAAGATTGCCAGCGCAATCAGCGCGATGACAATGATTGCAATCGTAACGGGGTTGAAAGGCGTCATGTTTGTTTCCTCCTTCTATATGGTGGACATTTTTACAGTTTGCTGATGACCAGGTGGTCGCCTTCGGCGCCGGTTACCCGGACAGGCGTTCCCTTTGGCAGGAATTCCCCGGCGGTGGAAGCGTTCAGGCGCGTTCCGCCGATCTCAATGAAACCGGCCGGGCGCAGCGCGGTGACCGCGGTACCTTCCCGGTTCAGCCATGCCTGCGCGTCAGGAGCTGCGGACACCGAATCCTCCGTGTCCTTCAGCACCAGGGCGCTTTTGCTCAGGCGCCCTTTCATGGCGCTTCGGTAGGAGAGGAAGACCGCAACACCGATAAACAGCATGACGATGAAAGTGGCGACCAGGCTCCAGACCAGGCCGAAGCTCGCGTTTGTCAGCGCAATGGCCACAATTTCCAGGATGATTCCCGCAATGCCGGCAATGCCGAATCCCGGTATAAAGGCCTCCATCAGGATCAGGCCGGTTCCGACGACATAGCAGAGGATCATGATCAGCGTGCTGAGAGAAGCATCCATTGGATTAACCTCCTTTCCGGTTTGATGCATCTTCTGACGGAATCATCGTAGCAGAGTGCATGCGGAAAAAACAGGATGATCCGCGCAAGATAGGAACTGCTATTTTTCCGCCGAAAGGGGATACGGGCGGAAAAGTTGTATCCATTATACCAGAAGGTCAGGAAAGATTGCAATATAAAGGGGCATGCCCGGCCCGGGCATGCCCCCTGTCCCCAGGGAAAGATTATCCTTCAATGCAGATGGTTTTCTTTTCAGGCGCTTTCGGCGCTTCCTTCTTCGGGATGGTCAGGCTCAGTACGCCGTTTTCGTACTTTGCCTTGATATCCTCTTCGGTTACATTGCCGCCGACGTAGAAGCTCCTGGACATCGTGCCGGCGTACCGCTCCTGGCGGATGACGCGGCCCTTGTTCTCTTCCTTGTTTTCCAGCGACTTCTCCGTGGAGATGGTCAGGTAACCGTTCTCCAGTTCAAGGCGGATTTCTTCCTTCTTAAAGCCGGGCAGGTCAACATCCAGTTCATAGGCGTTTTCCGTTTCCTTCACGTCCGTCTTCATCATGCGCGTGGCATTTTTACCGTAAAGCACGTGTTCCGGACGATCCCATCCGCGGAAGAAATTACGGTCAAAGTCATTAAACACATCCATCAGGTTCTCCCCGAAAACTGCAGGCAGGAAACTACTCATATAAAACCCTCCATTCATCAGGCACCCGCCCGGGACATTCCCGGCGGCGGCACCCGGATTCTTTTATGCTGTGTGGTCTTTTGCACCGCCCCGTTCTCCCGAACGCTGATTATAGTATATACAAAGATCAAAGATAGTCAAATATCATAAAGGTCAAAGAAGGTCAAAATATCATGAGATACCCATGAAATCATTAAAATACTCACGAAATCTAAAAAAATCGCAAATATTCAAGGTGTTTTAAAATTTTAAAATTTTTACTTTTCGTACTGCCATCGCTGTGGTATGCTTCGTATATAAAGATGTCGGGCGGAAAACAAACCGTCCGGTAATGAAAAAAGGCAAAGAGGGAGGACAAAACAATGGAGGATATGGAACTGAACCTGAATGACATGGAAGAAGTAGCCGGCGGCAAACGCCATTTCAAACCTGAAAAGGATAAGAAGGGCTGGCTGCAGCACAAGGTAGGCCCGGGGGACACCCTGATCCGGCTGGCCAACAAATACAACATTCCGAACTGGCGGATGATCCGTGACTGGAATCCCCACATCAACCCGGAAACCAACATGATCATTGACGGAGAATACCTCTGGATCAAGGTTATGTAATCAACAGGGAATGAAAGAATAAAAAACAGGAGGAGACAGAACGATGGATGAAATGGAACTGAACCTGAATGATATGGAAGAAGTAGCAGGCGGACGCGGCGGCTCCAGGACCAAGCTTCCGCCGAAGGCAGGGTTTGCCGTATACAAGATCGTTTCCGGCGATACCCTGACCCGGATTGCCAACCGGAACAAGACGACCGTTGAGTACCTGATGTCGATCAACCCGACGATCAAGAACAAGAACGATATCACCGCGGGCTACTACATCTACGTACCGGCCTGATGCAGCAAGCGGAAGACTCCGGCAAACACCGAAACAGAAAGGGAATCCTTCGGGATTCCTTTTCTGTTTTGATGCACGTTTCTTTCTTGTTTTATGCTTTGCATCGCCTTTGAATTATGGTACCATGGGGCAGGAAACTTGCCGGGAAGGAGCGGAACAGGAATGAAAAGATGGATTGCCGCGTGGCTGGCGCTGATGGTCCTTTTCTCCGCAGGGACGGCCCTGGCTTCGGGTGAGCCCCCGAAGGGAACGGTGGAGATCCAGGAAGCCCTGGTGTCAGAGGAGGGGGCTGAGCTTGGATCGCTGGGGGAAAACATCGGTTTTCTCGTCAAAACGCTGCAGAATGAAGAAATCCGCAGCCTGCTGAGCCGGGACGATGTAAAGGAAATCTTTACGGAAGTCATCCTGAAGGTTCTGATATGGATGTATGAAAACCGGCCTGTTACGATGAAAATCCTTGCCGAGGCAGGCGTTTCTGAAAAAGAGTGCGGGTTTATCGGAAAAATCTGGGACAGTGCGGAACACATCCGCGACGCTGTCAATGAATACAGCCAGACGGAGGACATGCAGCGGCTGGTCCGCGAGGCTGAGCTGCTGATAAACGATCCGGACATCAATGCAGCCAGGGACAACCTGATCCGGGCCCTTACCTCGGAAGATGCGTCCGCAATCCTGCAGGCATCCGCTGATGCGGTTGCGGCGGGAACAGGTGATCTGACGCTCGAGGCAGAGGAGCGTAACGTTGACACGAAGTCCTTTATCGGCAGTGTGCTGCTCCGGTTCATGAGGATCCTGGAAGAGAGCCAGTGGAGCAGCGAATACCTGCCGCAGCTCCTGAAGAACGAAAAATTATGGAACTTTGCCATTCACCTGGCCAACCGGGAGATCAGTATAGCGCCGGTGATCCAGGAGGAATACGAAAAGCTGACAGGCGACCCGGAAATGATGGCTTTTTTCCGGCAAACCGCTTTAACACTGGTCAACGCGAAGGACCAGGTGCTGGCACTGCTTGAGAATATTGGCGGGGAAGGAACCGAAAATACAGAAGAACAGAAGGAGGAAACAGCGCAGTGAGTAACCGGAATGCGGGAAGAAAACCGGAACGTCCGGCAGGGTTTGTGTTTTTCGAGGCAAATGAAAAACCCCGGCAATATGTGATTTTTGATAAAGCACTGATCCGGGGACAGCAGGAGATGGACGTCTTTACCACCTCCGGTATGCAGCTGAGCTATCCCTTCCTGGACAGCGAACAATGCGAGATCCGTTATGAGAACGGGGAATGGATTTACCGGAATCTGAGCGAGAACGTTTTTTCCTTTGTCGGGGGGCAGCTCCTGCCTTTCGGGGAGGAGCGCGTGCTTGCTGACAATACGGTGATCCGCCTGGTCAACGACAGGATGCTGACGGCCGTGTTCCTGCAGGAGTTCGCATCCGGCGTGGACTGGCAGATGATTGACATGGATGACGGACGGCACAGGGTTGCCGTGGAGAACGCGGAATGGGAAGCGGGGAACACCGCGATTACCCTTGAATACGAAGACAGCCGGTGGTACCTGAAGGAAGCCGGCGTCAGCAACCTGACCCTGAACGGAAAGCCGGTCGACGGCCCCGCAGCCCTGCAGTTTGACGACTGCCTCCGGATCGGATCCAACAGGTTTGTTTTTGAAGGCTCCGGCCTGCTGTACAGCAGCCGGCCTGCCCAGGAAGGCCTGAGGATCGCCATCGACGAGCGGACCGTGCACAGCGCGGCAAAAAAGGTTACGCTGCTGAAAGATATCAACCTGTCCATCGAGCCGGGCGACATGGTGCTGATCCTCGGCGGTTCCGGTGCCGGAAAGAGCACCTTTGTCAATGCGGTGACAGGGTATGAGAAAGCAAAAGCCACCATTACAGAGGGCGGCGTAGACTATTACAGGCAGTATGAACAGGTGAAACACCGCATCGGCTTTGTGCCGCAGGAAAACCTGATGCGCGAAGAGGATACGGTGCTGATGACCGTCAGCAATGCTGCGGACCTCCGGCTTCCTGCCACGCTGTCCCAGGAGGAGAAGAACCGGCGGATCCGGATGGTCCTGGAGACATTCGGCCTGACCGGACGGGAAAACACGCTGGTCAGCAAGCTGTCCGGCGGACAGAAAAAGCGGCTGTCCATCTGCACGGAATTCATCGCAAGCCCGAACCTGTTCATCCTGGACGAACCGGATTCCGGACTGGACGGCATCATGGCCACGGAACTGATGGAGAACCTTCGCCTGATTGCCTGCCAGGGCAAGATGGTACTTGTGATTACCCACGCGCCGGACCGGGTTGCCCACCTGTTTGACAAGGTGATTGTGCTGGCCAAGGGAACGGAGGACCATGTCGGCCAGCTGGCTTTCTACGGCGGGATCCAGGAGGCCAGGGAATTCTTCGGAACGGATTCCCTTGAGAACGTCGTTAAGCGGATCAATGCCGTGAATGAGGGCGGGGAAGGCCGCGCGGACGAATACATTGAAAAATACAGGTCCTATTCGGCAGAACAGCTGAAGAAGGAGAGAGGGGTTTTCCGGGAAGCCGGCGCAGAAGAGGAGCCGGAGGCGGAAACGGAGGAAACAGCGGATATCCGCTACAAGAGCCGCCTGGAGCAGATCCCGATCTTCCTTGGCAAGCATATGCGGATGTTCATCAACGAAGGCAACTGGAAGGTGCTCCCGCTTTCAGCGATTATCGCATACCTGGTTGTTTATGTCATCGGGCCGCGGATGTTTATCAATATGGAAGGCACTTCCTATGCGGCGTTTGCGATCACATGCGTCTGCCTGTGGAACGGGGTTTTCAATTCCATCCAGGTTGTCTGCAAGGAACGCGGAATCATCAAGCGTGAGCACAGGGCCGGCCTGCATATTACCTCTTATCTGGCGTCCCATATGATTTACCAGGCGATGATCTGCCTGATCCAGGTCCTGATGACGCTCGCGGTCTTCCTGATCTTCAGGGTACATATTCCCGCCGGCAGCTGCGTAACCGGGAGCTTTTTCCTTGACCTCGGCATAACAATGTTCCTGATTACATATGCCGCGGATATGCTGGGCCTGATGATCTCCTGTATCGTGCATACGACCATGACGGCGATGACCGTGATGCCGTTTGTGCTGATTGTACAGCTGGTTTTCGCGAACTTCGTGATCCCGCTCAATAAAGTGGGCGAAGTGCTTTCCAATGCGACGATCAGCAAGTGGGGCCTGCAGTCGATTTGTACGGTTTCCAACTACAACGCCCAGGAATCATCGATCCTCCTGACAGCCCTGGACACGATGAAGAACGAGGATCCGCAAAGCCTTATTTCCCGCGTACAGCGGGTGCTGTCCATCGATGAAGTCACCCATAAGGTCGGAAAACTGACAGCTTCCCAGCTGCAGAACGAGTCATATGGATTCACAACCCAGAACGCACTGCTCTCCTGGGGAATCCTGCTGGGCTTTATCCTGCTGTATATCCTGATCGGCCTGGTTTTCCTGGAACAGATCGACAAAGACAAACGGTAGCCGTTACAAAACAAAGGGCGGACGTTCACAATGGAACGTCCGCCCTTTGTCTGGCCGGACCGGATTACCGGGCTTCGGCAATTTTGGCGTTGATCGCTTCAATGACCCGATCCACAGGCATGCCGTGCACTGCGCAGGCATCCGCCAGGGATTCCGCGCGGGAAGCGGGGCAGCCGAGGCAATGCATACCGATGGACAGCAGCACTTCAATGGCTTCGGGGTACTGGGTAACGATTTCTCCTACCAGCGTTTCGCCGGTGACATACGTTTCAGCCATGGGAAATACCTCCTCCTGAATTCGGGGAACATCTTACCATTATTGAAGGAAAAATACAAGCATCAGCGCAGCGCGCCGCGGATCAGGGCGAGCAGGTCTTCATATGTTTCACAGGCGGGAAGCTCCGGGTGGTCCTTCCGGATCTGCTCTGTGCTGCGGAACAGGAAACCGGCTTTGCTGGCCTGGATCATGCCCAGGTCGTTGTAGCTGTCGCCGGAGGCGATGGTGTCAAAGCCGATGCTTTGCAGCGCTTTTACGGTGGTCAGTTTGCTCTGCGGCACACGGATATGGTATCCGGTAATCATTCCGTCTTCCCCGACTTCCAGTTCATTGCAGAAAATGGCAGGCCAGCCGAGCTTCTTCATCAGGGGGGAGGCGAACTGGGTAAAGGTATCGGAAAGGATCAGCACCTGCGTTTCGGCCCGCAGGGTATCCAGGAATTCCCTGGCGCCGGGCATCGGTTCAACCGTTGCAATCGTGCGCTGGATATCCTTCAGGCCCAGGCCGTGCTCCCGGAGGATGCCCAGGCGGAAGCGCATGAGCTTGTCATAGTCCGGCTCATCCCGCGTGGTGCGGCGCAGCTCCGGAATACCGCTGGCTTCAGAAAACGCAATCCATATTTCAGGTACGAGAACCCCTTCCAGGTCCAGGCAGACGATATCCATAAACAATAAGTCCTTTCCAATGATTCTCCGCTCCGGCCGGAACACCGCAGGGAACAGGCATCCGGCAAGCTTCCGGACAAGCGTACCACAGGGGGGAAGGAGCGTCAAGCAAAAAGAAAAGCTCCCGCGGAATGCGGGAGCAGCGGTCAACGCGGTCAGGCCGGGGTAAAGGCATCCTTCCCGAGGCCGCAGACGGGGCATACCCAGTCATCCGGGATGTCTTCGAACGCGGTGCCGGGGGCAATACCGCTGTCAGGATCGCCGACTTCAGGATCATAGATATAACCGCAGGGGCATTCATACTTCATAGTGTTTTCCTCCATTATTCCTTTTTCCGGCCGGTCACGGCCGGTGCTGCCATCATCATACCCGATCGGATACAGAACGTCAAGCACCCGGTCACAGGTCCTGCCGTCCGATGCGGACCGCGTTTGCCTGGGCGAGCAGGCAGAGCTCCGCCGCCTTGAAGGCATGTTCCTGGGTCATGGCGTTTTCCGT
>CAMMYM010000077.1 GCA_946527725.1 uncultured Clostridia bacterium
CGGAAGGACGAAGCCTTACGGCACCGTCCATGCCGTCATGTGCGCAAAGGACCTGATCCACGAGCCCTTTGCCGTCATCAATGCCGACGATTATTACGGCAAGGATGCTTTTGCCGCCATGGCAGCTTCGCTCAAGCGCCTGCGCACCCAGGAAAACATGGCTTCCATGGTTGCCTATTACCTGAAGAACACCGTTTCGAAGAACGGGCATGTGACCCGCGGCGTCTGCACGACGGACGGCACCGGCCACCTTGTCAAGGTCACCGAAACATACAGCATCCTTCCCTTCCCGGACGGGACCATCCGTGATATCCACGACGATCCCGACGGCGTCATCCTGGATCCGGACGCGCTGGTATCCATGAACCTGTGGGGTTTCGCGCCTTCCTTCTTCGATGCCGGCACGAAATACCTGGCGGATTTCCTCAACGATCCTTCCGGCGATCCTTTGAAGAAGGAATGCCTGCTTCCCGCCCTGGTCGACACGCTGATGCACACCTCCGGCCTGAAAGTCGAAGTGCTTTCCACGAAGGCTGTATGGTTCGGCGTCACATATAAAGAGGATAAGGAATATGTCGCCGGCGAGCTCAGGAAGCTCCATGAAAACGGCAGTTATCCCCCCGCGCTGTGATCTCCCGTTCCAGATTCATCTTGCATACCGGCAGGTAATTCCAAGGGTTGCCACGACAAAGCGGTAACCCTTTTTTCAGGTATGAAGGAGTGATTTGCTTGACTTCCTTTCTGCTGGGTATCGGCAAAGCAGCCGGATCCCTTCTTCCGGATCTTTTCTTTGCGCTTTCCTCCGGCGCTGCCGTACCGCCTGAACAACTGAATGTGTTTTCCCTCCTGCCCGGGCAGGAAACCTGCGAAGAAGCTGCGGCCCTCGCTGCGGACCTTTCTGCCTGCAGCCGGCTCATGGCCGGCAGCGGCGAAAAAGCGCCCTTTGCCTGCGGTTTCACTTTTTCCTCCTGCAATCCTGTTTTCAGGCCTGTTGCCGATTTGTACGAAGACACGGACGTCGCTGCCCTGGTCGCCGCTTTGCGCGGGAAAGGCCTGCCGCTGTCATGCCAGACGGACCGTGAAGCTGTTGAATGGTGTTTCACTGACCTCCTGGCCCGGCCGGATGATCCGTCCGTCAAGCCCTTTGTTTCATGGCTGGATGGGATTCGGGACGCTTCCCGGGATCAAACCCCGGTTCGTTTGGCCTGCATGGCGGATCTTACCGATCCTTTTTCGGCGGGTATCCTTTTTGCGCTCCTGCATGATTTCAGTGAAAGGTTTGAAAACAGACCGGTGTCTGTTTTTCTCATTGCCCTGGCGGAAACCTCCAGTCCCCTTCCGGACAGCTTTTTCCCGGCCCTTGCCGCATCCCTGGAATCCATCGACAGCCGTTCACTCCTGCGCCTGTCAGCTGAAGATGCAGCTGCCGGGCTGGACGCAGCCTGGATGCTGTCCCTGCCGTCTTCCATGGTTGAATCGCCGGATTCGCTGCGGTTTACGGCCTTTTCGGCTGCGCAGGTCCTCTCGCAGATTTACCGTGACGGGGAACATCCCGGTTTCGGCCTGCATATCCCGGAAACGGACGGTACCTTCTCCCCGCATGCCCTCGGCGGCCGGGCAGCGTCCTTCGCCGCGCACATGGGCCTTTATACCTGGCTGCTGACGGACCTGCTCCCGGCGCTGCGCCATTACCAGTCCCATCCTGCCAGGTTCCGTTCCCTGGCCCTGAATCCGCGCACGGCCCTGTTCCGTCAGGTGTTTCCCGCCGGTGTCCCTGCGGGCAGCCTTTCGGATGAGATCAGCCTGCTGGACAGGACGGCCGGGAAGCTGGTCTCCGCTTTCCTCCGTTTCTTCCGGACGATCCCGTCCCATCTCCGCTTTCCGGATGAAAACTCCGCGGCCTGGGAACAGGCTGTCAATGCCTGCGGAAGATATATCACCGTCATTTCAGAATATGATATTTCCTCCTCGGAAGCCCATGAATCCGGGCTTGACGCGGTCCGTCCGGTGCACCGTGTTTCCATGGCCGATACGGATGAGGAGCAGCTGCTCCGCCGCCTGGAAGAAATCAGGCTTCAGGCTGAAAACGAGAAAAAGGCACGGGATGAATTGCTTTCCGCCCTCGGCGGCTTCCGTTCATTCCAGGTCAGGTACGATTGCCTGAAGCGCTGCCGTGCGGCGCTTTCCGATGCGCAGGCAAAAATGGCCGGCCTTTCCGGGGATCAGGACAGGCTTGCTTTGCTGAAACTGGAAAGGCGCATCCGGCTCCTGAAGGCGGCTGTGGCCCGCTGTGAATCGGAACTGGCCCCGGACGCCGTCATGGAAAGCATCTCTGCGCTTCCGAAGCGCATGGGCAATACGGATGATCCCTATGCCGGCACATTTGTGCAGCCCGAATCCTGCCGCTTCCTGGAATCTTTCCTGGATGTTGAAAGGAACGAACCGGCATCCCGCGTTCCGTCCCTTTTTGCCGGCCTGCAGGAACCGGACCTGAAAGCGTGCTATAAGGAAATGCAGGTCCTCTGCAAAAATGCCGAAGGCGTTCCGTCGCTTCCCTTGCTTCTTTCCTGCGCCCTGCAGGTCTGTTCCGGCAAAGTGCCTCCCGAATTCGGCGCGGCGGCCGCCGGCACCCTGCCTGCGCTTCCGCTCCTTCCGGACCTCCTGCCCGATACCGCGCCCTCCTGCATGAAGGACCTGGCCGCCCTGGTTCCCCGGGCCGGGTCCGGCACCGATACCGCCGAACAGCGCGGGCTTCTTGCCATGCTCCTGCTGCGGCAGTACCGCCGCAGGTCTTCCGGGGAAGCCGCCCTTTCCGTTGCAGCCTGTTCCTCCGGCAATGCCCCGGTGCTGCGCTACTGGCTCGCCTCCCGCCATACGGACAGGGCTTTCATCCTGTCCCTTGAAAAGGACGGTGATTCTTCGCCCTTTGCGCTTGTGATCCCGGGAAGATCGTTCATCCCGGCCAGGCGAACCGCCGCCCAGGGCAGCCTGGTTCCTGCCTTTGCAACCTGGTTTGACCCCGAAAGCAATACTTTTGCGGATCCCTGCAGCTGCCTCGGCGAAGGCGACAGGAAACTGCTTTCGCAGTGCCTTTCCGGCTATATCAAGGCCCTTTCCGGCAGCGGCGGCTCCCTTCCGTTCATCCTCTTCCTGGAAAGCTTCCTGCAGGACCTTGCGTCCGAAGGCAGCCGCCGTACACAGGACAGTCACCTGAAGACCCGCCTCAGCGCCGCCTGCAGCCTCAGCCGGCTTCCGGCATATGCGTCCGGGATTTCCGTGGTGACCTGCGCTTACGAGCACTTCCTGGAGGAAGATTCCTTCGGGTCATGCCTTACGGGAACCGATGCTTTCCCGCCCGCCGCATGCACGGATATCCCGCAGGAAGTCCTTTACCTTTACCGCGGGATTGCTTTTGCCCGGGAGGATTCAGCGCTTCTCCTCGGCAGCCCGCATGCCCGCGGAGAGGATTATACGCTCAAGCGCCTTGCGGAAGAGTGTTCGCTGCTCTCCCGGTCCTCGGATGATTACCGGGACTTGCTCCTCGGCCAGCTGCGGGCGCTGATGGACAAATACCCGGATATCGTTCCGGAAGCCCGTGAGGCTGCGGAATCGCTGCTCCTGGAGGCGGCAAAGCCCGTTGAACCCCGTGAGCCGGTTTTCACCTGGCCCTGGGATCCGGAATCCCCCTCCATGCTGACGGTTTTCCGTGAATGCCTTGGGGATATCCTTCCCGGATATGTCATCGCCCCCTTCTCTGACCGGCTGGCCCTGTTCCCCGCCCGCGGAAACGACGTAATCGGCGATGCGCTGCTTTCGTCCATGTGTACGCTCCGGCCGACGGAAACCGCCGCTTCTGAATCTGCCGAAATCGTGCAGGACGCTGTCCTTCCGCCGCTGTCTGCGAAATTCGGCCGTGCGCTGTGCACGCTCCCGGAGGGGCGGACGCTGCTCAGGGAAGGCCTGCTGCAGTTTGAATACACCGGCGAAGGTTCCTGCAAGGTAACCCTGACGCTGGACGGTGCTTTTCCTGTCCGCCTGGTCCGTGTCTACGCCCCGGAGGAAATCCTCCACCTGTATGCCCACGACATCCCGACGGTGGCCGTCTGGCCTTCGGTGCCGTTCCCGCCGGGGGAATGGAACGCATATTATGTCTATGCGCATCTGTCCGAACCGTATACCGCCTCCGTCCTGCCTGAAAACGGCTCTTTCGGGGAACTCCTGCAGACGTCGGGCGGCCGTTACGCTGCCGTATTTGACGCGTTCCCCGTCTGTATTGCCCTGTCCCATGGGCAGGAAAGCGTCGGCATCATTCCCAATGTCCTGCCGAAGCCGATTCCGGAGGAAAGCGCCCCGGTGGAAATCTGTGTGGATTTCGGTTCTGCGGGCACTTCCGTTGTGTTTTCTGCCGACAGGAAGCGCAGGCCGATGCACGGTCCCGTGATGGTGCGTACGCTCCTGAACAATCCTGCAGCCTCCCGTGACCTGCTGCGCCGTGAGTTCCTCCCTGCTGTTCCGGTTTCCGCGCTGCTGCCCACGGTGTCGCGCATCTTCAGGAATGTCCCCGGGGCTGCCCCCGTTCCCTTTATGGACGGTATTATCCTTATGTCCAGCGACATCAAAGACCTTCTTGCAACGCCGTCGGACGCTGTCTATATCAGCCTGAAATGGGAAGAGGAAAAGGGCCGTTCCGGCTTCCTCTGCCTGCATCAGGTGCTGCTGATGGCGGCGCTCCAGGCAAGGTGTGAAGGGGCGGCTTCCGTCTCCTGGCGTTTCTCCCTCCCGGATGAAATGGCGAAGGAAGGCCGGGAATCCCTGATGGGCCTTTTCCTTTCCCTGTGCGGAAGTGTGATGCAGGAGAGCGGTTATCCCGTCCCGCCTGAGGGCCTTCCCGTATCCTTCGCCTCGGAGAGTTCAGCCATCGGCGCCTATTTCAGGTACTGCGCGCCGGAGGACACCCGGGGAGGCTTTATGACCCTGGACCTCGGTGCCTGCACCGCCGATATATCACTCTTCCTGCGCGGCCGGGAACAGGCGGCAAGGACGTGCCAGATCCCCCTCGGTGTTCATTATATGCTCATCCCGTCCCTGCTCCGGGATCCGGATTTGTTCTCGCGTGAACTCGGTTTCTGGCCGGATGAGGTGTTCCGGAAGGATCTTGCGCTGCTGACGCAGTCGCTTCATGCCGCGCGGACGGATACGGCAGCGCTTCGCTGTGCGCGCGTTTCGCTGGATTATTTCATTGCTGACCACCTGCCTGTGATCATGCAATGCATCCTGCAAATGTATTCCGCGGGAACTCCCTCGCGTACCGGGGCGCTGGTGCTTTTGCATTTTTCTTACCTGATGATGCTCTCCGGCTTAGTTTTACTGCAGCTGGCCGTTGACCCGAGCCGGAATGATTTCCTGCCCGAACAGATGGCTTTATGCCTGGCAGGCCGCGGTGCATCCCTGATGGAAGCGCTCCCCGCGCCGGTTAAAACCTCGCTCTGGCATTTCCTCTCCATGTTCAGGAACAAACGTGTCGCTTCCCTTTCGCTGCTTTTCTCCGCCGAAAAGAAAATGGAAATCCCGGTCGGGCTTTCCATGCTCCAGGAAATATATCACATGCTTCCGCCGGCGTCCGCTGTCCCTGCTTCCATTTCAGTACGGCCTGCGGAACTCCTGCCGGAATTCCTCCTTCGGTTCCGCCGTGAGTTCCCCGCGTCCTCCGAACTGCTTTTCCCCGGTTTCTTTACGGATAACTATTACCAGCCGTTCTCGGAAACCGGCGAATCGGTGGTCACCGCTTCCATCGACCAGTCTTTCCAGCCGTCGGAAACGCCGCGCCCCTATGATTCCCTCTCTGCCTGGATCGGCAACCTGCTGGACCTGGTTCATCAGCTTCATGGATGAAAGGAACAGATACCATGGAAATGATATCGTCTGCAAAGAATCCCCGTGTTCTTTCCTGGAAATCGCTTCAGGACCGCAAGGGCCGTGAGGCTTCCGGCGCTTTCCTGGTGGAAGGCCTGCGCATGGTCCGGGAAGCGCTCGGTTCCGGCCTGGAAGTTCAGGCGGTCCTCCTTCGTGAGGATTATGTCCCTTCCTTCCGGATTCCGGACGGGGTGCCTGTCTATATGCTGTCGGAGCATGCCTTTTCTGCCGTCACCGATACAAGGACGCCGCAGGGAATTGCCGCGGTCCTTTCCCGCCGTACCCTGCCCCTGGAAGGCAGGAGGCTCCTTGCGCTTGATGCCGTGCAGGATCCCGGGAATGTCGGAACCATCATCCGCACCGCTGACGCAGCCGGCTTCGACGGGGTCATCCTCGGCCCGGAATGCGCCGACCTCTATTCCCCGAAAGTGCTCCGTTCGACCATGGGCAGTATATTCCGCATGCGTTTCTCTTTCCCGGAAAACCTTCCCGCCGCGCTCGCCGGATTCCGCAGCCTCGGTTATTCCGTCCTTTCTTCGCAGCTGGACGGTGAACCTTTCTTCGAAAGGAAGGATGTTTCCGATGCCTTTGTGCTGATTATCGGCAATGAAGGGAACGGCATCTCTGCCGCGGTGCAGGCGGAAGCCACGCACCGCCTGCGGCTTCCCATGCGCGGCGGCGCTGAATCCCTGAACGCCGCTGTTGCCGCAGGAATCATGATGTATGACCTTATGCGCAATTCCTGAAAAAACGCTTGACAAACGTGCCGTTCATCCGTATAATCCTTCATGTTGTCGCTGTAGGGGCATGGTGTAATGGTAACACGTGGGTCTCCAAAACCTTTGTTGAGGGTTCGAATCCTTCTGCCCCTGCTGACAAGCAAAATCCCTGCAGACTTTTAGGCTGCAGGGATTTGTTTGTCAGAATAGAATAGAGGATTCGAACGGGTCGGTAGTGAAGACAGCCCAGTGGGCTGTCAGAGCCGACCCAGCTTTTCCGCAGAAAAGGCGAATCCTTCTGCCCCTGCCACGAAAGAACCCCCACTCAATGTGGGGGTTCTTTCGTGGTTGGGTTGATTAAGGGATTCGAACGGGTCGGTAGTGAAGACAGCCCAGTGGGCTGTCAGAGCCGACCCAGCTTTTCCGCAGAAAAGGCGAATCCTTCTGCCCCTGCCA
>CAMMYM010000078.1 GCA_946527725.1 uncultured Clostridia bacterium
AGGCGATGGAATTGCCCATCTTTCCGGTCATGACGGCCTGGGGGCAGTCAAAACCGTTATACATTCCCAGGAAGGTTTCCATGTCCGTATCAAAACCGTCCACGGGGGTGTTGACCGCATAGAAGGAATAATGATTCCGGCGCTCCCGGTATTCGGTCTTGTGATAGACCACACCGTCCTCCACTTCCACTTCACCGGTGGAGTAGTTACGCTGGAAGTTCAGCATATCGTCCTGGGCGTTCCAGAGGCAGAACTCCACAAAGCTGGTCAGGATGACATCCTTTGCGGTATCCGACTCGTTTGCCAGGGTGATCTGATGGACTTCCGCGTCGTAGCCCATGGGTACGAAAGACAGCTGCGAGGCCTTCAGGCCGTTCTTCTTGCCGGTGATGACAGTATAGCCCATGCCATGGCGGCAGGAATACTCGTCCAGTTCTGTCTTGACAGGCTTCCAGCCCGGATTCCAGACTGTTCCGTTATCGTTGATGTAGAAATAGCGGCCGCCGTTGTCGATCGGTATGTTATTGTAGCGGTAGCGGGTTATCCTCCGCAGCCGCGCATCCCGGTAGAAACAGTATCCGCCGGCGGTGTTGCTGATGATGCCGAAAAACTTCTCACAGCCGAGGTAATTGATCCAGGGATAAGGCGTGCGGGGCGTATCAATGACGTATTCGCGCGCCTTGTCGTCAAAGTGGCCGAATTTCATTGGAGCAATCTCCCTTCTATGTTGTCTGTCCGCATACGGGCTTTAGGTCAGTATAGCATACTTGTATTTTCCGTGCAAACGATTTCTCCCGTTTTCATATCCTATTTCTCTTCCCTGATTTTCTCAAGGTATTCTTCATAGTTGCAGAGGTAATCGGCGATTGTCCCGTCGGGGCGGATCTCGATGATCCTGTCCGCCACCGTTGAAATGAACTGGTGGTCCTGGCTGGTGAAAATGACATTGCCGGGGAAATTGATAAGCCCGTTATTCACGGCGGTTATGGATTCCAGGTCCAGGTGGTTTGTCGGCTGGTCAAGCATCAGGAAGTTCGCCCCGGAAAGCATCATCCTGCTGAGCATGCAGCGGACCTTCTCACCGCCGGAAAGCACACTTACAGGTTTGTACACATCGTCGCCGCTGAAAAGCATTCTCCCGAGGAAACCGCGCATGTAAGTCTCCAGCTGCTCCGGGGAGTACTGCGCAAACCACTGCATCATGTTCAGGTCGCATCCGTCAAAGAACTTGCTGTTGTCCTTCGGGAAATAACTTGTGGAGATCGTGACCCCCCACTTGACTGTACCGCTGTCCGGCTGGATCTCCTCCGCCAGGATCCGGAAAAGCGCTGTCTGGGCCTGCTCATTGCCGACCAGGGCGATCTTCTGCCCTTTCGTCAC
This sequence comes from uncultured Clostridia bacterium, assembly GCA_946527725.1. Classification (GTDB taxonomy): domain Bacteria; phylum Bacillota; class Clostridia; order Christensenellales; family Aristaeellaceae; genus Aristaeella. Next base: position 1,381 of record CAMMYM010000078.1, read on the forward strand.
GATAAAAGAGACATTTTTCAGCAGCTGTACACCGTCCTGCGTATAGTTCAGGTCTGTCACCTGCAGGATATCCTTGCCCGCTTCACGGTCCGGCGTGAAAGCGACCCACGGATAGCGGCGGCTGGAGGCAGGCATCTGTTCAATCGTCAGCTGGTCCAGCAGCTTTCTCCTGCTCGTTGCCTGTTTGGCCTTGGATTTATTGCTGGAGAAACGCTGGATGAAAGCCTGCAGTTCCCGAATTTTGTCTTCACGGCGTTTCTTCTGGTCGTTCATGAGCGCCTGCATGATCTTGCTGGACTCATACCAGAAATCATAGTTGCCGACGTAAAGCTTGACCTGGTTGTAGTCAATATCCACGATATGGGTGCAGACGTTGTTCAGGAACCAGCGGTCATGGCTGACCACAATCAGGGTGCCGGGAAAATCCATCAGGAAATCCTCCAGCCATGCCACAGACCGGTTGTCCAGGTTGTTCGTAGGTTCGTCCAGCAGCAGGATATCCGGGTTGCCGAACAGTGCCTGGGCGAGCAGCACTTTGAATTTGTCGCCCGCCTGCAGCTCGCCCATCATCATGGAATGCTCCTCGGCAGGAATGCCGAGGCCCGTCAGCAGCGTTGCGGCGTCGCTTTCAGCGTTCCATCCGTCCATTTCCGCAAACTCGCCTTCCAGCTCGGCGGCCTTTTCTCCGTCTGCTTCACTGAAGTCCGGTTTCGCGTATAGCGCGTCCTTTTCCTTCATGATGTCATACAGGCGCTGGTTGCCCATGATGACTGTATCCATCACAGGATACGCGTCATACATAAACTGGTCCTGTTTCAGGGTGCTCATCCGTTCATTCGGCGGTACAGTCACCGAGCCGGTCGTCGGTTCGAGTTCGCCGCTGAGGATCTTCAGGAAGGTGGACTTCCCGGCTCCGTTGGCACCGATGATGCCGTAGCAGTTACCGGGCAGGAATTTCAGGTCCGCACCGGAAAACAGCTTCTGTCCGCCGAAGGTCAGGGATACATTGCTTACTGTAATCATCTGATTGGCCTCTCCTGTATCGTATTGTTGCTTTTTTCCGGGTGCCTCAATCCGCCGCAAGGCGTATGAGGGCGTTTGCGAAAATCTTCATGGCCGTCATCAGCCTGCTGATATCCGCATATTCGTCTGCCTGGTGGGCAAGGTCTTCTTCATCCGGGAACAGCGCGCCGAAGGCTACCCCCTGTTTCAGCACCTTTGCATATGTGCCGCCGCCGGTCGACATCGGCTTGCCCTCTGTCCCCGTTTCCTCATGATATGCTGCCAGCAGCGCCGTCACCAGTTCGCTCTCCGCCGGCACATGATGCGGGGGTTTCTGCGTTTCCACAGTTATGTCAAAACCGGGCAGGTGCCCGGCGGTCTGGGCCTTCAGCATCTCCTGGTCCGCTGAGACCGGGCAGCGCATATCAAGCGTGCCGTACCATTCACCGTTTTCCAGGCGCAGGATCCCCATATTGCATGTCAGGTTCTTGGATACCTCGTCCCTGCAGGCGCAGCCGAGGTGCTGCCCGTCGCTTTCCATGCCGACAGCTTCGGCCAATGCGGCGACCGGCCCGTCCGCGCCGAGCTCCTTCAGCAGCAGGAGCATCATTCCGATGGCGTTGCGCCTGCCTTCCGGATAAGCACTGTGTCCCGGAATGCCTTCCGCAGTCAGCAGCACGCCGGAATCAGCCAGCTCAGCTTTATAGGGCAGGCCTGTTTGTGCCGCATATGCCTCGGTCCTGCGGATAAGTTCCTCCCCGCCGGCAACCAGTGCGCTGCACTCGCCGGGAATCACGTTTACACGGTCGCCCGTTGACAACTGCAGGATTTTCAGGCCTGTTCCGGATTCCGGTGCGCGCAGTTCCTGTACAAGCATGCCCTTTTCCGTATTGATCAGGGGAAACGCCGCATCCGGGCTGAATCCGATGTCCGGAATCTGTTCATGCGCACTGTAATACTCCATATCCTCCCAGCCGCTTTCTTCATCGCAGCCCAGGATCATCCGGATACCCTTTTTCAGGGGAACTCCTGCTTCACGGATAGCACGCATGGCAAACAGCGCCGCAAGAGAAGGCCCTTTATCGTCATTTGCCCCGCGGCCGTAAATCCGCTTGCCGGCAATGACCGCGTCAAAAGGCGGTTTTGTCCATCCGTCGCCTACAGGCACCACGTCCAGGTGCCCGAGCACCGCAATCCTGTCTTCGGCATCCCCCAGGGTGATGTCGCACGCATAACCGTCAAAATCACGTACCGGGAAACCGAGTTTCCGCGCATCCGTCATGGCACGGTCCAGCATTTTCCGGACGTCCGTTCCGAAGGGCGCGCCGGGCGCTGCCTCTCCCTTCACGGAAGGTGTGCGAATCCATTCCTGCAGCATCTGCACAAACTCATCCCGATAGCTGTCGATCAATTCGTATACTTTTTTGTCCATATTCCTTTTCATGCCCCTTTTCGGCCGCGTTCAGAATGCATTCCGCGGATCCTTGCTTTTCCGTTTTGGTGCGTCCGGATCGATATACTCAATCTCCAGCCGCTCAAATGCCACTTCCTCAAAAAAGGCGTCCGGCAGAAACCGCGTCATGCCAAACTCAGCCCATTCCCGCTCGTTTTTGTCCAGCCAGATCGGTTCCGGCAGGTCCAGCTCATGACATGCTTCACGCAGCGCTTCATGGGCATCCGCCCGCGTGCAGGGCACGGTTGCCTGCCGGTCCGCACGATGGTGCCGGATCGTTTTCACCCACAGAGATGTCATGCAGATACCTCCCGTCTGCCATGCGAAGCCTCAGCCTTGTTATTATCTCATGAATGAAACCATGTAGCAACCGTTATTTTCCGGCGTTTAATCCCGCATGGAGCGCTTCAGCCGCAGCCCTGTTCATGCCGGGGACGGCCGCCAGCGCGTCCGCATCCGCTTCACGAATCGCTTTCAGGCTGCCAAAGGCCTTCAGCAATGCTTTGCGCCTGGCCGGACCGATACCCGGTATGTCTTCCAGCTGTGAATGGATCGATGCTTTTCCGCGCAGCGACCGGTGGTGAATAATACCGAAGCGGTGTGCTTCATCGCGGATTCGCTGTGCAAGCTGCAGTTCCGGTGTCCTGTGGTCCAGCAGGATCGGCTCTGCTGCATCCGGCAGCCAGATTTCTTCCTGCTTTTCTGCCAGGCCGAACATTTTCGGCGGTTCCAGCCCGAGGTCCAGGATCGCCTGCCGCGCAAAACGAAGCTGCTGAGGGCCGCCGTCGATCAGGATCAGATCCGGCAGGTCCGAAAACTTTCCTGCCTCTCCGGTTTCCCGCTCACGAAGTGCATGCGCGTACCTCCGCTGCAGCGTCTCATACAGGGACCTGAAGTCATCCGCGCTCTCCAGCGTCCGGATCCGGAAGTGGCGGTACTCCTTCCTGGCGGGTTCACCGTCAATGAACACCACCATGGCTGCTACGCTCTGCACGCCCTGCGTATTGGAAATATCGTACCCTTCAATGCGCCGGGGTTCCCTGTCCATCCCCAGGATTTCACCCAGTTTTTTTGCCGCTCCGACCGTTCGTTCTTCGTGGACGGTCCGCCTTGCGTTGCGTTTTTCCAGGGCGTCAGCTGCGTTTTTCGCAGCCAGGGTGATCAGTTCATGCTTTTCGCCCCGCTTCGGTTCAGCCACAGTGACTGCCGTGCCTTTCTTCTGCCGGAGCCAGCCTTCCAGCTGGTCCGCCATTCCTTCCGGCAGCGCCTGAACCAGGACGTTTCGCGGAATCAGCCCTGTGTCTCCGTAATACTGCAGCATAAATCCGGCCAGCACTTCCCCCGGGTCCTCCGCGCCTTCCCGCGGCAGCGCAAAATGGTCTCCGCCGATCATCCGGCCTCCCCGGACATAGAGAACCTGTACCATCGCGTCAAGCCCGTCCTGTGCAAGCGCAATCACGTCCTGCTCACTGTTGTCCGTACGCAGGGCAATCTGCCGTTCCATCAGTCCCTGAACATCACGGATCCTGTCCCTGATCCGCGCGGCTTTCTCATAGCGCATTTCCGCTGCCGCGTCATCCATATCCTTCCTGAGCTTTGCAATGACGCTTCCATAGTCGCCGTTCAGGAAATTCATGACGCCGGTGAACATTTCAGCATACTCCGCCTCGCTGCATTTCCCGGCGCAGGGTGCCATGCACCTGCCGATATCATAGTTCATGCAGGGACGTTTCGGGTGCGCCGCCGGCAGCACCTGCCGGCAGGAGCGAAGCGGAAAAACGCCGCGCACCGCTTCAATCACCTGGCGCACCGCGTTCGCACCGATATACGGCCCAAAATATTTTGCGCCATCCTTCTCCATCCGCCTTGTGATCTCCAGCCTTGGAAACGGCTGCTTCAGGTCAGCCCTCAGGTAAGGATAGTGCTTGTCATCTTTGAGCAGGATATTGTAATAAGGTTTGTAGTGTTTAATCAGGTTGCACTCAAGGATCAGGGCTTCCAGGTTGGTTTCACACAGCAGGATTTCAAAATCATCAATGTGTGAAATCATGGCCGCTACCTTCGGGGTATGAACCGTATCGCGGAAATAGCTCCGCACACGGTTTTTCAGGTTAACTGCCTTCCCGACGTAAATCACTGTTCCGTCACGGCTTTTCATCAGGTAGCAGCCGGGTGAATCAGGCAGCATGCTGATCTTTTCTTCGAGTTTTTCGCCCCAGTTCTTCATTTTCAGTTCAAATCTTGCAGTGTCTCCCGCAGTTCCTCCAGTGCATTCTGCAGGTTGGTCTGGTATTCGCCTGTATCCATCCCGGTCGTCAGGTATGTCAGGTACCGGTCCACAGTATTCTGAAGTGTGAGTACCCTGTCTTCTTCAACAAGGAATCTGCCTTCCTGCGTTGCATTCAGGCTGCTGATCATACGGATCGCATACAGGTTACTGCGGATTCTTGCGAGAATGGATGCGGAATCGGCCGCGGCATTCCTGCTGAGGGTGGACGTCAGCCGGATTGCCTCGTCGCACTCAGTCCTGATCCGTTGGATATACAGGGCATGGTTATCACCCTGTTTCCGTATTGCAGGAATACCGAAAGCCAGGGAGGCAATCAGCAATCCTGCCAGAAGCAGGATCAACAGGTCTTTCATGCGGCTTCGCTTAATCTGCGTCATGGATGCGCCGCTCCCGTTTGCCTGGGAATACCTTCTGTACATTCATTGATCCTCCGTTTCAGGGTTATTCTACCACATCCGTCAATTTTCGTAAAGAAAAACGCCGGTGGCTACCCACCGGCGTTTCCTTTCTGTTTGTCAGCCCTGCTTCTGCTTGTGCTTCGGATTCTCGCAAATCACCATCACACGGCCTTTGCGTTTGATGATCTTGCACTTTTCACAGATCGGCTTCACAGACGGACGAACCTTCATTG
>CAMMYM010000079.1 GCA_946527725.1 uncultured Clostridia bacterium
GTGTTTCTGTTGTCTCTGTTGTCGTTCCTTCTGTAGGAGTCTCTGCAGCGGCAGGGGCAGTGTCTTCCGCGGCGGGTTCAGTTGCTGCAGGTGTTTCTGTTGTCTCTGTTGTCGTTCCTTCTGCTGGCGTCTCTGCATCGGCAGGGGCAGTGTCTTCCCCGGAAGTAGTTTCTTCCGCAGGTGTCGTCGTTTCAGACGATGCTGTCTCTGCTGCAGCCGGTTCTGCTGCGGCAGGGGCGGGTTCAGAAGCAGGAGCAGATTCTGCCGCTTCTTCGGCAGGTGCACTTACTTCTGTATTCGCTGCATCCTGGGATGCTTCTGCTGCCTGTTCTGCAGCAGGTGCTGCTTCCGTAGTTGTTTCCGTTGCGGGAACATCTTCGGCTGCAGGCGCAGCTGCTTCAGCGGATGCTGCTGTTTCAGCGGGTGCCCTCTCTTCCGTCTGTGCTGCGGCAGGCGCTGATTCTCCAGCGGTTACTGCGTCGGCAGGAGCAGCTTCAGCCTGGGCTTGCGTATCTTCGCTTGCTGGTTCTGCAGCTGTTTCTTCCTGCGTTGCCTCTTCCTGCTTCGTTTCTTCCTGCACAGCTCCGTCCTGCGCTGCTTCTTCCGTTACAGCGCCTTCCGTCTGCTGCGGCAGTTCTTCCTGCAGGCCGCCTTCCGTGGCGAATGCCGCGGAAATGCACGTAAGCAGAAGTGCCAGTGCGCACAGTGTGGAGAGAATCTTCCTGAACCTCTTTGTCATGTTCCTTACCCCTTTATCTGATCGTTTGGTTTTTGCTTTGTCTGTCCGGATATACGGTTACATGTTAGTTACATTTTAGCCTTTTTTCACGTGCCATTTCATTTAGAAATGGGTGCAAAAATCCACAGATAATATACCATTTATTAAAATGAATTGCAATAACCGTACTAATCTACCAGAAAGCACATGGAATTTGTACGTATAAGTTACATTTTAATGTTGAACCTGTTGATTTTTCTATTGCTTTCCGGGTTTTGACAAGTAACCGTTGCCAATACTTGGCGTTTTTGGTTATGTCGAACGATGTAATCAAAAGGAAAATGTTCGTTCGGCTTTTTGGTTTTTCCCCGTTTCAGGCGTATTTTTGGATGTAAAAAGCAGGCCCTGGGCCTGCTTTGATATAACTTCGGTGCAATTGCTGCTGTATCAGCGTGTATCCGGCCCAGCCGGTGCGTTTTGATTCAGACGATTTCCTTTTCCATGCGGATGCAGCGGAAGGTATCCCCGTTTTCCGGTTCCCCGCAGATTTCATATCCGATCTGTTCGTAGAAGGCGGTCTTATTGTCCCGGCTCTCCAGGACGGTTTTCCGGCAGCCGAGTTCCGCTGCCCATGCCTCACAGGCAAGGACCGTCATCGTTCCGATCCCCAGGCGGCGGTATTCGGGCAGGACGACGACGCGGCCGATCATCATATCCGTTGCGTTCAGGGGGTAAAGCCGCGCCGTAGCGACCGGGAAATCCCTGTCCGTCACGACAATATACTTCGTTACCGGTGTGTCGTGCTCGTCGAATTCCTGCCGCAGGGTGATGTGATGCTTTTTCGCCATGGCCTGGATCCGGACGTAATAGGCGCCGGCCTGCTGCCATGTTTCCTCCGCCCGGAGGATTTTCATGTCCGGAAGGCGTTCAACCTGCGCGATGTCACTTTCGAAAAGCTGGTACATCCCCATGCGGATGCTTTCCTCTTCCCGGGCGAATTCGTGCATGCCGTATTCCCAGGGAAAAACCTCCGCAATGCCGGTAAATACCCTGCCCTGGCAGTCCGTGATCCGGACCATCTGCTGATCGTACTGTAACAGTTCCATTTTGTTTCCCCTGCACCGGTTCTTTTCCCCGGTATATCCTGATATTTTGTGTCCGGCAGATGCCGGACAGTCATATGGCCTGTCCCGCTGCCTCAGCTCTCCTTCTTGCGCTTCCGCAGGAGGTATTCGTCCAGCTTCGTCCTGACGTTCTCGGGGATCTCCCGGGAGACCGGGCATTTGACAGCATTGGCCATGCCGTATGTGAAATCCGCAAGGAAGCCGATGTCCGCCAGCAGCTGGTCCGTTGAGAGCAGTTCCCGGGTATCGTAACGGTTATGGATTGTCGCCTGGGATTTCGGCGCAATCCGGGCGAAGGACAGGGCAGGCACGCCGTTGTCCGCGAAGGGCGTGGAATCGCTGGAATAGACATCCTGGCGGCCCTGCAGTCCCCATCCGCGCAGGGCGCAGAAGTATTCGATATAGTGCAGGAGCTTGTCCTCCGCGCTCACGCAGGCAATGAATTTTCCCATGTACGTGCCGATCATATCCAGGTTGATGTTCAGGGCAATTTTATCCAGCTCCTCTTCGTGGGCGGCGGTATAGGCCTTGGAGCCCAGCAGGCCGACCTCCTCGCTGCCGCAGAAGATGAACCGCAGGCCGTAGCGGAGCGGCGCCTTCCCTTTCAGGGCATCCAGGATTCCCAGGAGGCCGATGCAGCCGGACATGTTGTCATAGGCGCCGTGGGACAGGTGGGTGGAATCGTAATGGGCGGACAGGGCAATCCATTCCTCCGTCTGCCCGGGGATCTCCGCGACCACGTTATGGGACTGGGCAGCGGATTCCGTCTGTTCCACCCGGATGGATACCGTTTTCGGCGCCTCCCGGACCAGCTCCAGGGCGTCCTTCGCGTTGACCGTGACGCACGGCACCTTCCTGCCCTTGGAAACATACGGGCGCAATGTCTTCAGGTCGATATCCCGGTCCGGGTAGCGGATATCCCCGTCATGGGTGATGAAGCCCACCGCACCGGCGTCCAGCAGGTCGTGGTACACCCAGTAGGTAACGCCGGTATCCAGCAGGACAATTGTTCCCTTTGCCCGGGCAATGGACGCCGGGTCCGTGTTCGGCAGGTAACACAGCGGCGCTTCCACGCTGCCGGTGCCGCAGAGGCGGTAGCCCTTGCAGGGGATCTCCTTCCCGTCCGCCGTGAGGCTAGCGCTGTGGATTTCTGCAACATCCACGTCGAAGGGTTCGAGATGCGCGGTCGCGCCCAATCCTTCGCACAGGGATTTCAGGTATTCCGCGGCCTCCTTTTCCGCCGCGGAGCCGCTGAAGCGCACGCAGTCCGTCTTTTCCAGGATCTCCCTGATCATTTCAGCTGTCATCTTTTTCCTCTCCCTTTCGATTCTCAGTATCCCCGTTCCCGGATCACGGTGTGCTGCAGCGGTTTGCCGGCGCAGTAGCTGTCCAGGTCTTCAATGAACATTTCCACAATCCTGTCGATGGTGTGCGGCAGGGTCATGTTCCCTGCGGTGTGGGGGGTGATCAATACATTCGGGTTGTCCCAGAGCGGGTCCTCCCGGGGAAGCGGTTCCGTTTCGAAGACGTCCAGGCCGGCATACAGGCGGCCGGATTCCAGTTCCGCCTTCAGGGCTTCCTGGTCGATGACGGAGCCGCGGCCCACGTTGATAATAACTGCGCCGTCCGGCAGCAGGGCCAGCTTTTCCCTGTCCAGCATATGGTATGTTTCCCTGGTGCCCGGAAGGGAAATTACCAGGATGTCCGTACCTGGAAGGGCTTCGCCCAGCCTGTCCCGGGTCAGGATGGCGTCAAACAGGTTATCCGGATTGCCGCCGGAGCGGTTGACGCCGGTGATGCGCTTCGGCCGGAACACCCGCAGGCGTGCCGCAGTCTTCCTGCCGATATCGCCGGTGCCCAGGAGCGTGATCCGGCTGCCGTAGACGGACCGGATGGCAAGATCCCGTTTCCAGTCTTTGTTCCTTACGATGTTCCGGTATTCCGGATCCCGGCGCAGGAGCGCCAGGAGCACCATCAGGATATGCTCGGAGATGGTGACGCCGTAAGCTCCGGCGGAATTGGTCAGAATTGCGTCCCTGTTGGCAAAACTGTCTTCCTTTGTCAGCTGGTCCACGCCGGCGAAGGGCGTGCAGAGCCACCGCAGGCATTGGGACGATTTTGCGATCTGCGGCTGGTGGCCGAAGACGATCTCGGAGGCATATACGTATGCTTTGTCTTCGTCTTCATTTGCCATGAAGCGTACTTCGCAGCCGTTCCTGGCCGCCGCGTCCCGGATGGCTTCCCTGTGGCTTTCCGCCAGGTTCGGAACAATGACGGTGATCTTCCTGTCCATCTCTGATCCTCCGTTTTCTTTACATTCCCCTGTTTATGAGCAAAGCGGCGATCCGCGGATCGTCGCTTTGGTGGTTTCGGTTTTATTGTGCTTAATCCCTCATGAAGCGCGCCTGGCGTTCCACGGTTTCGGGATGGATGGCCAGGAGGGATGCCTGCTCCTTGTCGATTTTGCCGTCGCGCAGGAGGCGGGCCAGCTCGGTATCCATGGACAGCATGTCCGCGCCGCCGCCGAAGATCGCGTTGTCGATCTGGTGGGTCTTGCCCTCGCGGATCAGGTTCTGGATCGCGGGGTTGACGCACATGACTTCGAAGACCGGATGCAGCTTGCCTTCCTTGGTCAGGATCAGGCGCTGGGATACCACACCCCGCAGTACCATGGACAGCTGGGCACGGATCTGGTTTTGCTGGTTCGCCGGGAAGGCGTCGATGACACGGTCAATGGTCTTTGCCGCGCCCAGGGTGTGCAGGGAGGACAGCAGCAGGTGGCCGGTTTCCGCCGCGGTGATGGCGGTGGAGATGGTCTCGATATCGCGCATTTCACCGAGCATGATGACGTCAGGCGCCTGGCGCAGGGCTGCGCGCAGGGCGCGGGCAAAGGAGGACGCGTCCCCCGGGACCTCGCGCTGGCTGACGATGCAATGCTTGTGGGGATGCAGGTATTCGATCGGGTCTTCGATGGTGATGATGTGGCCGTTCCGGGTACTGTTGATCTTGTCGATCAGGCAGGCTAAGGTGGTGGATTTGCCGTTGCCGGCAGGGCCGGTCACGAGGAGCATGCCGCTGCGCAGGTCAGCCAGCCGCATCACGACATCCGGAATATGGCAGTCTTCGGGGTTCGGAATGCCGAAGGCAACCACGCGGCAGGTCATGGCCAGGGAACCGCGCTGGCGGTAGGTGTTGCAGCGGAAACGGGACAGGTCGCGCACGGCGAAGGAGAAGTCGTCGTCTCCTTCCTCTTCCAGCGTTTCCCGGGTCCGGCTGGCCAGTTCATACGCACGGTCCACCAGGACGGCGATATCATTGGGCAGCATCCGGTCCTGGGTGATCGGGATCATCTTGCCGCTCGCTTTTGTCATGATCGGGGATCCGGGTACGACAAATACGTCGGAACCTTTATATTCAAGAGCCTTCCTCAGGATCTCGTCAAGTGTCTCTGTCATGCAGCTTACTCCTCCGGTTTTCCATCTGGCGCCGCGCGTCAGTAAAGCTCGAAATCGTCTCCCTCCGGCTCGTCAACCTTCAGCCTGTAGTTCACCCATTCGGCCCGGGGCATTGTCCCCGGCTCCGCGAGCTTCACGCCGCAATTCATCGTCCGGTTGTCCAGGGGTTCTGTCCAGGAAACGACATTCTCTTCGAGGACCATGCCTTCCGGCAGGTTCTTCCCGACCAGTTCAAGGTAGGCGTCCATGTCCTGCGCTTCCTTCTGGCAGCGGGCCAGGACCCCGTCCAGCTCCGCGAAGCGGCGCTCAGACTGGTCAGACAGCTCGTACACGCGGGTAATCATCTCGGCGCTGCGGGACGCGAGGGACGCGTCGTTCCTCGCCCCGATCTGCGCCAGCATCGCCAGCATGCAGAGGGAAAGGGCCACAACGATCAGGATCAGGGAGGCAGCGCCCGGCCCGAGCGCAATCTTGCGTTTGTTCACGGGCTCACCTCCTTCGGCAGGTACCGGGTGGAGGGCAGCGAGAACAGTTCTTTTCCGTCCCCCGTGCCGGAAATCCGGAAGATGCGGAGCGTTCCCGCCTCAGCGGCTTCCTCGCTCTGCGTCACCGTCAGGGTATATTCCTTTTGTGCAAGCGTCCATACGCCGTCCGCCTCGGTGAATCCGAGTTCCTTCAGCGCGGCCTCGGGTTCGTCGGATCCGTACAGGGTGTCGGCGATGTTTTCCGCTTCCATGATGGCGTTGTTCGTGGCCCTGGCCTGCAGGGTCCTGTGCTTCGCGTTGCCGAAGAGTTCCACCAGGGTGGTGGAGGCAAGCATGAAGAAGAAAATCACCAGCAGGAGCTCGACCAGCAATGCGTTAGCGCGGTGTCCTTCCCTCATTCCTTGGCACCTCCCGCACGCAGGGTCATCCGGATGGTGCTTTCCGTATCGTCCGACGCTTTCAGGCGCACGGTCAGCACTTTTCCGTTGAGCTCCGGCTCAAATTCCTTCAGGTCGCACAGCGGCTCGCCGTATTTCGGGTCAAAGCCGAGTTCGTCGTCCGTATAGGATTCCAGCAGGGATCCTTCATAGGCGAACAGCCGCTTGTAGTTGGTTTCCCCTTCGTATTCCTCGATAACGGTCAGGGCGGTGATGTCCCATCCGTCAATCTTCTCCACGATGACGTTGCCGCCGTCTTCCGCCCAGATGGCGCTGCGCACCACCGCGGTCATGATCCGGCTGGTATTGTTGTTCTCCGCGCTGTCCACGGTGCTGCGGTACAGCTGCGCGCCGATGGTCACCAGGAAGGTGCTCAGGCAGGCGAAAAGCGCCAGCAGCAGCAGGACGAATACGTTCTGGATGGTCTTGGG
>CAMMYM010000080.1 GCA_946527725.1 uncultured Clostridia bacterium
CGTTGTAGGTGGTGGTTGCCAGGACCAGCTTCCCGTAACGGAACGCGTCCTCAACGGCTTCGGGCATATCGCACCGTGCCAGGTCGTTCACCGCCACCTTCGGGCATCCCTTCTCCTTCAGCTTTTCCGCCAGCAGTTCCACAGCTTTCTCCGTGTTGCCGTATACGGAAGTATAGCAGATTACAACGCCTTCGCTTTCCACACCGTAGGAGGACCAGGTCTGGTACAGGTTGAGATACGTGCCCAGGTCCTCCTCCAGCACCGGTCCGTGCAGCGGGCAGATCGTTTTGATTTCCAGTGCGGCTGCCTTTTTCAGCAGCGCCTGCACCTGGGCGCCGTACTTCCCTACGATGCCGAAATAATAACGCCGGGCTTCGCAGGCCCATCCTTCCGGATCCTCTGCGTCCAGCGCGCCGAACTTGCCGAACGCGTCCGCGGAAAAGAGTACCTTGTCCGTGCAGTCATAGGTCATGATGACTTCCGGCCAGTGAACCATCGGGGCCGTGATGAACTTCAGGGTATGGGTTCCCAGCTCCAGCGTATCACCCTCACCAGCCACAATCCGCCTTTCGGCGAAATCATCCCCGTAGAAGTTCTTCATCATCGTGAATGCCTTGGCGGAAGCAACAATCTTCGCCTGCGGGTATTTTTCCGCAAAAGCGAGGATATTGGCGGAATGGTCCGGTTCCATGTGCTGGACAACCAGGTAATCCGGCTGCCGTCCTTCCAGCGCTTCCGTAAGGTTGTTCAGCCATTCCGTTCCGAAATGCCGGTCCACGCTGTCCATCACGGCAATCTGCCGGTCCAGGATAACATAGGAATTATATGCCATGCCTTCGGGAACAATATACTGCCCCTCAAACAGGTCGATCTGATGGTCGTTGACGCCGATATAGCGGATATCCTTTGTGATGTTCATTGCCGGTCCCTCTCCTGTTTTCTGTTTTTTGGGATTATTGTTATTATACATGTACTTCTTTCTTCGTGCAACCGGTTCATCTTGCCCGATATCTTCTCTTTCCTTCTGTTCTGTGGTATGATGGCTTATCAGAAATCATTCCCGGAGGCTTGTCCAATGCGAATTGTTGTGCTCGATGCTGCCACGCTCGGCAGTGATCTTTCCCTTGCTCCCCTGGATGAAATCGGGGATGTCACGGTATGGCAGACCACCGCGCCGGATGAAGTGGCCGCGCGCGTCCGGGAAGCAGATGCCGTCATCATCAATAAAATCCGCCTGAACGAATCCAATCTGTCCGGCAGCCGGGTCCGGCTGATCTGTGTGGCCGCCACCGGGTATGACAATATCGATACCGTCTGGTGCCGTGCACACGGAATCACGGTCTCCAATGTAGTCGGATATTCCACGGACAGCGTCGCCCAGCTCACGGCAGCCATGGCGCTGTACCTCACCAGCCGCCTTCCGGAGTATACCCGCGCCGTCCGAACAGGTGATTATACCCGGAGCGGAATCGCCAACAAGCTGTCACCCGCCTTCCATGAGCTTGCCGGGAAAACCTGGGGAATCGCCGGTTACGGCAATATCGGCCGGAAAGTCGCGGCCATCGCCCGCGCGCTGGGCTGCCGGGTCATCGCCTGTAAACGGACGCCCGCTCCGGATGTGGAATGCGTGGATCTTCCGTCCCTCTGCCGGGAATCCGACATCCTCAGCGTACATCTTCCGCTCAGTGCTGAAACGCGCGGCCTTTTCTCCCGGGAGATGATTTCCCTGATGAAGCCGGATGCGCTGTTTATCAACGTGGCGCGCGGCGCGGTCGCCGATGAGCAGGCCCTGGCGGACGCGATCCTGGAAAACCGTATTGGCGGCCTGGGAATCGATGTCTATACGCAGGAGCCGTTCCCGGAAAGCCATCCGTTTTACGCCATCCGGTCGGATGACCGTGTGTGCCTGACTCCGCACATGGCCTGGGGCGCCCTGGAAGCCCGGCAGCGCTGCCTGCAGGAGATGATCCTGAATATCCGGGCGTTTGAAAGCGGAACGCCGAGGAACTGCGTCAACAGCTGATTCCGGGCAATTATCCCATCCCATACAGGAAAGGTCGTTACTATGAAAAAGCGGATTTCACCGGTCACATTCCACTATATGATTATCACGGCCGGCTTCTGGAGTTCCTTCTGCGTCTTTGTCCAGTATGCCGCCGTATTCCTCCAGGGAGCCGGCTACACCAATATGGAGCTGGGGCTCATCATGGCGGTTGGCAATATTGTCGGAGCGGTCCTGGGCCCGGCCCTCGGCGCCTGGATTGACCGCAACCGGAATATCCGCCATGCCCATGTCATCAATGTGCTGCTGGCGCTTCAGGCGGTCCTGCTCATCCTGCTCCGGGTCAGTCCGGTCAAAGGAATTGTCTGTTCCGTCTGCTTCACGCTCTATATTGCCATTGCCCTTCCGGTCAATGCGGTCAACCTGGACCTGTGCGTCCGCCTGGAGCACGCGAAAACCGATTTTAACTTTGGCTTTGCCCGCTCCATGGGCAGTTTCTCCTTTGTTATTCTTTCCACCCTCCTGGGATTCCTGACCGAAAGGCTCGGCTACCGGATGCTGCCCTTCGCCGGCCTGGCGGTCACAGCCCTCCAGCTTTTCGGCAACCGGCTGGTGGACCGGGATCTCCGTCAGGCGGAAGCCCTCCTGCCCGCGGACAGTACCGCGGTTTCCGCCAGGTCCACTTCGCTGGTCGGCTTCTTCCGGGAGAACAAAGCATTCGGGCTCATGCTCTTCGGCACGATATTCATTTATATCGCGCATAATATCGATGGCAATTTCCTCATCAATGTGGTCCGGAATGTCGGCGGAGGAGAAGCCATCATGGGTTATCTTGCCGCGTATACCGCCATTGTGGAAGTCCCGGTGATGATGTTCGCGTCCCGCCTCCCGAAGCGCTGGACCACAGTCCAGTATATCCGGGCATCCTTCGTCTTCTTCGTGATCAAACTGCTGGCCTACGCGCTGGCGCCGAGCGTCCCGCTGCTCTTTGCCGCCCGGACGCTGCAGGCTCCCAGCTATGCGCTCTATACAGTCCTCATCGTCAGCTATGCGGATCAGGTCGTGGACCGGAAGGATTCCGCCAAGGCCCAGAGCCTGGCCTTCAGTATGACCAATATCGGTTCGGTATTGTCCAGCCTGATCGGCGGCCGGCTGTTTGATACCGTGGGTGTCCGTCCGACCATGCTGACCGCGGTCGCCATCTGTGCGGTCGGTGCGGCCATCGCGATTGCCGCCACCTTCATCCGCCGTTCCGGAACGGAAAAGCAATCCCTTCGTTAACTTGCCTGGATGTACGAAAAAAGGACCGGATCCGGTCCTTTTTCAATTTACTTGTCAAACTGCGGGGGCACCGGCTTGGTGACTGCTTCCAGCTGCTTCTTACGGCGCGCTTTCACTTCCTGCGGCATTGCCTGGATATCGCCCGCCTTGGTCAGGGCCATCTTCGTCAGGCTCGGGCCGATCAGCTCGTAAACCAGCACGGAGAACAGGACAATATTCCGGATCAGTGTCCCGGGGCCGCCGCCCAGCAGCCGGTATGCAGTTGCGCACATTCCCAGTGCGACACCGGCCTGCGGCAGCAGGGTAATGCCCAGGTATTTCCGTACGGTTTCCGGGCTGTGCGCCAGGTCGGAGGACAGCCGCGCGCCCAGGTATTTGCCGAAGGAACGGGCTGCAATATAAACCAGGCCGATCAGGACTACAGTAACATCGGAGAACACGTCAAACTGCAGGGCAGATCCGCTCAGCACAAAGAAAAGGGTCAGCGCCGGGCCGGACCAGCGGTCCGCCTGCAGCATCAGGTCCTCGCTCAGCGGGCAGTAATTGCAGAACACCGTACCCAGCATCATGCAGACCAGCAGCGACGAAAAACCGAAAGTGAAGCTTCCGACCGGGATCTTCAGCTGGCTCACCGCCACGGTCAGCATTACGCTGCCGACAATCAGCGCGTTACGGTTCCGGTGGGAATGGAAGTACCGCTCCAGGAATGTCAGCAGGAATCCGACGATTCCGCCGAAACCCAGGGACAGCACCACTTCCATCAGCGGTTCAATAATCAGGGCGGCAACATTGGCGGTCCCGTTTTCCATCGACTGCGCAATGCCGAAAGAAATGGCGAACACGACCAGGCCGACCGCGTCATCCAGTGCGACAACCGGCAGCAGAACGTCGGTTACCGGACCTTTGGCCTTGTACTGGCGCACAACCATCAGGGTAGCCGCCGGCGCAGTCGCGGCAGCGATTGCGCCCAGGGTAATCGCCACCGGCAGGCTGATGATTTCGGGATTGATAAAATGGAGGCCGATCAGCACCGCGTCCACAACAATCGTGGTGATTACTGCCTGCAGGATACCGATGATCGTTGCCTGCTTCCCGGTATGCTTCAGTTCGGACAGGCGGAATTCATGACCGATCGCGAACGCAATAAAGCCCAATGCTACGTCGCTGATCACAGCCAGTGAATCCACCTGGGCGAACGTGGTGAATCCGATCCCGGTCCGGCCCAGCACGCACGGTCCGATCAGCACACCGGCCACCAGGTATGCCGTCACGTCCGGCAGCTTTAATTTCACAAACAGCCGGGTCATCAGGAGCCCGGCAAACAGTGCCATTGAGATTAATAAAAGTTCCTGCATTTTCTCCTTAACGCTTCCCTTTCATTCTCCAAAAATCGCCGGCAGAAATAGCGTTTTCGCTTCTGCCGGACGGCATTGTATCACTGTTTCCGGAAATATACAAGGAGAATTATTTGATTATCTGCAGGCCCATTTGGGCTCTTTTTTTCATTGTCCCCGCAGGGCATGAAAAAAGGCCGCCGCACATCTTGTGCGGCGGCCCGGAAACTCAGACAATGAATCTGAATTCAGCTGAATTATTCAGCAGCGGGAGCCTCTTCAGCAGCTTCTTCAGCGGCAGCAGCGGCAGCAGCAGCTTCTTCAGCAGCGTTCTCAGCGTCAACTTCTTCCTGAGTCTTGACGCCATTGAACACGTCCATCAGATCCTGCCAGAATCCCTTGGATTCTTCAACAGCCTGGGCCGGTCCCTTGCTGTTGATCGGTCCCCACAGCAGCGCGTTGCCCAGCACGTCGTTGGTGGAGCCCAGGTTGAAGGTGTAGTTCGGAGCACTGTGCTCAGGCTCACGCATCATGGCGTAGGTCTCGTCAACAGCACGCTCGTCGGTCTTGTTGTACTTGTTGCCGATCCAGTTGTCTTCGGAATCGGTGCCAGGCACATCGTCGGTGTACAGGTCATAGATCATCTGGATCTTCTCGGAAACTTCGGGGCTGTAGACGTTCGGGATGCCGTAGATGTTGTCGCACGCCATGGCCTTGTAGGTCTCAGCATTGGGTCCCTTCGGAACCATCACAGCGCCCCACTCGTCCTGCATGTCATCCATTTCAGCACCGTCGTTGAAGCCCTGCCAGGTCTGGCCGGCGTAGAACGCGGAGGTGCCTTCTTCCCAGTAGGTCTTGAACCAGTCCCAGTTGGCGCCTTCGGGCGTCGGGCAGGCGTACTTGTCCCAAACCTTGACGCGCTCATCCAGGGCGTCCAGGGCAGGCTGGCTGTCAACGGCCAGGGTGATCTTGCCGTTTTCGTCCTTGTCGAAGAAGGAAGCGCCGTTGGAGAACACCAGGGCAACCGCCATGTCATCACCGGAACCGGTCAGGCCGTAGATGTCGATGATGCCGTCGTTGTCGGTGTCACGCTGTACCTGGTCCATGATGTTTTCCCAGGCTTCCCAGGTCCAGGTGCCGTCCGCCTGCATGTCATAGATGGTGTTCCAGTCGATACCGGCCTCTTCCAGCACGCGCTTGTTGAAGAACAGGCAGCTGCGGGGCTCGGTCTTGCCAACGTGCACGCCCAGGACCTTGCCGTCCTTGGTCATGAAGTTGGTGGTAACCGGATTCCACTTTTCAGCGGACAGGTCGATGGTCCAGGGCATATACAGGTCATTCTTCAGGGTCGCGGGAGCGAAGTCAGCCGCGATCGCGATGATGCACCAGTCGCCTTCGTCGCCCTTGCCGTTCAGACCGCCATTCATGTTGATGTTGGTCAGTTCGGCGGGGTTGCCGGCCCAGTCGCTCAGAGCGGTCTCAACGATCTTGACGTTGTAGGTCGCTTCGAGCCAGTCACGGTAGTCATACAGGGCCTGGGTTTCAGCGTCGGGTTCAGCCTGACGGGTGCTGTGTTCAGCATCGTCATTTCCCCACCAGTCATAGATGTAGACCGTGCGGCCGCCAAAGTCAAGGCCTTCGATCACTTCGGGATAACCTTCGGGAGCTTCGGCCATCGCGCTGCACATACCCAGCAGCATCATAGCGGCCAGAACCAGAGCCAGGATTTTCTTCATACGAGAAAACCTCCTTTTTTATTTCCTTACGGACCTCTCACAAAGCCCGTATAGGTGCGTTATTATGCGATCTTTTTCCTCGCAGGCAGATTATATACCACATCCGACAAAGATTCAAGTATTGTTGCGGTTTTTTTCGCCATTTTCGTGTCAGTTGTCTGTACTTTTCCGGTTACTCCTTGGAGCCTGTCATGGCCAGGCTTTCCACGAACGTCCGCTGCGTGAAGCAGTACAGGATGATCAGCGGAATGCAGCAGAACAGCACCGCGATGGAAATCAGCT
>CAMMYM010000081.1 GCA_946527725.1 uncultured Clostridia bacterium
TATACGCAGCCCAAAAGGGAGGTGGCAGTTAAGGAGAAAAATTTCCTGGCTGCCCTCATTTGCCAAAGTAAATTCTACTCCCGGGGCCAAGTGCGGACAATATTCACATATCTTCAGCGATGCAAAATGCCTTAAGAAAAGGATTTTGAAGCAGCATCGACAAACGCCCTGACAATTTCAATGCTGACAGGGTCTTTCCGGAATGAAAATTCCGGATGCCACTGGACAGCCCACAGGAATTTCTGGTTTCTGGCATACACAGCCTCAATCAGTCCATCCGGAGACACTGCCATGGCTGTCAGGTCTGCCGCCAGGTCTTTAATCGCCTGATGGTGGCAGCTGTTGACCTGCAATCTGCCCTTCCCTGTCAGCTCCATGAGCGGAGCATCCGGAATCAGCGTTACCTCATGGGCGGGCATATCATATGGACGTTCCTGGCGATGAGAAATATCGGAGGGATGCATCGTTGGCAGATCCTGATAAAGCGTTCCGCCAAGAACTGCGTTGATCAGCTGAATGCCCCTGCAGATACCCAGGATCGGTTTATTCTGCGCCATTGCATATTCCAGCGCAGTCTGTTCCATCCTGTCCCGTTCGATACACGTTTCACCAAGCTGCGGCACAGGGTTTTCACCATAGAGTTCCGGAGAAACATCCTGTCCTCCGGTAAACATGATGCCGTCACACATACCGATAAGCTGCTTTATCTGTCCCCCGTCGGCAGTCAGGGGAAACATAACCGGCAAACCGCCTGCTTCTGTAAGAACATCGAAATACCCCGGGAGCATCCATAGGCTCTCCCGTTCCCGATCTATAAGAGGCATAACACCAATAACCGATCTCATCGTTTTTCGCCTTTCTGTGATGCCTGCCAACAGCAAGCATACTGATTCCGGATAACCTGTTTCAACGCCTCATGATTCACACTCATCACTTTCCCGGGAAAACGATACCACAGGCGAATATTTTTGTCGATCACGTTCGGCAATAATTATTGCTTTTTATCGATTATGATCGACAAGCCGGGAACTATGATTCGGCCGTTTTCCTGAAATATGGGATACGGCGGTATGAAAGGCCGTTTCTGTATACTTTGCCCGAATGTGAAAATATTGTACAGCGCTCCTGTGTGTCATATAATAAGGGGAAGTCAAGCGCGTCCTGCGGCACGATCACGATGCTGAATATTTCATACCGGAGCATGTCGCCTGCTTCTCCGTCTGCACAAATGATAATGTAGCCGGAGCCGCCATGGTCACCGCCGTCATCGCACTTGCCGGCCATCTGGCCAGCGCAGACGTGGCCCGAAGCCTTGCCGCAAGCCGGACATCATAAAATGCGGTATCCGCCTGAAAAGCTGGCCGCACCGTAAGGAGGAACCGAAAATGCCCGTCATTGCCGCGTATATGGTGCCCCATCCGCCGATGATTATTCCGCAGATCGGGCATGGAAGCGAAAAGCAGATTACGAAAACCGTCCTCGCTTATCAGCAGGTGGCTGATGAAATTGCACAGCTGAAACCGGAAACGGTCATCATCTCCAGTCCGCATGCTGTGATGTATTCCGACTATTTCCATGTGTCGCCCGGGGAGACGGCATCCGGCAGTTTCAGGCGTTTCAATGCGCCCGAAGTCTCCTTCCGGGTTGAATACGATACGGCGCTTGTCCGTTCGATCTGTTCCCTGGCGGACGCTGCAGGTTTTCCGGCCGGAACACTGGGTGAGAAAGACCGTAACCTGGATCACGGAACAATGGTGCCTTTGTTTTTCCTGGATCAGAAGTACAGGGATTACCGGCTGGTCCGCATCGGGCTTTCCGGGCTTTCGCTGGCAGACCATTACGCCTTTGGGCAGCTTATCCGGCAGGCAGTGGACCAAACCGGCAGGAAAACCGTGTATATCGCCAGCGGCGATCTGTCCCACAGGCTTCAGCCGTACGGGCCGTACGGATTCGCAGCGGAAGGCCCTGAATATGACCGGCGGATTATGGAAGCCTGTTCCAATGGCGCCTTCGGAGATATGCTCGAATTCGATGAAGCCTTCTGCGAAAAGGCAGCTGAATGCGGCCACCGGTCCTTTGTGATCATGGCCGGTGTGCTCGACGGCATGAACGTCGAAGCAAAGCAGCTGTCCCACCAGGATATCACCGGCGTCGGATACGGCGTATGCACCTTTCATCCGGCCGGCGAATCCCCTGGCAGGAGGTTCCTGGAACTCTACAGGAAGAAGCAGGATGAACGCCTGCAGCGCCTGCGGGAAAAAGAGGATCCTTTTGTCCGGCTTGCCCGCCTCACGGTCGAGGCCTGGGTCCGGGACGGAAAGAAGCCCGGAATTCCGGACTGGGCAACAGCAGAAATGCTCCATGGGCGGGCAGGCGTTTTCGTTTCGATTCACGAGGAAGGAAAGCTGCGGGGATGCATCGGGACAATCCTGCCGGCCTGCAGGAATATTGCCGAGGAGATTATCAGCAACGCAGTCAGCGCATCCACGCGGGATCCGCGTTTCAGCCCTGTACGTCCGGATGAACTGAAACGGCTGGAGATCCATGTGGATGTCCTGACGGAGCCGGAAAGGATCCGGAGCAGGGACGAACTGGATGCAAAACGGTACGGTGTGATCGTATCCAGCGGCCATAAGCGCGGCCTGCTGCTGCCGGACCTGGACGGGGTGGACACCGTGGACCAACAGATCTCCATTGCGATGAAAAAGGGCGGCATTTCAGAGCGGGACAGCATCACGCTGGAACGGTTTGAAGTGGTCCGGCATACATGAGGTGGCATATGGCTCAATGTCATGTTTGTTTCCGGAAATGCCGCCTGGATGAAGGGCAGGTCGGATCCTGCGGAGCCAGGGTCGGCCGGGCCGGAACCGTACAGCCCCTGTGGTACGGGAAAATTTCATCGCTGGCACTGGATCCGATTGAAAAGAAACCGCTGTATCATTTCCACCCCGGAAGCAAAATCCTGTCCGTCGGCAGCCTGGGCTGCAACCTGCATTGCCCGTTTTGCCAGAATCACTGGATCGCACAGCCGGACAAAGGAAGCAGCTTCCGGGTTCCCGTGGAATCCGCTTCTCCTGAAAAACTGGCCACGATTGCCGCATCCTGCCGGCCAAAGGGCAACATCGGCATCGCCTTCACATACAACGAACCCCTGGTAGGATATGAATTTGTCCGGGATACAGCGATGCTGGTCCGCCGGGAAGGCATGCTGAACGTGCTCGTCACCAACGGAACCGCCGGGCCGGATGTCCTCGATGAGATCGCGCCCCATATCGATGCGATGAATATCGACCTGAAAGGGTTTACAGACCGGTATTATTCAGAGGTCCTCCGGGGCAGCAGGCAGATGGCCATGGATTTTATCCGGGAAGCGGTCAGACACTGCCATGTTGAGCTCACGACCCTGATCGTCCCCGGGGAAAACGATACAGAAGAGGAAATGCTGGAGCTCAGCGCCTGGATCGCCGGGCTTGAAGGCGTATCCGGGCATAAAAAAGGGCGGGAGATACCGCTCCATATCTCCCGCTTTTTCCCCCGCTGGCATATGACAGACCGCCAGGCGACAGATCCCCGGCAGGTGTACAGGCTCGTCGCTGCCGCAAAACGGCATCTTCAGTATGTATACCCCGGAAACTGCTGAACCATTGGGCCATCCTGCTTTCCCGGGCAAACCATTCCGGAATGCATCCGGGCATTTGGCGCCGCCGCTGCTTTCGTATCGGCCTTCCGCGGATTATTGCGGTTTCCGGCCGACCATGACATTCAGGTAACCGTACGGAATCTCGATGCCGTTGGTCTCCAGCGCCTTTTTAACCCGCGTATTGATATCGTTTTTGAATACTTCCGTCCGCGTCGTGGGCTGGTAGTACGCCGTTGTGCCCAGGTCCAGGCTGCTGTCCCTGAAGGCAAGGAAATAAACCTCCGCGTATTCCGGATCCCCGCCGCCCTTCGGGATCCTGCCGGGAACAGAATACGGGCTGTCCATGACCGCCTGCCGGATCACCTGTGTGGCGAACTCCGGATCCGTATCATAGGAAACCGCAAAGTGAAAATCGACAGAGCGGATCTTTGACTGGAAACTCATGTTCCGAACATACTGGGCGTTCACTTTGCTGTTGGGCACAATGAATACCTGGGAATCGATCCCCTGCAGCACAACATGCCGCAGCGTCATGTCCCGCACGATGCCCGACACGCCGTTCTCAAGCTCGATCCTGTCTCCGATTCCGAACGGTTTCGTTGAATTGATGATGAATCCGCAGATCATGTCTGACAGCACTGACTGGGCTGCGAAACCGGCGATCGCCGCAATCACCGTGGTGCTCTGGAACAGCGACTGGCCGAACGGCCTTGTCAGGTCATTGCTCATCACAAGCCACATCACCGAGATAAAAATGACCAGGAAACGGAATACCTTCTCTGTGAACTGGGTATTGAACTTTGTCGCCTTGGCCCGGATCCGCCGGAACAGTTTCTGGGAAACCCACAGGATCACGATGGCGACCGCAATCACGGCCACTGCCTTCAGCGCGAAACTGATCACGTTGTTCAGGACCGGGTTTTTATTCAGATACTGCAGGATGTCCTCCATGGGCCATTCTCCTCATTCATATGCATTAAATTCTATATGATGTTACCATAAATCTCCCGGATGCGGAAGCCTGTCACTGCTCCGGCTGTAAATTTGTTTTCCGGAAGCGGAGCCCCGGAAAAGGAAACTGTATTATGTGTTGACTTAGAGTTAACTCAAATGTGTAAAATAACCATATTGACAGCAAAACTTGATTCCCAGCTTTCCGGAAAAGGCCGGAAAACGAAAATAAACATAAGACGGAGGAACCCATCATGGCCGGTATTGTCGGAACGCATCTTGTTGCACAGGTAGGCTTCATTGTGAAGGATATCGAAGCCACCAAGAAAAAATGGGCTGAATTCCTCGGCGTGGATGTTCCGCCGACCCAGCCCTGCGGCGATTATGAAGTCACACAGACTGTGTTTGAAGGCAAGCCTGCACCGGAAGCAAATTCACTGCTGGCCTTCTTTGATGTCGGCCCGGGAATGCAGATCGAACTGATCCAGCCGAATGAAGCGCCTTCCACCTGGAGGAACTTCCTGGACAAGCACGGTGAAGGCATGCATCACCTTGCCTTCCTGGTCAAGGACTCGAAGGCGCAGGTCGCGAACGCGGAAGCCGCCGGCCTGAGGCTTGTCCAGCACGGCACCTACGGGGACGGAAGCGGCGAATACAATTACCTTGATGCACCGGACCTTAAATGCATCGTGGAACTGCTGGAAAGTTACGGAAAATGAAATCATGAAAGGATGTAAACTGTATGAGCATCAATCCGGACACCATGCCGAAGCTCGGTTTCGGCCTCATGCGCCTGCCGGAAGCAGGCGGAAAAATCGATATCAGCCGTGTATCCCGCATGGTGGACGCCTATATGCAGGCCGGCATGAACTACTTTGACACCGCGTATGTATATCATGGCGGCAATTCGGAGAAAGCTATCCGTGAGGCGCTGGTGAAGCGCTATCCCAGGGACAGTTTCATGCTGGCAACCAAGCTGCCCGCCTGGTGCCTGAAAACGCCTGCGGACAGGGACCGGATCTTCGACGAGCAGCGGGAACGCTGCGGTGTTGATTACTTCGATTTTTACCTGCTGCATTCCATTGAGGACGGCGGAAACGGGCAAACCTACGAAAAGCTGGACTGTTTCAGGTGGGGACTGGAGAAAAAAGCGGAAGGAAAGATCCGCCATTTCGGTTTCTCCTTCCACGGAAGCCCTGCGTACCTGGTCAAGGTGCTCAACGCGCATCCGGAAATCGAATTTGTCCAGATCCAGCTGAATTACGCCGACTGGACCAATCCGGTTGTCCGCTCCGGGGAGCTTTACGAAATCCTGAGCAGCCGGAAGATTCCGATCATCGTCATGGAGCCTGTCAAAGGCGGGACCCTGGCCAGCCTGAAACCGGAACTCGAAGAAATGTACAGGGCCGCCCGGCCGGACGCGTCTGTCGCGTCGTGGGCGCTTCGCTTTGTCGGTTCCCTGCCCGGCGTCATGACCATTCTTTCCGGAATGAGCACCGAAGAACAGATGAAGGACAATATCGGCACCTTCACCGGCTTCACGCCGCTGTCCGATGATGAAAAGCAGCTTGTTGACAAAGTCAGGGCCATCATGCTGAATGTACCGCAGATCGGCTGTACCTCCTGCCGGTACTGCACGCCGGGCTGCCCGATGAACATTTCAATCCCGGACGTTTTCCGTGCGGTCAACACCATGAACCTGTACGGGGATGTGTTCAGGCCGAAGGCGTTTTACGGCGGTATCGTCGGCCAGGGGCACGGCCGCGCTTCCGAGTGCATCGGCTGCGGCCAGTGCGAGGGTGTCTGCCCGCAGCACCTGCCCATCATCGAGCTCCTGAAGGATGCCTCCGCAAAGCTGGACGCCTGAC
>CAMMYM010000082.1 GCA_946527725.1 uncultured Clostridia bacterium
AGCGGCTGGGCTCATTCTGGAAGCCCTTCTCGGCGAAGAACGCCTGCTCGCTGGCAGAGAATACGAATTCGTTGCCGCAGTCACGGCAGGTCAGCGTCTTGTCTTCATACATGGTAAAAAACCTCCCTAAAAAAATGATTGTCGACCCGCGCCATTGGTATTCTAACTGAGCTCTTTCCATACGATGGCGTCGAGAGAACAACCATGAGGGAAGCGTTTCCAGTGGACCAGTGCTGGGGTTCAAACGGGATTATAGCATAACTTTTCTATTTTGTATACCCCGGATAGGATTTTTCCCAAAAAGAACCCAAGATCTGTTCACTCCCGGACGGATTTTTCCGGAGAGCGAGGGGGATTATCTCCAAGAAATCCCATCAGGGCGGAAAGGTTCTCCCGGGGCGTGGTCGTGGGTCTTCCCAGATCGGCCCTGGCTCCGCAGGCGCACTTTACCTCCGCCATCACCGGTCCCTCTTCCTTCCGGGCCATCCGCAGCGCCGCCTTCAGCGCAGCCTCGTCCTTCGCCGTCAGCACCTCCGCGTACCCCGCCGCCCTGGCCAGGGCCGTCAGATCCATCTCCCGGTTGCACACAGGCATTCCGCCCACAGTCTCGTGCGCGCCGTTGTTGATCACCACGTGAATCAGGTTCCGCGGCCT
Source organism: uncultured Clostridia bacterium (assembly GCA_946527725.1). Taxonomy (GTDB): domain Bacteria; phylum Bacillota; class Clostridia; order Christensenellales; family Aristaeellaceae; genus Aristaeella. The sequence goes on from CAMMYM010000082.1 coordinate 655, forward strand.
CCGCTGACCGATGATCTCCATGGCTCCCAGGTGCATCAGCGCAGCCCCGTCCCCGTCCAGGCACCAGATCCTGCGCTCCGGCTTCTCCTCCGCCAGCCGCAGGGCAATCATGGACGCGTGTCCCATGGATCCGACCGTCAGGAAGTCCCGCTCGTGGCCTTCCCCTCTTTTCTCCCGGATCTCGAAAACCTCCCGGCTCAGCTTGCCCGTCGTGCAGACGAACACGTCCTCCTCCGCCGCTTCCGCCAGAATGATCTCCGCCGCCCGCTCCCGGGTCATGGTATATCCGTTCCGGTAGTCCGGCTTTTCCTCCGTGGTCAGCCCGCCCTTCCGGATCACCAGCGCCGCGCATTTTCCCTGCCCGAGCGCCTCCGTCAGTTCTTCGAAAGCCTCCCCGAATTCCCTTTCCGTGGTTTCCTTGCCCACGATCCGGTACGGGATGCCCAGCAGCTCCAGCTGCCCCGGCGTCACCTCGCCCTGTTTGACGTGCTGCGGCTCATCGTGCACCCCGGGTTCTCCCCGCCATCCGATCACCAGCAGGCAGGGAATCCCGTATACCGCGGGATCCATCAGGGACGCCAGCGGATTGACCGCGTTCCCCAGCCCGCTGTTCTGCATGTAGCACAGTCCCGGCTTTCCCGTCGCCAGATAGTGCCCCGCGCACAGCGCGATGGCCCCGCCCTCGTTGTGGGCCACGATATGCTGCTTCCCGTCCGTCCCGAACCGGGCGTACAGCTCGTCGCACAGCCCCTTCAGCTGGGAGTCCGGCACCCCGGTAAAAAAGTCAATTCCCGCCTCTGCGCATCTCTGCAGCAATATCTTCGCCAGCAATTTTTTTCCTCCTGTTCCGAAAAAGCGGTCCCTCCTCCCGGGAGGGACCGCCCCTTTTCATCCTTCACTCAGTCCTCAAACATAGCTTCGCCGTCTTCCAGCTCTTCCGCTTCCTCCGCCGGCGCCTCCTCCGGCACCGCGTTGGGATCCGCGAAGTACGCCAGCAGAATGGCCTGGCTCCAGGTCACCTGGCCGGTAATGAAGTAGTTCTGCAGCTGATCGGAGTAGAAGTCGTAGTAGATGTTGCTGTAGATCGGAATCGTCGGCAGCACCTCGTTGTACCTCTCCTGGAAGCTGACCCACTTGGTCACGTATCCGAACACGTCCATCGGGTCGGTCTTCCGCATATCCACGGCCTTGTACCACAGCTCCTCATCATCGCTGTAGGTGTTGTTCCAGATCTCGTGGTTCAGGGTCTTGTCCGTGCTGTAGGTGATGGACGGGTCGACCATGATGTGGAAGTTCGTCGCCAGATAGATCATGTCGGTCGTCCGTTCGGTCTGCCGGTAATAGCTGTACAGCAGATCCTGCATGGGCGTGGGAACCAGCTCCAGCGTGATGCCCGCCTGGTTCAGGTTGTCGATGAAGTTCTCCTGCAGGGTATCCACGATGTGGTTTCCTTCCGGATACATCATCTTCAGCCGCAGCGCCACCAGCTCGCCGTCCACCATCTTGCAGCGGACCTCGTCCACGCCGGGCTGATAGGTCTCGCCCTTTTCGTTCAGCGTCCATCCCGCGTCATCCAGCAGCAGGTTGGCCTTCTTGATGCCGGTCTTTTCGGTCCGCTCCGGATCATTCTCCAGATCATACACGCCGTAGTGCGTCAGGTTCTCCAGGCTCAGGGTTTCCCACGCCGCGATGGCCGCCTCAAACTCTGCCTGGGTCCGGACGTACCGGTTCTTGTGCTTCAGCAGATTCTCTTCGTCATCCACGGTGTGCACTTCCGGCAGCACCTCATCCAGCATGTTCACCGGATAGTCCAGCTGATGGGTCACCAGCAGGTATTCCCACTGCTCCCGTCCGTAGTATCCGTCCATAACCTCGCCGAAGTTCATGACGCTGGCTTCGCCCTCGGCAGGCTCCGCGCCTTCGGGCATCGCGACCGGCGCGCCGCAGTAGTCTTCCGTGATCTGTTCCCGGTCCATGCACCACGCAATGGCCTGGCGCACTTCCTTCTCATGCACGGTAGGCCAGTCATAGGTGAAGGTCAGGAAGCTCAGGCCGATCCGGGGATAGGCCTGGGTCCGGACGCCCTCGCCCATCAGGCTCATGCCGTCCATGATCGCCGTGCCGTTGACCACCTTGTTCACCAGGTGCACTTCGTTCTCGGTGATCTTGTGGATGGAGCTGTTCTCGCCGACGTACAGGGTGCCGTCCTCCGCCTTCCGCAGGTCATAGTCCCCGACGGTGAAAGCGATCTTCTCGATCTGCGGAATCACCAGATACATCGGGTTGCCCTGCCGGTCCGTCATCTGTTCGTTGTTCTCGTTCAGCATGGGTACGTAGTTCCCGCTGGCGTTTCCGCCCGGCAGGCTGTTGTGGAACCATGCGCCCTTAAAGTAGGGATTCCGCTCGAAGTGGCTGGTCACGCCGTCATAGCTCAGCATGACGTACGGTCCGCACACCACGGAGGGATGGCTGTTGTATCCGGTCTCCTTGTCCAGGATCGTCTTCGCCAGCAGGTCCGGCGTGAAGATCGGCTCTTCCACGCTCTGATCCGCGTTCCCGATGTATACGCCCAGTCCGTCGTCGTACACCTTGCATCCGGGAGCCAGCACATGGATCGGATAGGGCTCGCACAGCAGCAGGCCGACCTCGAAGAAGTAAGGCAGGAATTCGTGATCCAGCGTGATCACCAGCTGATGGTCGCTCAGCACCTCCACGCCGCTCAGGCAGTAGGAGTACTTGTCCGGCTCCGCCATCAGCTCCTCGTCCGTCTTCCCTTCCATCTTCGCCCGGCAGTAGTTGATGTATTCCTCATATCCCAGGATATGCTGGGCGCGGTAGATCTTTCCGCCGATCTCTTCCACCTCGGGCGCCATCATCAGCAGCAGCGAGAAGGCGTAGTCCCAGGCCGTGATCGGGGTGCCGTCCGAGAAGTACAGGTCGTCGGCGATCAGCAGGTTGTAGCTCCGGTTGCCGTATTCGTCATCCGTCACAACCCACTGCTCCTGTCCGGCAATCTCCTGGCTGTTGGTGACCACCGAGGGATCCAGCACGTACACGCCCTGGTTCTGGTCCCAGTTTACCAGGTTGTATCCGTGAATCAGCGCCCGCACGTCGATGTCCGCCGTGTCGTTGCCGAACATTTCCGTGAAGAAGTCGCCCTTGGTAATCGTCGGATGGGTTACAATCAGCTCCTCCGGAGCCACGTATTCCTCGGTTTCCTCCGTCTCCGTTTCCGTCGCTTCCGCCAGCCCCAGCGTGGGCAGGAACAGCATCAGGCTCAGTACCAGGCACAACAGTTTCTTCAGCATACCCTTTTCCTTCCTTCCAGTCTGACTTTGTAAAGATGTTACCCCAAACCCTGCGCCTCAGGGCGGATGCGGGATTTCTCCCGCGTCCGCGCCCGGTGCGCCTGGTTGAATCCGGAAATCAGTCGAAGCAGTCGCCCACGTGGTTGATGACCACATCCACGCCCAGCGGCGTTCCGTAGTCTTCAATGATCAGGTAGTTGTTGCCGCGTCCCCTCTTGGGCGGCGTCTTGCCTTCCGGCGGATTGTCACGCTTCCGCTCGATCAGGGAGTTGGTGAACACCGTGGTGTTCCCCACCGTCTCTTCTCCGGTTCTGCTGTATTGGACAATCTCCTGCTCGCTCCAGGTGTATGTCACTTCCCGGCCGTTGACGATCGTCGGCAGGTTATCCACCGTCGCGGTCCAGTTGTTCTTCTCCGTCAGCTCCACATGGATGCCGTTGCTCAGTGTGCAGTAGATGCTCAGCGGCCGCAGCCCCGCGGAGTTGTTATTGTCCACCCAGACCTTGCTCACCGTCACGCTCGTGGTCACGGGGCTGTAGATGTTCGTGATCGTGTATCCGTCGATCCGGGCCACGTACATCTCGACGGGCTCCTCCGTCACGGTATAGACGATCTCCTTCCCGTCCCGGGTCTTGGGCAGATCCGTAAACTGCCAGCTCCAGCCGTTCGCCGCGTTCAGCACCGCCTGCGTGACTTTGGTTCCGTCCGCCAGCAGGTTCACGAACACCCGGTCCGGCCGGTTCTGATCCCGGTTGCCAAAGTCTTCCCAGATCTTGACGACAGGAATGGTCACCAGCTCCTCCGGCGGCTCCGGCGTAGGAGTCGGGCTCGGCTCTTCCGACGGCGAGGGCTCCGGGCTGGGCGTCGGAGTAACTTCCGCCGTCCGCTCGTAAATATTCTTCAGCACATTGCCCTTTTCCTGCCCCTCGGCCGGGATTGGCTCCTGCCCCTCGGCCGGGATCGGTTCCAAAGTCGGCTCCGAAGTCGTCTCCGCGTTCGCCGTCTCCGCCTTTACCTCAATGGTCAGCTGGGTGACGCTGTTTTCTTCGTCAAAGGTGTAATTCAGGTTTTCCAGCAGCTTGTCCGGGTCCACCTCGGTCACCGTATAGGTGCCGGGAACCAGACCCTCCAGCACGTACTTCCCTTCTTCCGCGAAATCGCTGTATTTCACGGTCATGGGCATGCTTGCGTCCGGTCCGTCGATCCGGAAAACCAGCTCCCCCAGATCCTCCGCCGAAGGCGTGGGGATCGGGGTTGCGGTTTCCGTCGGTTCCGCGGTCGGCTCCGGCACAGCTTCCGCCATAGCGAAGCCAAAGCAAAGCACCGCCAGCATGCACATCAGTGCAAACAGTGTTCTGAAAGCATTCTTCATGATCTCATACGCTCCTTTGCTTTCCTCGGAACCAGGATTAGTCGAAGCAGTCGCCCACATGGTTGATGACCACATCCACGCCCAGAGGCGTTCCGTAGTCCTCGATGATCAAATACTTGTTGCCGCGTCCCTTCGGAGGCACGTTGGTCTGTTCGGGCGGCGGCGTCTCACGCCTGCGCATGCTGTTGGTGAAGATGGTGGTGTTGTTGACGACCGTGGTGTCCGTCAGCGTGTACCCCAGCACCTCCTGCTCCGTCCAGCTGTAGCTGACCGGCTGGCCGAACCGGATCACCGGCAGGTCGCTGATGGTGGCGCTCCAGTTGTTGTCCGCGTTCAGCACCACGCTCATGCCGTTGTTCAGCTTCATCAGGATGCTCGTCGGCCGCATGCCGGCTTCATTGTTGTTGTCGTCCCAGACCTTGCGTACGGAGACGCTGGTCGTGATCGGACGATAGTGGTTGATAATGTGCGTTCCGTTGATTTCCGTCTCGTAGTAGGTCACCGGGTCTTCCGTGACGGTGTAGACGATATCGGTTTCGCCGTTCTGTTTCGGCAGATCGGTGAAGTGATAGTACCATCCGTCCGCGGCCGTCAGGGTCACCGCCTGGATCTGGGCGCCGTCCGCCAGCAGGCGTACGGTGATGGAACCGGGCCGGTTGCCGTCGATGTCGCCCTTGTCGTCCCATTCCTTGGTCACCAGCAGATCCACTGTCTCGGGTTCCGGTTCAGGCGTCGGCGTCTCTTCGGGAGTGGGTTCCGGCGTCGGCGTCGGTTCAGGCGTTACTGTCGGTTCGGGCGTAATCTCGCTGATCTCGAAGATCTTCTCGAATTCCAGCCGTCCCTTCAGCAGCGCGTCCTCCACCAGCAGGATGGTCTCGCCCTTTTCGTTCGTCGTCGTGTTGCCTGTAGAGGTTACCTTACCCATCTCGTCAATCACGAACGTCGTATCCGTCGCGATGTCGTATCCTTCCGGCGCCACAGTCTCGCGCAGCGTGTACTCCTCGCCGGTCTTCAGACCCTTCACTTCGTGAGCTTCCTTGCCGGAAGTCCACTCTTCCACAACATTGCCGTCCTTGTCGATGATCTGGATCGTCGCGCCTTCCAGTTCTTCGCCGTTCG
>CAMMYM010000083.1 GCA_946527725.1 uncultured Clostridia bacterium
ACGGCACGCAGGCGAACACGATCAGGGTCAGCCATACGTTGATGGACATCAGGTATGCAAAGGAAATCACAATGCTCAGGATGGAGATAATCAGGTTTTCGGGTCCGTGGTGGGCCAGTTCGCTGACGTCAAACAGGTCGTTCGTCATGCGGCTCATGATCTTGCCTGTTTCGTGGTTGTCATAGAAGCTGTACGGAAGCTTCTCCAGGTGGTCAAACATATCGCTGCGCATCTGCGCCTGCATATAGACGCCCATCATGTGCCCCTGGTACTGGATGAAATAGTTCAGCATCATCTTGGCCAGGTACAGCGCAAGCAGCGTTACGCCGAGGATCACGATCATCCTGTAATTCCGGTCCGGGATCAGCGTATTCAGCATGGTCCGGGTAATGATCGGATAAACGATCCCGATCAGGGATACAGCCACAGAAGCTGTCATATCCATGCAGAACAGTTTCCGGTGGGGCTTATAATACTGGATAAAACGTTTCACCAGTCCGGCAGTCTGTTTTCCGGACCGCTTCGTTTCTTCGCCTTGTTCAGGGCGGTTCCCTCTCTGCGTCATTCTTTGCACGCCCTTTCTCTTTCTTATCCGGGTTCAGCATACCACGCTTCGCCACGGATGACAACACTCCCGCCCTGTCCGGATACCGGTCCGAAAGCTTGACACATTTCCCCGGGTGGCATAGTATTGAAAGGATAGAAACGGAGGGTATGTATGGAGAACGAACTGAAGCTTCCGGATCAATGGCCGGAAGATTTTACATATACGGATGAGACCGGACTGACGCCGGAAGAAGCGGCGGAGCGCATGCGCAGCGGGCGCGGCAACATCATGGATGACAACCAGGGAAAATCCATGAAAAAGATCCTGTATGACAATATCTTCACCTTTTTCAATTTCCTGAACTTTGCGCTGGCTGCCTGCCTTTTCCTGGTGGGCAGTTATCGGAATATGCTGTTCATCACCATCATCATCGCAAATATCCTGATCGGCACCATACAGGAATACCGTGCGCAGAAAACAATCCGGGAACTGCAGCTGCTGAACGCGCCGGATGTGCATGTGCTCCGCGGCGGCTCTGAAGTTGTCCTGAAACCGGAGGAAACCGTCCAGGGGGATCTTGCTGTTTTCCGTGCCGGGGACCAGATCGTCGCAGACGCTGTCATCGTCAGCGGTGCAGGGGCAGCCATGGAGTCCCTGCTCACCGGCGAGAGCGACCCGGTGCCGAAGGGCGTAAACAGCTGGCTGTATTCCGGGAGCTATGTCGTCGAAGGAAAAATGACAGCCCAGCTGGTGTACGTGGCCAACGAAAGCTATCTCGGACGGCTGAACAGGGAGGCGCGTAAAACAGCGCGCCCCGGTTCACGGCTGATGGAGGAGCTGAACCGGCTCATCAAATTTGACACGATGCTGCTGGTACCCCTCGGTATCCTGCTTTTCCTGAAGCAGCTCATCCTCAATCAGTGGTTTTCTGCCGATCCCCTGCCCTTTATCGACCTGGCAAAAAAGGCCGTGCCCGAATCCGTGGCAGCGATGATCGGTATGATCCCGGAAGGGCTGATCCTGCTGACCAGTATTGCCATGGCCGTCGGCGTCATCAGGCTCGGGCGGAAAAAAGCGCTTGTCCAGGAGCTTGCCGGCATCGAAACGCTGGCGCGCGCGGAGGTCCTGTGCCTGGATAAAACCGGAACCATCACCTCCGGGGATATGGAACTTTCCCTGGTGGAAGGCGTGGACCGGTCGGATGCCGAAATGGAGCAGGCGCTGTCCCGCTTCCTCGGTGTTTTTGACGATAACTCGCCGACCCTGAACGCGCTGCGGACCAGGATCACGCCCGGATCGGAAAAGCCCCGCGCTGTGCTTCCCTTCTCTTCTGAAAGGAAAAAATCAGCCGCTACCTTTGCCGACGGAACAGCGTTGATTCTCGGCGCCCCTGAATACGTGCTCGGCGAAAACTGCCCCGCTCCGCTCCGCCAAAGGATCGAAGCCCTGGCAAACGAAGGCCGCCGCGTCATCGTGCTGGCGGGTGCCCGCGGCCTTGTCTCCCCGGAAACCGTCCCGCCCGTTACGGAAATCATCGGCCTGTGCGCGCTGACGGACCAGATCCGTCCCGGCGCCGAGCAGACGCTTCGCTATTTCAGGGAGCAGGGCGTGGAACTGAAAGTCATCTCCGGCGACAATCCGCGCACCGTTTCCCGCATCGCCCGCATGGCAGGGCTTGAGGGCTGGGATAAGGCGGTGGACGCCAGGAAGCTGGATACCCCGGAAGCCATCGCGGATGCCTGCGATCAATACACTGTTTTCGGGCGCGTTTCACCCGAGCAGAAGAAAGCCCTCGTGCTCGCCCTGAAGGCAAAAGGCCGCAATGTTGCCATGACCGGCGACGGCGTCAACGACATCCCCGCCCTGAAAGCTGCGGACTGTTCCATCGCCATGGCCGGCGGTGCCGATGCCGCGCGCCACGCAGCCCAGCTGACGCTCCTCGATTCCGATTTCGGCGTCATGCCCGATATCGTGCTGGAAGGCCGGCGTGTCATCAATAACATAACGAGGGCCGCCAGCCTGTTCCTGACCAAGACGCTCTTCAGCTTCTTCCTCAGCATCCTGACGCTGCTGCTCCCGGCGTCTTATCCCTTCCATCCGATCCACCTGACGCTGATCTCGTCGCTGACGGTCGGCATCCCGGGCTTCTTCCTGGCGCTTGAGCCCTGCCGGGAGCGGATCCGCGGCAATTTCCTGCGCACGGTGCTGATGCGTGCTCTTCCGGGCGGAACGGCCGTAACGCTGTGCGCCGCCCTGTCGATGAACCTCGTCTCCTTCGGATGGTCCCGGGAATTGTGCAGTACGGTAGCCACGATCATCGCCTGGTTTGTCGGTTTCCTGGTCCTGCTGCGCACCTGCCTTCCCCTCAACCGGAACCGTGCGGTCCTGCTTGCTGCCATGGCAGCGGCTTTCGTTGCGGTCGTATGCACCGCGGGGAAGCACTTCGAGCTCGTCCCGCTCGAGGGAAAAGCCTGGATTGCCCTGCTCGTCCTTGCCGCCCTCGGCTGTGCCATTGTGCTTGGCACGGCATCCTTGCTTCGCAGGAAGAAATGGGCTCCCTGATTCGTTTGACAAAGAGAAGGGGCTATTTTATAGTATTAACGAACCGGCTGTCCCGCTCCGCCGCGGCCTCCGGTAATAAGCCTCCCAAGGAGTTATTTATGAAGAATAGAAAACTGTTCCGCTTTTCCGTCCGGGTGCTTGCAGTGCTGCTTGCGCTGCTGCTGCCCGTTTCCGCCCTGGGGGAGGATGCCGGCGCTTCCCATGCGGAAGCTGAGGATGCATTCCCCTGGACCCTCGGCGATTACCTGCTGCCCATCGATTTTACGCCGGGTTCCGCTCCGGATGAGAATGGGTATTCCGAATCGAAGGATGCAAACGGCAATGCCGTCATGGTATATGAGGACAGCACCATCAAAGTCACCGTTTCCCAGGCAACCTGGATGAATACGCCTATCCTCATCGCGGATGTCGTGATCTCCGATCCCTCCCAGCTGCGCACCGCCTCCATGGGCGACGGCGATTTCAGCAAGGGAAAAATGTCCCAGGGCAAGGTTGTCACCCAGGCGAAGCATATGAACGCGGTGCTCGCCATCAACGGCGATTCCGCCTATGCGAAGGAAAAGAAGGAATTCGGCATCATCTTCCGCCAGGGAAAGCAGATCCACGCCCGGCTGGACGAATCCGGCAGGTTCCGGATGGATTTGCTCCTGGTTGATGAAAACGGCGATTTCCACGGGATCCATTCCGCCCAGCCCGGCGACCTCGATGATCCTTCCGTCTATGAAGGCAGGAAAATCTTCAATGTCTTCTCCTTCGGCCCGATCATCGTGGAAAACGGCGCGGTTGTCACCGACTACCGCGGCGCCGACCGCGGAACCAGTGAAGGCGGCACCTGGATGGTCATGCGCTCCGGAATTGATGCGACGCGCATGGTCATCGGCCAGGCCGGCCCCCTGCATTATAAAATCTTCACGAGCAAGGGCAAGCGCAGCGGAAGCCGCGGCCTGACGCTGCAGGAGCTGGCTGAATTCATTGTCACCCAGGATGTGCAGATTGCATATAACCTCGACGGCGGGGATTCGACCGTGCTGTATTTCCGCGGCAAGCAGGTGAACCCTGATACCGGAAATGCCCGTGCCCTCTGGGATATCATTTATTTCGCCTCCGCGGAAAAGCGGTAATCCCCCGGCGTACTGGAAAAGGTTCAGCCAGATCGGCTGAACCTTTTTCAGTTCACAGGTCGAACGTTGCCCCGCATTCCCCGGTCAGCCCGACCGGGTCCAGGAAACTGAAATTCCGGTGCAGGAACATTTCCCGCCTGTAGGTAACCTCCATCACGTTTTTCCCGCCCTGTACGGCAATGACGCCGACTTCGTCCACCGGCAGGCACGCAAGCAGGTCCCTCGCAATCCGGATGCCCATGGCGCTCAGGTATTTTTTTGCGTTGTCCTGCATATATTCCGCGCGGCAGTTAAAGTGGGCTTCGACCCTTCCGGGATTCAGGGGCCGCATGCTGATGCCTTCCGCAAACGGGGTAAGCTCTCCCAGCGGATTCGCTTTCTTCAGCACATCCGCGTAGGCTTTGGTATCCCCGGAGAGCACGGCCTCGGCCTGCGTGTGGTAAAAGCTCCAAAGCCGCATGCTCGTCAGGCCGTCGGCAGGATACTCGTGCCCAAGCGCGTCGGTCCAGTCAATCGTTTCGTCCGCTGTCATCCAGAGGTTGTCGATTCCGATTTCCGGGCGTTTCACGACGACCCTTGCCGGTTTTTCCGCTGAGGGCTTGGGCTCCGCCGGCACGTTCGGCAGTTCCCCCCACAGGTCCGATCCGATTGCGCGCAGCCGCTTCAGCAGCTCGTTCTCTTCCATCGGCGGGTTATTCGCATGGTTGTTCTGGTCGTTGCTCATGCTTCTTCCCCTCCTTCCACGCGGCAGCGGATACTCGGCGGATTGGCCGCTGTCTCGAATCCTTCGATGACGATCTTCGCGTTTTCGGTAATCTCATGGTCGAACAGCCAGCGGCTCAGCGGATTGATCACCAGGCTCTCCACCTGGTTCCCGATCCCGCGCCCGCCGTTGGAAAGGTCAAAGGTTGCGGCATCCTCCAGGCTCTTGTAGGCGAAATCCTCAATGCTGATTTCGATGTTCTTCTGTTCCCGCAGCTTGCTGATGATCTTGTTCACCTGCGAACGGAGGATCAGGTCGGCCGCTTCCTTGCGGATGTAGTCGAACACGACGATGTTCTCGCCGATCCGGTTCAGGATCTCAGGCCGCCCGAGCTCCAGTTTGAAATAGTCCTCGATCGCGCTGCGCACCCTGCTCTGGACCTCCGGGTATTCCATGTCCATGGTCACGTTCGGCTGCCTGTTTCCGAAGGCGTCCTTGACATAGATACCGAGGTTGCTGGTGAAAATAATGATTGTCTCGGAGAAGTAAACCGTGTTCCCCTGCCCGTCCGTCATCCGGCCGTCTTCCAGGATCTGCAGGAACTTGTCCAGGATCGTGGAATGCGCCTTTTCAATTTCGTCAAACAGCAGGATGCAGAAAGGATTCTTCTTCACCGCGTTCGTCAGCTGGCCGCCCGCTTCGTACCCCACGTATCCGGGAGGTGCGCCCATCAGTTTCTGGTCGGAATGGCTCTGGCCGTATTCGCTCATGTCGAAGCGGATGCAGGTGCTCTCGTCGCCGAAGAGCTTTTCCGCCAGCGCTTTGGCGGTTTCGGTCTTGCCGGTGCCGGTCGGTCCCGCAAAGAACAGCACGCCTTTGGGTTTGCCCGTGGAGGAGGAATTCAGGCCGTTCATGCCGGTCACCGCGCGTTTCACCACGTCCAGCGTGCGCTCCAGCGCGGTATCCTGTCCCTTGATCCGCTTTTCAAAATCCTGCTTGGCTGTTTTCAGGCTCCTGACGCTCAGCGTGCTCCAGGGATTCTCCTTGATGCCGTATTTATACAGGTCCACGATCTTGCACAAATCGCGCACCGGCATTTCTTCCTTTTTGCACAGCATGCGCATTTCATCCAGCTCTGTGAAAGTCATGCCTTCCGTCAGGCCGACGAATTTCTCCTTGATCCGTTCAAGCTCGTCCTCATGCTCGGCATAGTAAGGCATGTCGCGCCGGTAGACTGTGCCGGAAAAGAAGGAAGCGAAGTTCGTGCCGGTCATCATGCGTTTCCGCTCTTCCCGGTCCGGCGCTTCCAGCTGCAGGATTTTGCTGACCGGATTGTTCAGGTAAAACCACGCCGGCAGGTCGTTCAGCTTGTTCACCAGCAGGATCAGCAGGTTCTGCTTTTTCCCGTGCACCGTCCGCACCCAGGAGGCGCTCAGTGCGCTCTGCATCAGGATGTTG
>CAMMYM010000084.1 GCA_946527725.1 uncultured Clostridia bacterium
TCCGCTGCTCGTCCGCCAGGGTTTTGCCCGTCTGGATGCACATCAGCACTTCCTGCGCGTGCGCGTCCTTTTTCTCCAGGTAGTGGCAGTCGTTCGTCGCCACGATCGGCACGTCCATTTCCCGTGCGATCGCAATCAGCCGCGGCAGGACCGTCTTCTCCTCCCGCAGGTTGTGGTCCATGATTTCCACATAGAAGTTTTCCCGGCCGAAAATCTCCTGCATTTCCCGGATGTATGCGTGCGCGCTTTCGTCCTGGCCGTTCAGGAGCATCTTCGGAAGGTCGCCGCTCAGGCAGGCGCTCAGGCAGATCAGGCCTTCGTGGTACTGCCGGATCAGGTTGTAATCGATCCGGGGCTTGTAGTAGTATCCCGTCAGGAACCCCTCGCTGATCAGGCGCATCAGGTTTTTGTATCCCGTGTTGTTCTCGCACAGGAGAATCAGGTGGCTGTTCTCCCGGCCGGTGATGGACTTGTCCGTCCGGTCCCGGCAGACGTATGCCTCGCATCCGATGATGGGCTTGATCCCTGCATCGTTCATCGCTGTATAGAAATCGATCGCGCCGTACAGCACCCCGTGGTCCGTAATGGCGCACGAATCCATGCCGAGCTCCTTCAGCCGTTTCACCAGCGAGGAAATCCGGCAGGCGCCGTCCAGCAGGCTGTATTCAGTATGGAGGTGCAGGTGTGTAAAGCTCATTGTCCCGTCAATCCTTTGTGATGCTGCTGATGATCGTCTCGGTCAGCGCAGCCGCCTCCTTCGAACCGTACCAGAAGCAGATCTCCTGAATGTTGTCCCCGTCCAGGAACATGTAGTCAATGCACAGCATGCCGCGCCCGGTCGGGTCGTCGCCGGGATCCTTTGTCCGGTAAACGATCATTTCAACGCCCTGGATCCGGTAAATTGCGATGCTGTCGTCTTTTTCCCGCAGGATCCCGGCAATGCTTTCCAGCGTCGCCCCGCCGGGGTTGGTGCGGAGGAAGAAGCCGATATCGAGCTTTTTCTCGTCCCAGACGTATGCAAACCGCGCATCGTCGCCTTCGGCTGCGTTTCCGGGCCCGTCATAGGTCATTTCGTCCGGCAGTGTCAGCCTGTAGCTGCTTTCCGGCAGCGTAACCGTCTGCTCCGCAAAGGCGCAGCATACGCACAGTACCGCTGCCATCAATACCGCGAAACTGCAAACCAGCCTCTTCATGCCTTCTTCCTCCCCAACCGGCCCCCGGCCGTCAATCAGTGATATAGTATTTGTTCACGTTCTTCATCAGCAGCCTGTACGTTCCGTAGCACAGGGCTGCCAGGACCGCGCCCAGCACCGCGAACACGGGGATTGTCCCCCATCCGAGCACGCCGATCAGTACGTAACCGATTCCCGCCAGCGCAATCAGCACCGCCCAGGAAACCAGCATGGAGATCAGCACTCCGAAGTTCTGTTTCACGGCTTCCTGCTCCGTAACCCAGTCCAGCTTCGGTTTCTTGACGTCGCGGCTCAGCGCGAAGCAGGCGCACGCGAAGCAGAAAAGCAGTACCAGGACCAGGGCAAGCAATGCTTCCGGCACAAAGCCGGGAATGATAACCAGCAGGGCGATAAACGCACCGACGACGCCGATGCATTCAAGCCCGCAGCCGACCGCCAGCTTCGCATGAATCAGGGTTTTTGCGGACACAGGCAGCGACTTGATAAAATCGTGTCCTTTGCCTTCGCGGGTCACTGCTGTGCTCAGGGCAGGGTTCATGCCGGCCATATAGGCGACCGCCGCCGCCATGATGCACATGACGATTGCCGGGTTCAGGTTTTTCATCAGTTCACCCAGCGCGGCGCCGCCTTCCGTTCCGGCGGAACGGTTGAACATGACGCCCATCATCACGATGAGCATGACGGGCATGAACGAAATCGGCAGGATATTCACCGCATAGGAAGGCACCCGCAGGATTGTCAGCAGTTCACGCTTGACGTTTGCGCGGAAGGCGTTCCCTTCGCGGATGGAGCCCTTCTGGATGCCCTTCTTGCCGGTGGCAAGCGGCGTTTCACTTTGCAGCAGGCTCAGCTTCCGGTAGAAGAATCCCAGGCCCCAGACCAGCAGTGCCGCGCCGGCAATGCTCACGGCAGCAAACAGCGCCAGCTGTCCCCAGTCACCCAGCAGGCCCTTCACAGCCCACCCCGCCGGCGGGAAGAGCGACGTCATGCCGGCAATGCGCGAGGCGTTGTCCATGAGGAACTTGCCGATCATCTCCTGCGAATCGCTGCCGCCGCCGGTAATGCCGCCGACGTTCATCATCAGGAACATGTAGGCAATGAACAGTACCACGCCGCCGACGGTCAGGATAACTTCGCGGTGCTTCCACAGTGCGGAAATACGGATCAGGAACGCCGACAGGAAAGCGGCGATGCAGATCGGCAGGACCGCAACCAGCAGCCAGACGATCACCATCCGCAGGTAGAAGTCCGGCGTCTCCCCGACGCGCGTCCCGTAAAGGATGCACGCCGGCAGCATAATCACCGCGTCAATCAACGTTTCGCTGATCCACACCTGCGTCAGTTTGGCGCCCATCAGCATCCTGGGCCTGATGGGCAGGGATGCGAGGAACGTCGCGTCGCGGCCCAGGTACAGTGAACTCATGATGAAGAAGAACGCCATCACCAGCGTACCCACCGTGCTCAGCATGACTGCCAGGATCACCAGCAGGTTGCGCGGATCGGCAATCTCCGCCCCGGCTCCCTGCTGGTTCACTGTCAGGAAGTCCAGGGCTTTGGTTTCAATGATATACAGGATCACGCCCAGGTAAACGAACAGGAAGATGACTGCAATCATCATGCCGACAGTCCGGCCCCGTTTGTCCTTCAGGGCGTTCTTCAGGTTCTTTGGCTTCAGGTCCGCATAGCGTGTCAGCAGCTGAAGCTTCAGCAGTGCAAAAAACGCGCTCATGCTTCTTCTTCGCCTCCGTCATTTTCCGTCAGTTCAAGGAAGAGATCCTCCAGGCTGGCGCCCTTTTCACCGGAGCGGAGTTCATCCAGCGTACCGACCGCCTTCAGGCTGCCGCTGTCGATCACGCCGATGCGGGTGCAGAGCTTTTCGGCAACTTCCAGCACGTGGGTGGAGAAAAACACGGTATTCCCTTCCTTGCAGTGCCGGATCATCTCTTCCTTCAGCAGGTGCGCGGCACGGGGATCCAGGCCTCCGAGCGGTTCGTCCAGGATCCATACCGGGGGATTGTGGATCAGCGCGCCGATCACGACCAGCTTCTGCTTCATCCCCTTGCTATAGGAACGAACCTGGTTGTTGATGGCATCCCCAAGGGAGAAAATATCCAGGTATTTTTCGATGTGCGCCTTGCGCTTCGCCGTGTCCACCTGGTAAATGTCCGCCATGAAGTTCAGGTATTCCATGCCTGTCAGCCGGTCGTAAAGGTCATTCCCGTCCGGAACAAAGCCGATCATCCGCTGCGCTTCCAGGCGCTCTGTATCCATCCGGTGCCCGGCCATGGTGATGGTGCCTTCGTCCGGCGTCAGCACGCCCGTCATCATTTTGATGGTCGTGGTCTTGCCGGCTCCGTTCGGCCCGATAAAGCCGAAAAGCTCTCCGCCGTCTACGTGGAGGCTCAGGCCGTCAACAGCCTTTTTATTGTTTTTGGCATACGTCTTGGTTACCTGTTGTAAGTCAATCATGTGAATCCTCCCTGCCGTTCTCCGGCATTCTCTATCGTTTCTGACGATATGGATTTTACCACAACTGCCAGTTTCTGAAAACTGCAGCCCCGGGAAAATAACCGTTTCTATTTTGCTTTCTTTTTCCAAAAAACGCGCCCCCTGCGGGGAGCGCTGCCGGGCACCCGGATCTGTAAGCGAAAAGCGCGGCACCCGCCGCGCTTTTCGCTTAATGAACCTTGTAAATCCGCATCGATAATGCCCCGTCGTCGCTCGTGCATGCTTCGATCCGGATCGGGTAATCATACCGGTTTGCGAACCGGAAGTTCAGGCTGTCCGTCCCGACCGCCGCGTCGCAGTGGATCGGGAGGTAAGGCGCGCCGTTCCCGCCGTGGGGCTTCCGGTGCAGGATTTCCAGGCCGGGCAGCTGGATCACCGCGTTGTACAGCGTGCTGGAAACCTGGCAGGTGCCGCCGCCGTACCCGAGCACGCTCGTCCCGTTGATCAGCACAGGCGCCGCCTCGTATCCTTTTCTCGCGCCGTAGGGGCCCATGATCGCATTCGCGTCAAAGACCTCGTCCGGCTGGAGCACGATGGAAATCAGCTGGCTGCCGACCTTGATGTTGTGGATCCGGCTGATGTTGCTCTCCGTCTTGTTCATCTTGTAGTAGCTGGTATACGCGGCGATGGGGCAGTCCGGATAAAGCTCCTCGTCCGTCGGTGAAACCGGCTTCAGGTCCGTCAGCTCGTTCGGGTCGATATACCCGTAATCGCGCATATAGTTCACGATGGCCCATCCGTCGTAGAACTTCCAGATCGTAATCTTCGTACCCGGGTTCAGGATGACGAAGTTCTCCCCGTCGTCCTCCGCACCCTCGTTGAAGCTCATGCTTGTCCGCACGTGGCAGTACGTCGCCGTCACGGCGGTAAAGGCGTGCTTCTGCACGTTGAAGGCCGGCTGGTTCACGGGATCCATCGGCTGGATGGAAGCCTTGTCCACCCACTGCCGCTGCACGTATCCGATCTTGCCTTCCCGGCGGACAATCAGCCATTGCAGCCCGACATACAGCACGTCAGCGGTCATGCCCCGGCTCTGCCCCCTGAACAGGATGTTCTTCTTGTTGTGGTCGGGATCCGGCACCTTGTAGATGGCCGCGTCCTTCCTGACCTTGCAGGTATAGAGCACCGGGGAACTGTTGTTGAAGTCCTTGGCTTCCGGTTCCGGATAGACCTTGCCGGTCACCCGGGGCATGGAAACCTCCTCGTCCAGCTCCTCCATCTCCTTCAGCTGCTCGGCGCTCAGGGCTGCCTGGCCGACCTCTTCCAGCTCAGGATCCTGGGACTCCGGCTCTTCATCCTCCGCCATGGCGAAGCTGAGCCCTGTCCAGGCGATGCACAGGCAAAGAAATAAGCTTAAAAAGCGCTTCATGCGCACAACCCCTTTCATAACAGGGCTATTATCCCCGTTTTTTCCGCCTGTGTCAAGCTTTGCAGCGCCTTTTCAGCCCTTTCTCCATCGCAAAATCTTGTGTTCCCCTTTCCTTTTATCCCCATTTTATGGTACAATTGCTCAGACTGGCCGTTATATGCCGGTCAACGGTTTTAAGCCACTATAACGAACGGAGTGAATCCATGTCACCGCAAACGTATAACGCCGGGAACATCCAGGTGCTGGAAGGCCTCGAGGCCGTCCGGATGCGCCCCGGCATGTATATCGGAACCACGTCGTCCCGCGGCCTGCACCATCTTCTCTGGGAAATCGTGGACAACGCGATCGACGAAGCCGCCAACGGCTTTGCCGATGAAGTCACCGTCACCCTGCATAAGGACGGGTCTGCCAGCGTGTGGGACAACGGGCGCGGCATGCCCGTGGATACGCATCCCACCATGGGCATCCCCGGTGTGGAGGTCATTTTCACCGTGCTGCATGCCGGCGGCAAGTTCAATAATGAGAATTATGCCTATTCCGGCGGCCTGCACGGCGTGGGCGCCAGCGTCGTCAACGCGCTGAGCCGCTGGCTCACCGTCGATGTTTACCTGAACTGGACCCATTACCGCATGTCCTTCACCTCCGATACGGATCCGCAAACCGGCAAGGTTGCCGCCGGCAAGCCTTCCGGCCCCCTCGAGGTCCTCGGCAGCACCCGGAAAAAGGGCACCCTCGTCCGTTTCCTTCCCGACGACCGGATCTTTGAAGACGTAAAATTCCATACGGAAACCGTGGCCCGCCGCCTGCAGGAGCTGGCATACCTCAACCGCGGCATCCGCATCACCTTTACCGACGAACGCCTTCCCGACCCGGAAGCGCGCACCCGCGTCTTCTGCTATGAGGGCGGCATCTCTGATTACGTGCTGTACCTCAACGCGGGGAAAACTGCCCTGCAGGAGGATGTGATCTACCTGGAAGGCCGGCGCGACGCGATTATCTGCCGCGCAGCCATCCAGTATACCGACGGGTTTACCGAAAGCCTTTTCTCTTACGTCAATAACATCAATACGCCGGAGGGCGGCACCCACGAGACCGGTTTCAAGGCCGCCTTCACCAAATGCTTCAACGACTACGCCCGCCGCACCGGCCTCCTGAAGGAAAAGGACAACAACCTTTCCGGCGAGGATTTCCGCGAAGGCCTCACCTGCGTCCTGACCACCATGGTCAAGAATCCCCAGTTCGA
>CAMMYM010000085.1 GCA_946527725.1 uncultured Clostridia bacterium
CCTTGCCTTCCCTGATCTTTTCCAGGTTCCAGGCTGTCCGCCGGGGAGTGCTGCGCCGGACCAGCTCCAGGATGTACCGCTCAATCGTCTCGTGCATGCTTACCTCGCTTGTTTTTTCGCGTCCTCCACCATCCGACGGATCAGGCGTTTTGCTCCCAGCAGCAGCAGGTCCCAGCACACGGTGAACAGGCCGAACAGGATCGGCTCCACGCCCAGGACCACCCGCTCCGTCTCCCCGGTGGCGGCGGCAGCGACGCTGTTGATGGTGTTGTAGGTCATCACCACCAGCGCCAGCAGCACAAATCCGTACAGCACGTTCAGGGGCAGGCTTACGAAGCCTTTCTTTCCGAACATCATCCACCGGTCGTTGGCTCCCGGGGTCTTCGCGTAGTAGCGGAAGATGTTGTTCACCAGCAGATCCGTCACGAACCCCAGGGCGAGCCCCAGGATCAGCAGCTGGTTCTCCTGGTTCTGGATCATCATGCCCAGTCCCCAGTAGAAGAAGAAGCAGACTGCTCCGGCAAACCACCATTTGATCAGGATGACCTTGACCCAGTCCTTCAGGTGGATCTGCGGGCCGGAGCGGTATTTCCGCAGTTCCTTTTCACTGACCTTCGGGCTGTTGGTCACATCCGCCGTCACCAGGTCCTCCACGGCCTTGGTGTTCAGCCGGTAGTATTCCGCCGTTGTGCGCGGCTTCTCCGGTTCAGCCCTCCGGCTTTTCCTTCCCATGGATCAGGCGTCCTCTCCGCTGATGTCAATTTCACCCATATCCTCGTTGCCTTCCACCGCCACGCTGGTGTTGATGCGCTTGATCAGCGGCTTGTACACCGGCAGCAGTGCCGTCAGGGCCGCGCCGATGATCAGCAGGATCTCATGCACCTTCAGCATGTTCCGGGCATTGGTGATAAAGATGTTGGCGCCATCCGCGCTGATGGGGTTGTCCGCCCGGGTGATCGCCTCCGTAATCCGCCGGCCGTAGAAAACGTCGCAGTAGAAGATGATGGCCAGCATTACGAACAGCAGCACCAGCATGGGAATGTTTGTCTTCTTCCGGTGAGGGAAGGAGTTCAGGAAACATACCAGGCTCAGGATGCTCAGCAGCATCGTCGCGAACTCGGCAAGTCCCATACCGTTGCCGTAGATCTTTGCCGTGGTATTGGAAATCTGGGTCAGGTTCAGGCTGTAGTACACAAACGCCGCCGCCAGCACCACCAGGGCGATCATCTGGGGCTTCCGTTTCAGCGCCACCATCCATTTCCGCAGGAACTCCGGCTTTTTCGAAGGAGCCTTTGCCATAATCACTTCTCCTCCTTCCGAATTGCGTTCGTGGTATCCTTGTCAAAGAAGTGCTTCCGGCCGAATTTCATCGCTGCGGTATCTCCGTTGTGGTATTCCTCCCAGCCGCGGAGCTTGGCCACGATGTGGCTGTTGTCGCCGATATAGCCGTGCACAAGGGTGTTCATTCCCAGGTTCTCGTTGTTGGTGACCCGGATCTGCAGGTTTCCGTCCGCGCTCACGTCCTCCGGACGGACGCCCAGGATGATTTCCTTGCCGTAATAATCCTTCAGGGTATCCTTCTCCTCATCGGAGAGCTCAACCTCAAATCCGTTGCCCTTCAGCTTTCCGTCCTCAAATCCCATACCGTTGTAGAAATTCATGGGAGGAAGTCCGATAAAGCCCGCCACGAAGGTGTTCGCCGGCTTGTCATAAAGTTCCAGCGGCGTGCCGATCTGCTGCACATGGCCCATGGACATACACACGATCCGATCCGCCAGGGTCAGCGCTTCCGTCTGGTCATGCGTCACGTAGAGCATGGTGGCCTTCAGCCGCTTGTGCAGCAGCAGGATCTCACGCCGGGTGGCGCCGCGCAGCTTGGCGTCCAGGTTGCTCAGCGGTTCGTCAAACAGGAACACCTTCGGGTTCCGGACGATGGAGCGGCCCATGGCTACCCGCTGCCGCTGTCCGCCGGAAAGCTGTGCCGGCTTCTTGTTCAGCTGGCTGGTAAGGCCAAGGATTTCCGCCGCCGCCAGGACCTTCTTGTGAATCACATTGGGATCCTCTTTCCGCAGCGTCAGGGAGAACGCCATGTTTTCATAAATGGTCATATGTCCGTACAGGGCGTAGTTCTGGAACACCATGGCCATATCCCGGTCCTTGGCCGGGGTCTGGGTAATGTCCCGTCCATCCAGCAGCAGGTGTCCGGCGGAGATATCCTCCAGTCCGGCTACCATCCGCAGGGTTGTACTCTTGCCGCATCCGGAGGGGCCGACCAGGACGATCAGCTCGCCGTCCGCAACGTCCATGTTGAAGTCGTATACGGCCTGCACTTTGTTGTCATAGATCTTATCCAGATGCTGCAGTTTCAGTTCAGCCATGGATTACGCAGCCTCCTTCCCGATCGTTCCGATGTGATGCTCCAGCGCGGTTGCCTTCCGCAGGTTGATCCATCCTGCCAGGATCAGGCAGGCGGCGCTGCCCGCCAGGTAGATGATGCAGCGGATGAACTGGGGATCCTGCATCACAACCGTCTCCGCACTTCCCACCTTCACCACGGCGCTGTGGGCCTGCATGGGCAGGATGAAGATCCGGGCAATCTGCAGCGCGCCGAGGATGAACAGTGGCCAGGAATAGTTCTTCTGGTAGTTCTTCACGCCCTCGGAGGACAGGAAGGTAATCAGCATGAACAGCAGGTTGTACACAATGCTCCCGCCCACCAGGATCTGGTAGTACCAGGAACCGACATCGGATTTATAGATTGAAACGAAATACAGAACATTCAGCAGGATCGCCAGGTAGCAGAGCCTGGAGGAGGAAGTGTTCTTCACATACCGCATCCGGTCCAGTTTCAGTTCGCGGTCATTCATGGCCTGTGTCATGCGGCTGCCCCCTTCCCGCTGGTAATCAGCGCCTGTTCTTCTTTCATGAGTTTGCATTTCCATACCGCGTTGGCGATCAGCAGTACAATGCCGATCAGCAGCAGCGCGAACAAAACATAGTGGATATCAAACCAGAAGGTTGATTCCGTGTAAAGCGTCTTGCGCTTCGTCGCGTGGGCGGCCAGCTCCTCGAAATTGATCTGCAGGAACTGGGCTTTGTAGGCTTCAATCTGCCCGTGGGCCCACACCGTCAGTCCCACTCCCCCGGCAGCCACCAGCCCGATGGCGCAGTAGTTGCCGATGTAGTACTTTCTCCGGTTGTGGGTGTTTGTAATAAACAGCACAACGCACAGCAGGATCATGCCGATGGACAGCTTCAGGAACAGCTTGTTGAAGTCCTGCATGTCATAATAGACCCTGGACCCCGTCACTGTTGATCTGTCCAGATTGGACGCGCTCCGGATCGTGCTGTACAGCGCGTCATACAGGTCGGTCATAATCCCCAGCGAGTAGATAAAAATCAGCGCACTGATAATAAGCAGCGCCAGGCAGAGAAGCTTCTGCAGCTTGACCTGTTTTTTGTACATAACCGACCACATCCTTTACTTCTTTCAAAAGGGTACGGCTCCCGCCCGGAAACGTCTCCGCCCCGGGCGGGGCCGGCTTCCGGCTGCCTCGCGGCAGCCGGAAGCTGCGTGCTTGTTTCTTTCTTCAGGTTCCCTTCCGGGAGATTACTTGTTCAGGGTCTCCGCGTAGTCCAGCAGGGCTTCCCAGGCGCCTTCCTTGATGTCCAGGTACTGCGCGCCCATCATGGCATCCGCCACGGTCGCGGCCGCTTCTTCAGCGCTGCCCATGCCTTCGGAGGTGAATCCGCCGGCGATGATGTCAACCAGCACGTTCTCCTGGTCCTTGCCGCTCTGGAACTTCTCAGTCAGCTCGGTGAATCCGCCCAGGGTGTCGTTCTCGGTCTTGGTGGTGGGCAGGACGGTGGGAACGGAATCATACCAGGGATTCTCGCACAGAGCCAGCTCCGGATGCTTGATGGTGCCCAGGGCGATGGCCTTGGAGATCTTGCCCGCGCCTTCCTTACCGGCGTCGCAGGTGCACTGGAACTCGAAGGCCTGGCTCTTCATGAAGCTCAGGGTGGAGCCCAGGAACTGACGGGCGTAGTTGGTGTAGTTGCCGCCGGCCTTCTCCCACAGTTCCGTCCA
Source organism: uncultured Clostridia bacterium (assembly GCA_946527725.1). Taxonomy (GTDB): domain Bacteria; phylum Bacillota; class Clostridia; order Christensenellales; family Aristaeellaceae; genus Aristaeella. The sequence continues at coordinate 4,091 of CAMMYM010000085.1, forward strand.
GGTGGCATCGGCGATCACAGGCATCTGCTGTCCGTTGAAGTCGAAGGTTTCGTAGCTTCCGTCTTCCTTGGTCTTGATGAATTCATCGGGACCGTAGCTCATCCGGATGGTTCCGGCGGGAGAGTAAGCGTAATCGATCAGCGCCAGCGCCGCGTTCAGCTTGTTCTCGTCTCCGGCAACGCCGGCGGCGGAGATGCCCCAGCCGTCCGTCTTCACGGAACGCCAGGATTCGGTGAACCGCATATACACGCCGTTCTCATCCGTTCCGTCAAACCAGTGGGCTACAGGAACCATCACAGCCATGTATTTCTCGCCGTTTTCCTTGTCCAGGATGGGCTTCTTTACTCCGTCTTCCTCGTAGGTCTTTTCATTGTACAGCACCTGGGTCTGGTTGTAGTCATAGTGCATGAATCCCAGGTCTTTTTTCAGGTAATCTTCGGTCTTAACGTCCTGGCCTCCCACAAAGGCTTCGGAAATGAGTCCTTCCTGAACCAGTGCATTCATCTTGGCCAGGGCTTCATAGGTGGCAACTTCCTGGCGGGCATCCTTCAGGGTGCCGTCGGTGTCCACATACAGGTAATCCTGACGGGATTCCAGGCCGCGCACGCCGAACAGGTGGCCGGCGAACCGGAACATATCCACACGGCGCTGGTTGTTGGCGTCTTCCCGGGTGAACAGGCCCTGAACACTGTCCGTGCCGTTCAGCGTCTTGGCATTGGCCACCACGCAGCGCAGCAGGGCAACCAGTTCATCAGCGTCCCAGCAGGCATCCTGTCCGATGAACAGGTTGCTGCGGGTGGTGCCGTAGTATCCGTCATAGGTCTTGTCGATGTATTCACGCAGCAGGTTCACGGCTTCCTCGCCGCTGATCTGGCCCTTTTCGTTCATCACAGCGATGATGTTGCCGAAGGCGTCATAGTTCTTGGTCACATCGATCACTTCCGTGCCTTCCGCATTGGGGGTCTGGATCGTGATGGAACCGCTGGTGGGCATGTAGGGCTGGTAGACCGGCGCCGCAGTGGTGCCGCTGCCGTCCGCCGCAACGAACGCGCCTTCGCCGTCCAGCAGCTTCTGCACCCAGTCAACCCGCATCAGGGGCATCCGTTCGATGTCGTTCACGCCGTCAAAATAGGGGCTGAAGTAGATGGCGCCGGTGTCGGTGTTACCGGTGATGGACAGGCGCACGATGGGGTTCGCGTCCAGGTATGCCTTGAAGTTGGGCATCTTGTCCAGGTATTCGGCAATGTTGACCACCAGGCCCGCTTCGCCGGCTTCGCTCAGCTTCGCGGCGGTACCGGAGAGCACATCCACCTTGTCCAGCTGCTCTTTCCAGTAGTCAAATTCCTTGGCAGCGCTGTTGCCCTGATATACGCTCTCGAACTTCACCTTCAGGGTGTCCTGCACCGCAACCCAGGTGGGCTTCAGGTCGCCGGCGTTGTAGGTCTTGCCGTCGGCCAGGGTGATGCCGTCGCCGGCAATCTCTGCGTCAAACAGCAGGCCGGTCTTGGCGTTGTTGTAGCCGGTCGCCATGCGGAGAACCGTGCCCTCCGCGTAGGGCAGTGCGCTCTCAGCCGCGGCAAAGCCCATCATGGACAGTGCCATCACGGCCGCCAGCACGAGAGAAAGAACCTTGGAAATCTTCTTCATGGGTAAGCCTCCTTCTTATTTTAACGGTTGGCTTAGATCCAGCCGTAGGGATACAGGTTCCGGGAATCCGTTATTCCTTGACGCCGCCGACATTGGTGCCCTTGGCGAAGTACTTCTGGATAAAGGGATAAATGATCAGGATCGGGATGATGGAGCAGACGATCAGCGCGTAGATCATGGAATCCGGAGCATAAATCCGGTCCCATCCTGACATCTGGTCCGGGTCGGTGTACATTTCCAGCTGCAGCCGGATGAACACCTGCAGGGGATGCTCGTTGCCGTTGGAAATCATCTGCCGGGCCCAGAAGTATCCGTTCCAGCGGCTGATGGCGAAG
>CAMMYM010000086.1 GCA_946527725.1 uncultured Clostridia bacterium
ATGAAGCGTGCTATAATTATGATTTGCCGGTGATTAAGCCGCGCATAACCGGATAACAGGCAGGGGGGAGAAAAGTGCTGGAGCTCTGTACACTCGGAACAGGCGGGACGCTTCCGCTGCCCGACCGTGCGCTTTCCTCCCTGTATGCAAGGGTCAACGGCAGGAGTATGCTGATCGACTGCGGCGAAGGCACACAGGTCGGGATCCGGAAGCTTGGCTGGGGATTCCGCTGCATTGAGGATATCCTGCTGACGCATTACCACGGAGACCACTGCACCGGGCTGGCCGGGCTGCTGCTCAGCCTGGAGAAGGCGGGCAAGACAGAAACCCTCAACATCTGGGGCCCGAAAGGGCTGAAACGTGTTGTCGAAGGACTGTGTGTCATCGTTCCGCCGCTGAGTTACCCGGTGATGCTGCACGAGCTGCCGCCGGAAGGCGGCGAACTGGAATCCATCGGCCTGCAGATCCGGGCCTTTCCCGTGGACCACGGCGGCATGCCGTGCTACGGTTACAGGATGACGCTGCCGCGCAGGGCTGCTTTCGACCCGGAGAAAGCAAAGGCGCTTGGCGTGCCGCTCCCCAAATGGAAAAAACTGCAGGAAGGCGAGACGGTCCGGGCCGGCGGTGTTACGGTACGGCCGGAGGATGTCTGCGGCGAACCGCGAAAAGGAATTACGGCGGTGTTTTCCACGGACACACGTCCGTGCGAAACGCTGGAACGCTATGCAAAAGATGCGGACCTGCTGATCCTCGAAGGCATGTACGGAGACGAGGATAAGCTGCCACAGGCCCTGAAGAACCACCACATGCTGTTCCGCGAAGCGGCGGAGATCGCGGCGGAATCAAAGCCGGCGGCATTGCTGCTGACACATTTCAGCACGAGTTTGGAGGATCCCGACAGTTTCCTGGAGAATGCGCGGTGTATCTTCGAAAAGACATGGACGGCAAAGGACGGCGGCACAGTGACGCTGCGCTATCCGGCGGAAAAGGAGAAGGCATGGATCAGTTTGTCCTGAAGGCACCCTACAGTGCATCCGGTGACCAGCCGCAGGCGATTGAGGCGCTCGCAGCCGGTGTGAAGGCCGGGCTGAAAGACCAGATCCTGCTGGGCGTTACGGGAAGCGGCAAGACCTTCACCATGGCTTCCGTGATCGAAAAGGTGCAGAAGCCGACCCTGGTCATCGCGCACAACAAGACGCTTGCCGCCCAGCTCTGCAGCGAGCTGCGGGCCTTTTTCCCGGACAGCAGGGTGGAATACTTCGTATCCTACTATGATTATTACCAGCCGGAAGCCTATATTGCTTCATCGGATACATATATAGAGAAGGACGCATCAATCAACGATGAGATTGACCGGATGCGCCATTCGGCAACAGCCGCGCTGCGGGAGCGGAAGGATGTCATCATCGTCGCTTCCGTCAGCTGCATCTATTCGATGGGTGACCCGAGCGAATACGAAGGGCAGATGATCAGCCTGCGCCCGGGCATGGCTTATCCGCGGCAGCGGCTGCTGCGCGACCTGATTGATATCCAGTATGAACGGAACGATACCGACTTTGAACGCGGCTCATTCCGGGTGCGCGGGGACGTGATTGAAATCATCCCGGCAGGCGAGAAGGAGCATGCGCTGCGGGTCGAGATGTTCGGCGACGAGATCGATCGCATCGCCCAGATCGACGCGGTGACCGGCCACGTGCTTGCAACCCTGGAACACGCGGCGCTGTTTCCCGCCACGCATTACGCGACGGATCCCGCGCACATGGAGGAGCACATCGCGGACATCGAGCAGGACCTTGCAAAACGGATTGCGGAGTTTGAGGCAGAGGGGCGGCTGCTGGAAGCGCAGCGGATTGCCCAGCGGACCCGCTACGATATCGAAATGATGCGGGAAATCGGATACTGCCAGGGAATTGAGAATTATTCCAGGTACTTCGACGGAAGGAAGCCCGGGGATGCCCCCTATACGTTGCTGGATTACTTTCCCGGGGAATTCCTGGTGATGATCGACGAAAGCCATGTGACCGTTCCGCAGATCCGGGCCATGTACAACGGCGACCGGGCGAGGAAGGACACGCTCGTGAATTACGGGTTCCGCCTGCCTTCCGCTTATGACAACCGGCCCCTTCTTTTCGACGAATTTGAGCAGCGGATCGGGCAGACGATCTATGTTTCGGCTACTCCCGGGCCCTACGAACGGGAACGGGCGCAGCAGACCGTGGAACAGATCATCAGGCCGACCGGGCTGCTTGACCCGCAGGTGATCCTGCGCAGCGCAACGGGGCAGGTGGATGACCTGGTCGGCGAAATCCGCAGCGTCACAGCGAAGGGCGGGCGCGTGCTCGTGACGACGCTGACGAAACGCATGGCGGAAAGCCTGACAGATTACCTGAAAGAACTGGACATCCGCGTGCGCTACCTGCACAGCGATATCCAGACGATGGAACGGATGGAGCTGCTGAGGGACCTCCGGCTCGGCGAATATGACGTGCTGGTGGGAATCAACCTGCTGCGGGAAGGGCTTGACCTTCCGGAGGTTGCGCTTGTTGCGATCCTGGACGCGGACAAGGAGGGCTTCCTGCGCAGTGAAACGTCCCTGGTCCAGACGATCGGGCGCGCCGCGCGCAACGCGGAGGGAAGGGTGATCCTTTACGGCGATACGCTGACGGAAAGCATGGCCAGGGCGATGTCCGAAACGAACAGGCGGCGGGCTTTGCAGGAAGCGTATAACCAGGCGCACGGTATTACGCCTGAAACCATCCGCAACGCGATCCATTCCGTGCTGGAAATTACCAGGCGTGTTGAAGAAACCGCGCCTGAAGCGCTGACCGAGGAAGAACGCGACGCCCTCATGCGCCGGATCGAGGAAGAGATGATCGGCGCCGCAAAGGAACTGGAGTTCGAACGCGCCGCGCAGCTGCGTGACCAGCTGCTGAAGCTCCGCGGGGAGGCACCGATGAAGGACGACATGCAGCAGAGAAGGCACAGGAGAAGGGAGAGGACCAGGAAAAGTGAGCACTAAGACGGAAAGAAAACCCGGCAGGGGCATTTACCTTCTTCCGCTGGCGGTCGCCGTACCCATCGCGGCAGCTGCCGCTGCGGTCTTTATCCGTTTCTGGCCAACTGTCCATAAACTGCTCAGCATTATGATCAAACTGGTGGTGAAAGCATGAACACGGCTAAACAAAGAAAAGCATCCCTGCCCGAACGCGGGTTTGCATGGGCAGCCGCTTTCCTGCTGGCGCTTTTCCTGGTTGCATCCCTGTTCAGCCTGCTCGCCGTGCAGGTGATGACGTCCGCGGGGCTGCATACCGGCACGGCTACGAACGATTCCGTGCTGGACGGGCAGATGAAGATTATCCACAACTACATCGGCGTGCTGGCGGACGCATACGGCTTTGAAGCCGAAACGGTCAGGCAGTCGGTCAGCAGGGACGAACTGAGGGACTTCAACCTGAACGCTGCCGCATGGTGGACCGGCGTCCTGGCGGAAGGGGAATCGCGCACGATTCCGCGCTGGTATTCCCCGGCCATGGAACAGGCGATCCGGAACGCTGTGGACAGCGCCGGAACCGGGGAAGACCCGAATGTAATCCTTGCGGAGATTACGGAAAAGATCGACCGCACTGTGTATCCGCTGCGGGAATCCCTGCTCACGACCGGACTCGACTTTGTCAACAAGCGGGCGGATATCCCGGGGATCGTCCGCTCGCTGCGGCAGGTGCCGCCGCTGTGCCTTGTGCTGTGCATCCTCGCGGCAGGGCTGATTGCGCTGCTGGCGGCCAGGGAGGTTTTCAGCAGCCTGAAGTATTACGGCACCGCGCTTGCCGGCGCCGGGCTTGTGCTGGCAGCCGCAGGGATCATCTATGCCGTCATGCAGCTGAAGGCGATGCTGTCCCAGGCATCCGCCAACCTGGCGGACGAATTCGGCACCATGATGCATACCCTTTTCCTGGAAGCGGGAGGCGCGGCCGCCGTGCTGCTCCTTGCGGGATTCGCCTGCCTGTTTATCTACAGGAACAGGTTCGAAAAGCATATGGCCCCGGGTGAGGAGCAGGCGGCATGAAACGCATCATCACGACGCATACGGTCCGCTCACCGAAGATCCCGGGGGAACTGCGGCTTGCGGTGGCGCCGGACATCCACAGTTCCGCCTATGCGGATATCCTGGATACGCTCGCCCGCTGCGACGCCCTGCTGATTCCGGGGGACCTGGTGGACCGCCACCGGCGGGACAACAGCCTTGCATACCGCTTCCTCCGGGAAGTGCCGGAAATCCTTCCCGTGTTTTATTCCCTCGGAAACCACGAGGTGAAATACAGGCGGGCAGGGGAGTTCCTTGCCGCGGTAAAGGAAAGCAAAGCAACCCTGCTCCGGGATGAAAGCTGCGGTTTCAGGGGAATCCGGATCGGCGGGCTGAGCAGCCGGAAGGAAGGGCCGCCGGATACGGCGTTCCTGGATGCGTTTGAACATGAGGAAGGATTCCGGCTGCTGCTCTGCCATCAGCCGGAAGTGTACAGGGATTATGTGCGCGGGCGCGGGATCGATTTCACGGTCTGCGGGCATGCGCACGGCGGCCAGATCCAGTTTTTCGGCCGCGGGCTGTATGCCCCCGGGCAGGGCATCTTTCCCCGGCTGACCCACGGCGTCCACGACGGCGGGAAGATGATGATCTCCCGCGGGATGACCAATGCCGCAAAACCCAGGATACCCAGGATCAATAATCCGTGTGAGCTGATTATCCTGGAACTTGAAAATGATGAAGGAGGGAGCCCGGATGGACCAGGAGGACATCAAACTGCTGGTGGACTGGTTTGAACAGAACAAGGACCACAAACTGAATTTCCTTGAAAAGGAAGCCGTCAAGATGGCTGTCAGGAAGGCGGAGACGGTCGGCGACCTGCTCCGGACAGCACTGGACCTGCTGAAAAAATGACATCAAAAAAACCTGCTTCGGCAGGCTTTTTTGATGGATCCGCCCTGTCATTCGTCGTCGACGAACCAGGTTGACGGATCGTTATAGTATTTCCGGTCATAAGCTTCATCCAGGTGCTGCTGTGTGACCATGTTTGCATAGCCGCCGGGCCGAAGCCCCGCGTCGGCCTGGAAGGCCTTGAGGGCGTCCACCGTGCTGCTTCCGTAGATCCCGTCCACGCCTTCCGGGCTGAGGTAGCCGAGGTAAACCAGCTTTTCCTGGAGCTGGCGGACCTTTTCCCCGCGGTTTCCGAAATGCATCATGACGTCCGCTGCGTCGTGGACGGTTCCGTAACCGAGAATCCGGCTGTTATGGATGTCGTAGGTATTCCTTGCCACAGCAGAGGGGTTGTTTCCCTCAATCACGTGAACGGTTACCGCGCCGGTTTCCCTGTTCCGCGTACAGTATTCGACCATGGCCACGTGATCCGTGTCCTCGTCGCTCGTCCAGGTAAAAAACATCCAGTCCCCGGGCTGGGGAATATAGTCTCCCGAACGGATAAAGGAGGAAGCTCCTTTCAGCCATTCATAACCCCATTCCTCGATTTCGCCTTTCCGGACCACATACCGCCCGGCGGTGATGAACCAGGCCCTGCCTTCATTGGATCCGGAGTAGAGGGGGTAAACGTTTTTGAGCAGCGAGGTTCCGTAACGCCTGTCGACCTGGTCGACGCACCAGCACTGGAATTCTGCGCACCACTGGCAGTACGGATCGCCGGCCCATTCACCGTATTTCGTGCGGCCGTGTTCTCCTTCCGCATAGCCGACTTCGGAGGAAGCGACTTCCAGGAGCCAGGTGACATAATCCGGGACCCGCCATTGGGGCCGGATGACCTCCTCCGGGTCGGCCTCCGGGATTTCTGTGTTTTCAGCCAGGGCGGGAAGGAAAAGGACGGGCAAAACGAGCAGCACGGACATCAATCTTCGCAGACGAAGCATACAGGGTCTCCTTTCGCGGCGGCCTGAAAGAATCAAAACAGGCGGGTGCTGAGAACACCCGCCTGCGGAAAAACATGATGGATTACTTGATTTCGACCGTGGCACCGACAGCCTTGAACTGCTCGGCGATCTTCTCGGCTTCTTCCTTGGAAACCGCTTCCT
>CAMMYM010000087.1 GCA_946527725.1 uncultured Clostridia bacterium
GCATAAACGGATCGGACAGAGGAGACAAAGCATGAAAAAAACGGCAGCAAACCTCATTCTTGTGCTGGTGATGCTGATGATGGGAACGGCGTATGCAGGCACACCGGATCACGAGGAGGTACAGACGCTTTTACAGGAAATGCTGGACGCATACAGGAATCCTTCCCCGGAAACGCTGCAAAGCATGGACAAAACGGCAGCGGCCATCGGGAATCCCGTGACCAGCACCATGGCGGAAAGCTGGAAGGAATTATTCCTGAATCCTGATTTAAGGCTGTTCTATTCCCGTGAAGACGACCCGGCGGTGCTTGAAATCCCGGATCCTGCAAAGCATGCGTTCGTTGTCCTGGGGTACAGGCTGCTGGACGGTGAGATGGAGCCTGAACTGAAAGGAAGATGCCGTGCCGCCGCAGAAGCGGCGAAAGCATTTCCGGAGTCGCTGGTGATCTGTACCGGAGGGCCAAGCGGATATACAGGCAAGGTTGACCCGTCCGAAATTGTCAGTGAAGCGGGACTGATGAGGGGGTATCTTATCCGGAAGTGCGGAATCAAAAGCGAAAGAATCCGGGCGGAGGTCCGGTCGCTTTCAACGGTTCAGAACGCGCTCTTCACGCTCGGAATCCTCCGGGAAGAAGGAATTGAGACGATCACCGTGGTTACGTCCGGCTACCATATGCGCTGGGCACTGGAAGTGTTCAGAACAGCTGCCGCATGGAGCGGGGAACAGGGCTGGCCCGTTGAGGTGATCGGAAACTGGTGCTACAGAATCAAACCCGAGGATGAATACGACGAGATGAACGCAGGCATCACCATCAACCAGCTGAGGCAGATGCTGATTACCGGGAAACAGGCGTTTTATCCGGCAGGCGAATGACCCCCGGGTGGGTTGCTTTTTGCCCGGGCATTTTGCTATAATCTACGAAAGAAATCAAAGAGAAAAGACAGGTGATACCGGTTGAAAATGATCAGGCGTATATCTGCGATGACTGCCGCAGTTCTCCTTCTGCTGGCTTCCCAGGGGATTGGAAAGGCTGAAAACACAGAGGAGATCAAGGACGAAAGAGGAAGGGTAGCCTCTGTTACCTGGAGGGACGACAGCGGAAACGTTACAGCCGGGCCTGAAGGATATGCGGAAATCCGCTACAGGTATGAAGGATTAAAAACCACGGAAACCTATTTTGACGCTGAAGGAGCCCGGTTCACGACGGCCGGCGGTTATTGCGGCCGGTCCGTAACCAAGGACGGAAGAGGACAGATTGCCAGGATTGAGTACTACGGGCCGGACGAGAAACTGATTATGAACAGTCAGGGCTATGCGGCGGTAAATTATAACTACTTTACCTTCGGACCGGAGCGTACGGTGGTTTATTTCGATGCCGACGGCAAGGTCACAACGGTCCCGTCCCTGGGATACGCACAGCTTGAGAATCTCTATACCGGGTTTACGCTGATCGGCCGCAGCTTCATGAATGAAAAGGGTGAGCCGGCAGACTCCATCCGGGACGGATACGCCACCATGACGAAAAAAATGAACAGGAAACGCACACAGATCCTGCGCGTAAACTACACGCATGCAGACGGTTCTCCGGCCACCGGACCGGACGGCTGGCATCGGTGTGAATCGGACCTGGACAAGAAGGACAGGGTTACCGAAACCAGGTATTACGATGAACAGGGCGCGCTGACCGACAAAGGCGGGTACGCGAAGGAGACATATTTATACAGCAAGGGAGAGGTTACCGTATCCCGGTTTGACGCGGCAGGCAATCCCGTGCTCTTCGGCGGGGTGGCAGCAAGCGCGCTCAGGAAAATGAAGGGTGAACTGATTCTTTCGGAAACCTACCTGGATGACGCGGGAAGGGTAACGGTGCTTCCGGAGGGATACGCTACAGCGGAATACACCTATGACAAGGATGGCCGGATTACGCTGGTGCAGTACAGGGATGCCGCGGGAAACAAGGTTAAAAACAACCAGGGTTATTCTGCGATCCGGCTTGCATGGGACGATCGGGGACGCCTGACAGGCAGGGAGTTCCTGGATGAAAAGGGAACAGGAACAAAGAACGCGGAAGGCGTCAGTGAAGAAAAATACGTATATGATGCGGATGGACGCATAACGGATATTGTCAGGATAAACGATTAATCATTATTTTCTGGAGGAAAGTTATGGATATCGGCAGACTGGAAGCCCCCTATGAAATTACATCCATTGATCCGTGGCTGGCGCCCCATGCGGGAGACATTGAGCTGCGCATGAACCGTTTCAAGGAAAAACGGTGGCAGATTGCGGAAGCGGCACCGACGCTTACGGAATTTGCCAACGGAGCAATGTATTTCGGATTTCACCGGACGGAAGACGGATGGGTTTTCCGTGAATGGCTTCCGGGCGCGGACGATGTCTGCCTGACAGGCGATTTCAATGATTGGAACAAGGAAAGCCATCCGTTAACCAAAGGAGAGAACGGCGTATGGGAGATCACCCTTCCCGGCCGGGAAAGCCTGAAGGACGGACAGTATGTGAAGCTGTGGGTCCGCAAGGGAGAAGACTGGTTTGAACGGCTTCCCGCCTACAGTAAACGTGTGGACATGGACAAGAAGACCATGCGGCTGTGCACCCGGATCTGGGATCCTGAGCAGCCCTTCGCGTGGACGGACGAGGAGTTCAGGAAGCAGCCGCCGGCCGCGCCGCTGATCTATGAGGCGCATATTGGCATGGCGCAGGACAAGGAAGGAATCGGAACCTACCAGGAATTTGCTGAAAACGTTCTCCCGAGAATCCAGAAACTCGGATACAACACGGTTCAGCTGATGGCCGTGCAGGAGCATCCCTACTACGGATCGTTCGGCTACCAGGTAACCAACTTTTTCGCCGCGGCCCATTGGTACGGAGCACCGGACGGGCTTAAAGCGCTGATCAACAAAGCGCACGGGATGGGAATCCGGGTGCTCCTGGACGTTGTTCACAGCCACGCCTGCCCGAACGAGGGAGAAGGCCTGCAGAAGCAGGACGGAACGGATGACCAGTACTTTATTCCCGGAGACCGGGGATGGCATCCCTCCTGGGGTACGAAACTGTTTAACTACAGCCGGCCGGAAGTGCTTCATTTCCTGCTGAGCAACCTGAAGTACTGGCTGGATGAATATCACTTCGACGGGTTCCGGTTCGACGGCGTGACCAGCATGATTTATCATGATCACGGGCTTGGATCTGCTTTTACAAACTACGATATGTATTTCAACATGAACACGGATCTTGAGGCCCTGAATTACCTGCAGCTGGCGAATGAACTGATTCATGAGGTGAACCCCAACGCGGTGACCATCGCGGAGGATATGAGCGGCATGCCCGGCATGTGCCTGCCCATTGAACAGGGAGGTATCGGATTTGATTACCGCCTGGCCATGGGCGAGCCGGATTACTGGATCAAGCTGCTGAAGGATGTCCGGGACGAAGACTGGAACATGCACAGCCTGTGGCATGAGATGACCACGCGGCGTCCCCAGGAAAAAGTAATCGGATATTGTGAGAGCCATGACCAGGCGCTGGTGGGAGACAAAACCATTCTTTTCCGGATGGCGGACGCAGAGATGTATACCGGCATGATGAAGGAATACCATTCCATGACCATGGACCGGGCCATAGAGCTCCACAAGATCATCCGCCTGTTCACCATGAGCCTGGGCGGAAACGGTTACCTCAACTTCATGGGGAATGAATTCGGGCATCCGGAATGGATTGATTTCCCCCGGGAAGGAAACGGATGGAGCTATAAATACTGCAGGCGGCAGTGGTCCCTGGTGGACAATAAAAAGCTGAAGTACGAGTGGCTGAATGATTTTGACGCGGCGATGATCAACCTCGCCAAGGAGAAACGGCTGTTGGATGATCCATACGCGGTCAGCCTGTGGATTGATCCGGACCGTAAAATCATCACGTACAGCCGGGGCAAACTGCTGTTTGTGGTTAATTTCCACAACAGCTATTCCGAGCCGCAGTTTTTCCTCCACGCACATACAACCGGCGAAGGCAGGTACAAGGTGATCCTGAGCACGGATGAAAGCCGTTTCGGAGGCCAGCACCTGATAGATCACAACGTTGTTTATCAGACGGAGTATATCGAGGGCAAGGGCCTTGGATTCGATGTATACAGCCCCTGCAGGACTGCAATGGTCCTGGAGAGGACAGAGGACTGACGGACGCACGGATCAAAGGAAATCGAAAAACTCAAACGAGGGGATAAACGGTTATGATTTTTACAGCTGAAAAGAATGCCCTTCTGGCAAGCAGGGGCGGGGAAACCCTGCGCATTGAAGGGTGGGGAAAGGACAGTTTCCGGGTCCGTGCCGTCATGTTCGGTGAATGGACCGGAAACGACTGGGCCCTGACTGAAAAACCGGATGAAACGGAATCCACGGTACGGATCTGGACGGAAGAGGAACCGAACGGGGACGGAACCAGCCGGCAGGTTCCCTGCGCGGAAATCCGGAACGGAAGGATCCGCGCAACGGTAAACTTCGCCGGGGTTATCAGCTTTTACAAGGATGATCAGCTGATCCTGCGGGAGTACTACCGCAGCTACGGCGGAACTCTTTCACGCGGAAGCCGCTGCCTGAAAATCGTCAACCGGGAGTGGAAAGGCGTTATCGGAGGAAGCGAATATACGCTGACAGTGAAGTTTGACGCCAACGACGGAGAAAAAATCTTCGGGATGGGACAGTATCAGCAGTCCAGGATGGACCTGAAAGGGAGCATGCTGGAGCTGGCCCAGAGGAACAGCCAGATTTCGGTTCCCTTCATGGTGAGCAGCCTGGGATACGGACTGCTCTGGAACAATCCGGCAGTGGGACACGTGGTTTTCGCCAACAACTATACAGAGTGGCTTGCGAAGAGTACCCGCCAGATGGACTACTGGATCACGGCCGCGGACGAACCGAAACAGATTCTGAAGAACTATACCGGAGTTACGGGACGGGCGCCCATGTTCCCGGAGAACCTGATGGGACTGTGGCAGTGCAAGCTGCGCTACAGGACCCAGGAAGAGGTCCTTACGGTTGCACGGCAGTACTGCAGGGAAGGAATCAAAATCGACCAGATCGTGATTGACTTTTTCCATTGGACGCTCCAGGGAGACTGGAAGTTTGACAGGACCTACTGGCCGGATCCGAAGGCCATGGTGGATGAGCTCCACAGCATGGGGATACGGGTTATTGTTTCCGTGTGGCCCAGCGTTGACAGGAAGAGCGAGAACTTTGGCCCCATGATGGAGCGCGGGCTGCTGATCCGGACGGAGCGCGGAGCCGCCCAGACGTATGACTACCAGGGAGACTGTGTGGAAATTGATCCGTTCAATCCGGAAACAAGGAAGTATATCTGGGAAGTCTGCAAAAGAAATTATTATGACTTTGGCATTGACGGGTTCTGGCTGGACAATTCGGAGCCGGATTACGGCGTGTATGATTTTGATAACTACCGCTACTGCGCAGGGCCTGCCCTGAGCTGCAGCAATATGTATCCGCAGATGTTTTCCCGTGCGTTTTTTGAACCGATGAGCGGGGAAAAGGAGGAGGTTCCGGTGAATCTCCTGCGGTGCGGATGGGCCGGAAGCCAGAAGTACGGCAATGTCATCTGGTCCGGAGATGTGCCCAGCACTTTCCAGGCGCTGCGCGAACAGCTGCAGGCCGGTCTGAATATCGGACTGGCAGGAATTCCCTGGTGGACTACGGATATCGGCGGATTTATGACGGATGATGTAAATGATCCGGATTTCCGGCAGCTGCTGATCCGCTGGTATCAGTTCGCGGTGTACTCAGCAGTGCTGCGGATGCACGGAGACCGGGGACTTTACAACATCCCCCCGCTGGACGACAGGGACTGGGGCGGTGGATACCTGCATACCGGACAGCCGAATGAACTGTGGAGCTACGGGGAAGACAACTACAGGATCATGCGGAAGTATTA
>CAMMYM010000088.1 GCA_946527725.1 uncultured Clostridia bacterium
GGGGCAGCCGGTCCAGGTAATCCGTCAGGCCCAGGATCTTCGCGGTCTTCTGCACCCGCTCCTCAATCACATCCTCATCCACGCCCTGCAGCGTCAGCCCGAAGGCAATGTTGTCATACACCGTCATCTGGGGATACAGGGCATAGCTCTGGAACACCATCGCCACCTCCCGCTCCCGGGGGCTCTTCTCGTTCGCGCGCTGTCCGTTGATCAGGAACTCGCCGCTGGAGATGTTCTCCAGGCCGGCAATCATCCGCAGCGTGGTTGATTTCCCGCAGCCGGAGGGACCGACAAACACGATAAATTCACCCTTTTCGATATCCAGGTTGAAGTTGTGCACCGCATGGAATCCGTTGGGGTAAATCTTGTTGACGTTTTTCAGTTCAATATACATCCGACATGCCTCCTGCTGTGAAAGCTCTGGTTTGCGCCCCTGGTTCAGCCTTCCGGCTGCTCATCCGCTGATTCTCCGAATTTCCGTATAGCACAGCACGAAAGGTGCCGCGCCTTTTGCGTCGTTGGACACCACCGGTTCTGAAATGTAGTATTCGTAGGATCCGTCCCTGTTGGGCCTGTTCTCCGGCCCGAGCCCGGCAACCAGGCATATGTTTTCCAGCCCGATCATGCCGTCTGTCACCTTCAGGTGATTGTTTACGATGCCTTCAAAGGTCTTCTTCCCGTTCTCCCGGAACGTTCCGTCCAGCACGCCCAGCCGCGCGCCCTTCAGCATGGAGCAGGCAATCATGGCGCTGCCGCTCGTCTCCAGGTAGTTCCCTTTCCGGCCTCCCTGGTCAGCCACCTGCCAGTACATGCCCGTTTCCGGATCCGCGTATTTCAGGATGCTTTCCAGCAGGTCCCGCAGCGTGTCCGCAAGCTCGTCCCGCTCTTCCATGCCTTTGGGGATGATCTCGGTCAGATCGGTCAGCGCCAGCGCGTACCACCCCATCGCCCGCAGCCAGAAGTTCCGGCTCAGTCCGGTTTCCGGATCCGCCCAGAAAGCCTTCCGGCTGGCGTCGTATCCATGGTAGTACAGCCCGGTTTCCGGATCCCGCATTCTTTTCCGGACCACGCGCAGCTGCTTCATGATGTCGGAGATCTCTCCCTGCCCGAAGGTGTTCTCGTAGGTCGCGAGGAACGGAAGCGCCATATAGGTTCCGTCCAGCCACACCTGGTTCGGATAGATCTTCTTGTGCCAGAAGCTGCCTTCTTCCGTTCTCGGCTGTTCCATCAGGCAGCGGTGAAGATAATCAGCGGCCTTCCGGTATTTTTCACTGCCCGTACGGCGGTATACCGGAAAGAGAATCCGGCCTTCGTTGTAATCGTCCAGCGCCCGGCCTTCCGGCCTGAACGTATCGATGGTACCGTCCTCCTGCACAAAGCTGTCCGCCACCTGCTCCACGAACGCGGCATACCGGTCGTCCCCGGTAATCTCCGTCATCGCGTTCAGCGCCGTCAGCATACAGCCGTCGATATAATTCCAGGCAACGTCCTTTCCCTCCCGGATTTTCTCCAGGTTCCAGGCGGTCCGCCGGGGCGTGCTGCGCCGGATCAGCTCAAGGATGTACCGTTCAATCGTCTCGTGCATGCGCTCCCTCATTCCGCTTTTCTTTTTGCGTCCTCAACAATCCGGCGGAGTCCTTCCTTCACCTGCAGCAGGAGCAGGTCCCAGCCCAGGGTAAACAGCCCGAAAAGTATCGGCTCCACGCCCAGGGCAACCTCTTCAGTTTTCCCCGTCGATGCCGCAATGATGCTGTTGACGGTGTTGTACGTCATCACCACCAGCGCCAGCAGCACAAAGCTGTACAGGATATTCAGCGGCAGGCTGACGAACCCTTTCTTCCCGAACATCATCCACCGGTCGTTTGCGCCCGGCGTTTTTGCATAGTAGCGGAAGATGTTGTTCACCAGCAGGTCTGTTACAAAGCCAAGACCCAGTCCCAGGATGAGCAGCTGGTTCTCCTGGTTCTGTACGGCCAGGCCCAACCCCCAGTAGAAGAAAAAGCATACGGCGCCGGCAAACCACCATTTGAGCAGGATCGCCTTGACCCAGTCCTTCAGGTGGATTTTCGGGCCGGAGCGGTACTTCCGCAGCTCCTGCTCGCTGACCTTCGGACTGTTTTCCGGCGTTGCCCCTGCCAGGTCCTCCACGGCTTTGGTGTTCAGATGGTAGTATTCAGCCGTGGTGCGCTCTTTTTCCGGAACCGTCTCTTTTCTTTTTCCGGCCATCTTCAGGCATCCTCGCCCCGGATATCGATCTCGCCCATGTTCTCGTTGCTTTCAACGTCCACGCTCGTGTTGATGCGCTTGATCATCGGCTTGTATACCGGCAGCAGCGCCGTCAGGGCCGCGGCGATAATCAGCAGGATTTCATGCACTTTCAGCATGTTCTGCGCATTGGTGATGTAAATATTCGCTCCCGTGGCGCTGATGGGATTATCCGCCCGGGTCACCGCTTCGGTGATCCGGCCGCTGTAGAACAGATCGCAGTAGAAAATGACGGCGACCATGATGAACATCAGCACCAGCATCGGGACATTCGTCTTTTTCCGGTGCGGAAAAGCATTCAGGAAGCAGACCAGGCTCAGGATGCTCAGCAGCATGGTGGCAAACTCCGCCAGGCCCATGCCGTTCCCGTATATCTTCGCGGTGGTGTTGGAAACCTGCGTCAGGTTCAGGCTGTAGTACACAAAGGCGGCCGCCAGCACCAGCAAAGCGATCATCTGGGGCTTCCTCTTCAGGGAAACCAGCAGTTTTCGCAGGAATTCCGGTTTTTTTGAAGGAGACTTGGCCATGTTTTACTTTTCCTCCTTCCGAATCGCGTTTGTGGTGTCCTTGTCGAAGAAGTGCTTCCGCCCGAACCGCATGCCGACGCTGTCGCCGTTGCGGTATTCAGACCATCCCCGGAGTTTGGCGACAATCCGGCAGTTGCTGCCCAGCGACCCGTGGACCAGAGTGTTCATCCCCAGGTTTTCGTTGTTGGTCACCTGAACCTGCAGCGGGCCGTCCGCGGTAATGTCTTCCGGCCGGACCCCCAGGATAATCTCTTTTCCGTAATAATCCTTCAGGGTTTCCTTTTCTTCCGCGGACAGCTCCACTTCAAATCCGTTGCCCTTCAGCCTGCCGTCCTCAAATCCCATATCATGATAGAAATTCATGGGCGGCAGTCCGATGAAGCCGGCCACGAACAGATTGTCCGGCCTGTCGTAAAGCTCCAGCGGCGTCCCGATCTGCTGGACGTGGCCCATGCTCATACAGACGATCCGGTCCGCCAGGGTCAGCGCCTCGGTCTGGTCGTGAGTCACGTAGAGCATAGTCGCCTTCAGGCGTTTGTGCAGCAGGAGGATCTCCCTCCGCGTGGCTCCGCGCAGTTTCGCGTCCAGGTTGCTCAGCGGCTCGTCAAACAGGAACACCTTGGGATTCCGGACAATGCTGCGGCCCATGGCCACCCGCTGGCGCTGTCCGCCGGAAAGCTGTGCCGGCTTCTTGTTCAGCTGACTGGTCAGTCCCAGGATCTCGGCCGCGGCCAGCACCTTTTTATGGATCACGTTGGGATCCTCTTTCCGTAGCGTCAGGCTGAAGGCCATGTTTTCATAAATCGTCATATGGCCGTACAGCGCATAGTTCTGGAACACCATGGCCATGTCCCGGTCCTTGGCCGGGGTCTGGGTAATGTCCCGTCCGTCCAGCAGCAGTTTTCCGCGGGAGATGTCCTCCAGTCCGGCCACCATCCGCAGCGTTGTGGATTTTCCGCATCCGGAAGGGCCGACCAGAACGATGAGCTCGCCGTCCTTCACGTCCATGTTGAAGTCGAAGACAGCCTGAACCTTGTTGTCATAGATCTTGTCCAGATGCTGCAGTTGCAGTTCAGCCATTTACGCAGCCTCCTTCCCGATGTTACCGATGTGGCGCCGGAGCGCTGAGGCCTTCCGCTGATTGATCACTCCGGCCAGGATCAGGCACGCGGCGCTGCCGGCCAGATAAATGATGCAGCGGATGTACTGGGCTGTCTGCATCACGATGACTTCTTCTCCCCCGACCTTCACCGTTGCCTGATGCGCCTGCGTCGGCAACAGGAAAATGCGGACGATCTGGAGCGCTCCCAGGATAAACAGCGGCCAGACAAAGTTTTTCTGATAGTTCTTGACGCCTTCGGAGGCAAGGAATGTGATCAGCATGAACAGCAGGTTGTACACGATGCTTCCGCCGACCAGGATCTGATAGTACCAGGATCCCACGTCGGATTTATAAATTGAAACGAAATACAGAACATTCAGCAGAATCGCCAGATAGCACAGCCGGGAGGAGGCGGTGTTTTTCACATAGCGCATCCTGTCCAGCTTCAGTTCACGGTCATTCATGGCCTGTGTCATGCTGCTGCCCCCTTTCCCTGCGCAATCAGGGCCTGTTCTTCTTTCATGAGTTTGCATTTCCAGATGGTGCTGGCAATCAGCAGGACAATGCCAATCAGCAGCAGCCCGAACACCAGATAGTGGACGTCAAACCAGAAGGTGGATTCGGTATAGAGCGTTTTCCGTTTGGCCGCGTGCGTTGCCAGTTCCTCAAAATTGATTTCAAGGAATTTCGCCTTGTAGAATTCAATCTGTCCGTGCGCCCACACGCTCAGCGCCGCGCCGCCGGCTGTCACCAGACCGATGGCGCAGTAGTTGCCGATATAGTATTTCCTCCGGCTTTGCGTGTTGGTCACAAACAGCAGGACGCACAGCAGGATCATGCCGATGGACAGCTTCAGGAACAGCTTGTTGAAATCCTGCATGTCATAATAAACCCGCGACCCGGTCACCGTGGACCTGTCCAGGTTGGACGCGCTGCGGATGGTGCTGTACAGCGCGTCATATAGGTCGGTCATTATTCCCAGCGAGTAGACAAAGACCAACGCGCTGGCCAGCAGCAGCGCCAGGCAGAGAATCTTCTGCAGCTTGACCTGTTTTTTGTACATAACCGACCACATCCTTTATTTCTTTCGGGGGGTTCCGCCGCCGGCCGCTGTCCGCGGCCGGCGGCGGATTGTCTTGTATCGCTTTCCGGAATTACTTCAGGGCCTCCGCGTAGTCCAGCAGGGCTTCCCAGGCGCCTTCCTTGATGTCCAGGTACTGGGCGCCCATCATGTTGTCCGCCACGAAGGCTGCCGCTTCTTCGGGGGAACCCATGCCTTCGGCGGTGAAGCCGGCGGCGATGATGTCCACCAGGATGTTCTCCTGATCCTTGCCGCTCTGGAACTTGCTGTTCAGGTCGGTGTAGCCGCCCAGATCGTCGTTTTCAGACTTGGTGGTGGGCAGTACGGTGGGAACGGAGGTGTACCAGGGATTCTCAGCCAGAGCCAGCTCCGGATGCTTGATGGTTCCCAGGGCAATCGCCTTGGAGATCTTGCCGGCGCCTTCCCTGCCGGCGTCGCAGGTGCACTGGAACTCAAAGGCCTGGCTCTTCATGAAGCTCAGGGTAGAGCCCAGGTACTGACGGGCGTAGTTGGTATAGTTGCCCTTGCCAACGGCCCACAGTTCCTCACGGGTGGCATCCGCGATGACCGGCATCTGCTGGCCGTTGAAGTCGAAGGTTTCGTAGGTTCCGTCTTCCTTGGTCTTGATGAATTCGTCGGGACCGTAGCTCATACGGATCACGCCTTCGGGAGAATAGGCGTAGTCGATCAGGGTCAGGGCCGCGTTCAGCTTGTTCTCGTCATCGCCGACGCCGGCCTTGGAGATTCCCCAGCCGTCCGTCTTCACGGAACGCCAGGATTCGGTGAACCGCATGTACTTGTCTTCGGTTCCGTCATTCCACCGGGACACGGGAACCATCACCGCTTCGTACTTTTCGCCGTCCTGCAGGACCGTCTCGTTGTACAGGGTCTGGGTCTGGTTGTAGTCATAGTGCATGAAGCCGAGAT
>CAMMYM010000089.1 GCA_946527725.1 uncultured Clostridia bacterium
CTCCTCTTCTTTGGATAATCGTTTTATATGCAGGCCGATCGGCAGCCGCGGCTCTGTTATTACCCGATCTTATTCACAAAATCGGTCATGAAATCAGAAATATGAATTTGCTGCGGGCAGACCTGTTCACAGCTCCGGCAGTGCAGGCAGGAGACAGGGCGCTTTTCTTCCGGGATCGCCATCAGGGCCATCGGTGCAATGAACGCCATTCCGCCATCCTCTGCAGTCAGCAAGTGCTCATTGTACAGGGAGATCAGCCGGGGAATATCCAGTCCCTGCGGACAATGGCTCACGCAGTAATGGCAGGCGGTGCAGGGAATGGACTTCCTGGACATCATCCTCTCCGCGACCTTTGACAGGGCTGCGTTTTCTTCCGCTTTCAGCGGTTTCTCTTCCTCAAAGGTCTTCAGGTTTGCCTGCAGCTGTTCGAAGCTGGACATTCCCGAAAGAATCATCGTCACGCCCGGAACTGACAGCAGAAAGCGGAAGGCCCACGCCGGGATTTCTTCATCCGGGCGGAGAGCTTTCAGCGTTTTTTCGGACGCGTCATCCAGCTTTGCCAGTTTTCCTCCGCGCAAGGGTTCCATCACCCAGATCGGTATCTTCCATTCGTTCAGCAAAGCCGCTTTTTCTTTTCCGTGCTGGAATTCCCAGTCCAGCCAGTTCAGCTGGATCTGGCAGAATTCCATATGCTCGCCGTAGGCAGCGAGAAAGCGCTTCAGTACATCCATCTCTCCGTGGCAGGAAAAGCCGAGATGGCGGATGCGTCCTTTACGCTTCTGTTCCATCAGGTAATCGAAAATCCCGAATTTCGGATCCAGGTATTCGTTGATATTCATCTCACAGACATTATGGAACAGATAGAAATCAAAGTATTCCACGCCGGTTTTTTCAAGCTGCTTTTCAAATATCTCCTTCACTTTCGGCATGTTGGAAATATCATACCCGGGAAACTTTGTGGCTAAATAATAGCTGTTCCTGGGATACTTTGCGAGGGCTTCCCCCATGACGGTCTCCGAGTTTCCCCCGTGGTATCCCCATGCGGTATCGTAGTACCTGATTCCCTTCGCCATGGCTTCGTCCACCATGCGGAAGGTTTCTTTTTTGTCAATCCGGCTGTCCTTGCCGTCAAGCACCGGCAGGCGCATCGCACCGAAGCCGAGAGCGGAGAGTTTAAGTTCCTGGAACTGTCTGGTAATCATCGCGTTCCTCCTCATGAGTCATGGTCTTTAAGGATATTCATGGTTCTTTCATTATATCACACTTTTATTCATATCCCTGCAACTGCCCGGGATAAGAAGTTTTGGATTTCCCGGTCTCCCCGGCCCGGCAGTATGCTTATCCTATGATACCTGCGAGATAAACAACCGCGGGAATCGTGACGATCGAAAACAGCGTTGATATCACCACTGTTTCCACCGCATACGGATAGTCCTTCTGATGAAGGTGCGCATAAACCGCCACGTTGGAACCCACCGGGCAGGAAACAGCCAGCAGCAGGGCTGTCTTCATTTCATGATACGCTTCAGGCACGAGTAAAAGCAGGAGCAGGGAAACCAGCGGAACAGCAACCAACCGAACGAAGGAAACCAGGTATACAGCGCGATGGGTAAACATTTTGCGCAGGTCGGTCTGCGCAAGGTAGATTCCCACGGTAAACATTGCAAGCGGCGTATTCAGGGAAGCCACCGTGGACAGGCATCCGCTGATGACGGGAGGTAGCGGGAGCTGTGTCAGGAAAAGCACCAGCCCTGCCAGGATCGCAAGGATGAACGGCGCCCGGATCAGCTTTTTCCACTGCAGCCCCTGCTTCAAAGGCTGCCCTGTCAGGAGGGAAACGCCGTATGTCCACTGGCCGATGTTCAGGAAAGCCACAAAGCAGGCTACATAGAAAACGGCTCCCCGGCCGACGGAAGCGATGATCAGCGGAATGCCGAAAAAGCCCGGATTGGAAAAAGCCCCCGCAAAAGCGGCAATGGCATCCCTCCGGAAAAAGGCACGGGAGATCAGCATGGAAACCAGCAGCAGCACTGCCGCCCCAACAGCGCTGTACAGCATACCCAGCAGGTGGGCAGCATCCCTTTCCACCAGGAACCCGTTGATAATCGTTGCCGGCAGCGCCAGGTAGATCAGGATATTCCCCAGCGCCCGGCTGCCTTCCTGGGAAACTTTTTTGCCGCGATAGAGCAAAAAGCCAAGGCCTCCCAGCAGGAACATCTGGAGGATCTGGCGCACAAGAATCAGCATTGTTTCCATGACAGGGCACCTCCTTACAGGTTACGGGCAGCCGGTCAGCCGGCGGTGCGGTCCCGGTATTCGCAGAAGCGGTCCAGCACTTCCCTCAGTTCATCCGTCAGCCTTTCCCGGATTTCTGTACGCAGCGCGGGATCAGCGCCCCAGAATGCTTCCGCAATGCTTCCCGTGATGCAGGCCAGGGTGTCCGTATCCCCGCCCAGGGAAACAGCAGTCCTGACTGCATCGGTCAGGTCCTCCCCTTCCAGGAAGGCGGTGATCGCTTCGGGAACCGTTTCCTGGCAGCTTTCCACATGGTGGTATCCCGGCCGGATCTCGTCGCAGGTGCGGGTCAGGTCATAATGGAAATGCTCCGAAATATATGCCCGGATCTCTTCTTTAGACTTGCCGGTTCGGGCCATGTAGATCGCCGCTGCCGTTGCTTCGGCGCCGCGGATGCCTTCCGGATGGTTATGCGTGACTTCCGCCGTCCAGCGTGCTTTCTCCAGCGTTTCCTCCAGGGTATCGTACAGCCAGCCCGCGGCGGACACGCGCATGGCGCTGCCGTTTCCGAAACTGTTGTACGGCTCCGGTTTTTTCGAGTGCAGCCAAATAAAGAACATTCCGCCGTATCCCGCGTCCGGATACTTCGCAGCCCATTTCTGCATGGAAGCCACGAGCGCCGCTTTATGCTCCGCTTCGCCTTTTCCCATGCTGTCCATGAGCGCCTCCGCCACGGCAAGCGTCATGACGCTGTCATCCGTGAATTCGGATTTTTCGCTGAAGAGCGGAAAACCCTTCGTCTTATCTCCCCTGTCAAACTCATACGGGGAACCGACGATATCCCCTAAGATTGCTCCGTACATGCACGCCACCCCTGTTCTTTATCCGGGATTGTCCCGGGCTGTTTCCCCGGCAGGTATCCTGCCTCAATTTTTCACTTCCGGACCACTGTAACACATTCCCGTATGCATGTCCACCTGCAGGATGTGCGATAAAGCATACGGATCCAAAGAAACAACCGGCACGGCGGAGAAACCGTGCAGGAAGCGCCAATTGCAAATACAGGAATAACGTACGGCTGATATGCCCTTCCTTTTTTACGGAAAAGCGGGTATTATGGATGGAGACTGATCAAGGAAAACTTTCTGCCTGTATTGGAGTGAACGAGATGGTATACAACGCTGAAACCCTGGCTTTACGGAACGGGAGGAAAATCACCGTCCGGTCCGCGGAACCGGAGGATGCGGCTGCAATGCTGCAGTATATGAAGGCCATGCTTGGCGAGACGCCTTTTTTGCTGCGCACGCCTGAAGAATTCAATTATACGGAGGAAGAAGAAGCGCGGATCCTCGGCGGGCGCAGGAACGATCCGCGCAGCCTGATGCTCACAGCGGAGGCTGACGGGCAGATCGTCGCCTGCGCAGATATCTCATCCCACGGGGCCAAAAGCCGCGTATGGCACAGGGCTGAACTCGGTATTTCCGTCCGGAAGGATTACTGGCGCCTGGGGATCGGTTCGGCCCTGATGGAACGGCTGATTGCCTTTGCAAAGCAAATCGGTTATGAACAGATTGAGCTGACCGTCGAATCAAAGAACCTGCGGGCCCTGCGGCTGTACCTCCGGAACGGTTTTTCTGTTTACGGAACCCGGCCGCACGGCATGAAATACCCCGACGGCAGTTACGACAGCGACTACCTGATGGTAAAAATGCTGTAATCCCGGCAGGCAGGCGCGCAGGTGCGCCGAACCGTGCACGGTGAAGCGCTTTCCAGATTTTCGTTTAAATATGAAGGGAGCCTGGCAGTCATGGAAAAGCATACCTTAATCAAAATACTGAGGCACTGGGCCTGTTTCATCCTTACCGCGGTGCTGGCCGCATCGGCCGTGTTCGCCGCCGCAGCTGGGCAGGATGAGGTGCAGGCCTGGCTGGAACTGGCGCAGGAAGCACACGAAAAAGGAGATGACGCCGCTTCTTTCCGCTGCGCCGAACAGGCCGCGAATGCGGGAAATGCGGAAGCCCAATACATCCTCGGCTGGATGTATATGAACGGAATCGGCACGGAGCCTTTGCAGGAAAAAGCCCTGGAATACTGGCGCCTGGCCGCGGGGCAGGACAACCCCGACGCATTGCTGGCCCTGGCATTGGTATATATCAACAGCAGCCATCCGGAACAGGACAGTGAAAAATGGCAGGAATACCTCCTGAAGGCTGCGGATCTCGGGCATCCGGTTGCCCAGGCGTCCCTTGGCAGCATGTACTACTACGGATACAACCTGGAACAGGATTACGGAAAAGCCCTGAAGTACCTGCGCCTGGCCGCGGAACAGGAGAACGCCGATGCACAGGAGCTCCTCGGCGAAATGTATTTCCTCGGCAACGGTGTCGAGCCGTCCGTCGAAACTTCCCTGGCATATACCCGGCAGGCAGCAAACCAGGGGAACGCCAATGCGTTGTATTACCTTGGCTGGTATTATGAGAACGGCATCGGTGTCGAACAGGATGACACCCGGGCCTTTGAATACTACCGGCAGGCGGCGGACCTGGGAAACATCAGCGCAATGGCCAGCGTAGGCTGGATGTATAACACCGGCACCGGTACACCTGCGTCCCTTCAGCAGGCGCTGGATTACTACGAACGGGCGGCGGCCGGGGGCAATGCCTACGCGCAGGTGCGCCTGGGCGAAATGTATGAGGACGGCGAAGGCGTGGAACAGTCGTACGAAAAAGCTGCGGAGTATTACATGCAGGCAGCCGGCCAGGGAAACGCCCTGGCGCAGGCTTACCTCGGGCTGCTGTACGAATTCGGTGACGGGGTGGAGCTTTCCTATGACAAGGCACTGGAATACTTCCGGCTGTCCGCGGAACAGGGAAACGACGTGGGCCAATGGGGCATGGGGCAGCTTTACCAGTTCGGCCTCGGCGTGGAACTGTCCTTTGAAAAAGCAGCGGAGTACTACCGGCTGTCGGCGGACCAGGACAATCCGGACGGCCTGGAATGCCTCGGATACCTTTACCTGGAAGGTCTCGGCGTAGAGCAGTCCACGGACAGGGCGATGGAGCTGTACCGGCTTGCTGCCGCGCTGGGCAGTGAGGAAGCGATGTACCAGCTGGAAATCTACGGCGATTAAGGCGACGCCGTTTGCCTGCCCCGTGCGGCAGGAACCGCCTGCGGTGCTGCAGGTGAACCAGAAAGCAAATAAAAGCCAGCCCCTGCACAACGGCAAAGGGCTGGCTTCCTTTTTGCATCCGCGCCTCAAGGCGGGCCGGACGGCTTCATCCCGCAGCGGCCTTATTCCTCGGGCATGATCAGCGCAATGACCAGGTATGCGATAATGCCGATCCCTGAAATCACCGTCAGGAACCGGACCAGGCCGGAACTGATGCCCAGGTATTCCGCGACACCGCCGCATACGCCGGCGATCCATTTATCCGTCTTGCTCCTGTGCAGTTTCTTTTCCATGCTTGATTCCTCCCCTTCTTATCTGACCGGAAGAGTATAGCGTTGCAGGAGGCAGCTGTCAATGAAGCACGCCGGAGGTACAAAAAAGTGCCAAAGGTTATTCCTTCAGCACTGTTCCGAGGTGCCATCCGGATTCGAACCGGAGAATAAAGGTTTTGCAGACCTTCGCCTTA
>CAMMYM010000090.1 GCA_946527725.1 uncultured Clostridia bacterium
CCGGACGAGGAAGCGCTGACCGAGCAGGCGAAGGAAGCCCTTGCCTTCGGCATTCCGTATCCGTGCAATCTGGAAGGAGCGGCGGAGATCACTGAACTGCACGATGCAGAGATCATTCCGGCTCCTGAACTGATTCCCGTTATGAAGGATTTCCTTGAACGCCTGGGTGCGCAGTGCCCGAAGATGGCATTCTCCAACAAAATCAGCCTGGTCTATGGCAGGACAGAATACCGCAACAGCCTGGGCCGTCGCCTGCTGAGCTCCGGCGGGTATTTGTCCATCGAGCTGATCGCGCAAAACCGCGGCTCCGGCAACCTGTTCGACATGGTTTTTAGCTGGCAGGGGGAACATTACGACCCGGAGCTGATCCTGGCCCAATTCAAACAGCAGTATGACGCGTTTTATACCCCTGCGGACATCGGGCCGGGTCGGTGGCCTGTGGTGGCGATGCCCCTGGATCTTTTTAGGACAGCCCTCCAGCACTTTATCGGTGACCTGTATGCAGCCGGCGCGTCGCTGCTGAACGGCAAACTCGGGGAAAAGGCCTTCAGCGAAAAGCTGACACTCTGCGATGATATGAACCCGGATTCCTCCTTTGAAACCTGCTTCTTCGATGCCGAAGGCTGCGTGGCGAAAGATTACCGGCCTGTGCTGGTTGAAAACGGCGTACTGAAGAGCCTGCTGACCACAAAGAAAACGGCACTGCAGTACGGGCTGCCGAATCCCGGAACCGCAAACGCGCCGTATGACGGCGTTCCTTCCGTCGGATTCCATAGCTGCTTCCTTGCAAAGACAGCGGAGACCCTGAAGGAACTGGTGCCCGGAAAAGCAGTGCTCCTGATGATCGCCTCCGGCGGCGACATGACGCCCGACGGCCATTTCGCGACGCCCGTACAGCTGGCCTTCCTGCTGGAAGACGGAAAACTGGCCGGCCGCCTGCCGGAAATCAGCATCGGCGGAAACTTCTTCGATATGCTTGGCAAAGACTACCTTGGTACGGTTGACGGCTGGCCCTTCAAAAAAATCCAGCTGGCCGCTGCCATGATGGACGTGGCCAGGAACTGACGTTCCTTTCATGTAATGGCCGGAAAAGGAAAACATTACAGGTTCCCCTGCCTGGACAGCGTTTCATTCTGCATGGAACGCTGTCCGTTTGCTTTCCGGACGGATCGTGCAGTCATTGGTTTCCGTCTTTGCTTGTTCCTTTCAGATGATTGTTTCCTCTGATCATCAGCCAGGTTTTAACCATCAGGATGGAAAAGCAGATGATGCCCGCGTAAGGTTGCCTTGTGCCGATAAAAACCCCCACGCTGAGCACTGACAGTGCCATTCCGGTGATCACCCTGTGCCTGTCCCAGGCCGGCCGGTCAAAATGGGAAAGGATAACGCCGCAGATTCCATTCAGCGTCTGCATGCTGATCACGGCGATGAAAGCAATTTTCAGCCACAGCTGTATGCCGGTTAAACCGAACAAAGCCGCCGAAGACGGAGAGTCCGTTCCGTTGCCGAACACAGGCAGAAACAACAGGACCGCCGTCAGAATATCAAGTGTATTGCATATCACAGATACATATTTGCCAATCATCGCCCTTTGGTCGTTTTCTGCAGCGGTGATTATTTCCTGCGGGCAAATCAGCTCGTCAATCGTTACGGAGAAAAAGTGCGAGAGCTCCTTCAGGGAATCGATGCTCGGATATCCTCTGCCGGATTCCCATTTCGATACGGCCGTCCGCGATACAAACAGCGCTTCAGCCAGCTCTTCCTGGGTCATCCCTTTGCTTTTCCGCAATTCTGCCAGTTTTTCATGAAATTCCATATTTTCCCCTCACAGCCTTGCTTCATTCTTTTTCCGATCAGCATAAGCTACCGCAGCACAGTACAGCGCAAACAGCCCGCTGCTCAGGAAAACCGATCCGATGATATCCGTTGCCCAATGGACACCTGATACCAGTCGTCCAATCACCATGAACAGGGAAAACAAGGCTGCAAATGCAGCCGCAAGATTCCGGGTTGTCCGCTTTCTGCATCTCCTGTCCGCCTGAAACCGCAGCGTCGGCATAACGCTCAGCACAAGCAGCGTTGTGGAAGACGGATAGGATGCCTCCAGGTATCCGCCAATCAGAACCGGCCTGTAATTGACCGGCACCATTTCAAAAAGCAGGTACCCTGCTATGACCAGCAGATAATAGATCCCCAGCATGAGAATGTCCGGATCCACCCGAAGCAGCTTCTTTCGCCGGATCCACTGGGTCAGCCCGGTGATTCCGAAGCATCCGCAAACCAGGATCGGAACCAGGCCCAGCCAATCTGTTACCGTATAAAGCGTCATGTTCACCCCCGTCAGATGGTGAAACCAAACGTTCCATGCGGCAAACCCAACCTTCGAAGCCCGGGGTCCGACTGGCTGTACATCCACATACTGGATCAGAATCGTCCAAAGGGCAAACACTGCCAGGCTGCCTGTACCTGCCCATAACCATCCTTTTTGCTTCATGCTCCATCCTTCCCTCCTTCGCCGTTTCAGGAACGGATCAACCATACCCCGGGAGCAGGAAAAGATAAAGAATCTTCCCGTATCATCCGTGACACGATTCGTCACATCATAAAAAAGCTGTTTTTATACCGTCCAGCCCATCTTCTTGCGCATCTGAACGCCTCCTGCCGGTAATCCGGTTCAAAGGGAATTATACTCCGCACCGCGGAAATGCAAAAGGCGGAGCGCAAAAGCCAACGGTATATTGTTCCTGTTTCAGGATTTATCCAAACGTTACATCCAGGATCATCATCAGCACAAAACCCAGGGCAAACGCGATCGTACCTGCATTGGAGTGCTTCCCTGCCGACATTTCGGGAATCAGCTCCTCTGTAACGACATACATCATGGCTCCGGCCGCAAAAGCCAGGAAATAGGGCATAACCGGCGTAACTAAGCCGGCAGCGGCGATTGTTATAACAGCAGCGGCGGGTTCAACGGCACCGGAAAGCACGCCCATCAGGAATGTCCTTCGCTTTGGCATTCCTTCTGCCAGCAGCGGCATGGAAACAATCGCTCCTTCCGGGAAGTTCTGGATCGCAATTCCCAGCGCCAGTGTAAGGGCTCCAGCTGCGGTGATTCCGGAAGAACCTGCCAGCAGGCCGGCATATACAACACCGACTGCCATTCCTTCAGGGATATTATGCAGCGTCACAGCGAGGATCAGTTTGGTCGTACGCTTAAACCCGCTTTGCGGTCCCTCATTTTGTTTGTCCATATGCATATGAGGGGTAACCACATCCAGCAGCAGCAGGAAACCTACGCCAACCAAAAATCCAATCGAAGCGGGAAGAAAGGAAAGCGTTCCCATAGAGGAACTGCTCTCCAGTGCCGGCTGGAGCAGGCTCCAGAAGGAAGCCGCAACCATCACACCCGCCGCAAAGCCGGTAAGTGTCTTTTGTACCGCATCGGAAATCTGTTTTTTCAGGAAGAAAACCATCGCCGCGCCAAGTCCGGTGCCCAGGAAAGGGATCAGGATCCCTTCAGTAATCTGCATATTCATAGCAGCCTCGCCCAATATTACTTGATTCCAAGCCGTTTTTCATGAATCCTTCGCCTCCGGATATTCT
The DNA here is from genome assembly GCA_946527725.1 of uncultured Clostridia bacterium. Taxonomy (GTDB): domain Bacteria; phylum Bacillota; class Clostridia; order Christensenellales; family Aristaeellaceae; genus Aristaeella. Next base: position 3,604 of record CAMMYM010000090.1, read on the forward strand.
CCCGGAGATTTTTCTTCTGCCGGCCTCTCCTGCTGCATAATGCTTTACAGAAAACGGGATGCCGGTACGCATCGGCATCCCGCCCCTTTGGAGGTAAGGTCATGGTATATCATTCGGGGTGCCCTGCCCGATTGATATCAGTTTTATTCTGCCTTCAAGTAGCTGATCACGCCGTCTGCCGCATAAAAGGTCAGAACAGTTCGGCCGTTATCGTTTGCTGCCATTGTATAAGGAGCGGCTTCCGGTTCCTTTGCCTCATTGTCATAAGCGACATACAGGCCCTCACCGTCTCCCTTTTCACCATTGTCAAACGCGAATGCTTCAAAGACACGGGTCTGCTGGCTGTTCATAAAGGTCACTCCGTGTCCGTTTTCATCGATGACCATATAGAGTTCAACACCGGCATAAGCTTCGCCGAACGGAGTCAGGTCAGCAATCCATTTCCCTTCGAACCCCAGCTCTTTCAGCTGCGCCAGCGATGCTTCACTGCGGGCGGAGTAATCCATGTTTTCCAGGCAGAAAAGCGCAATCACGTTTTTGACGGTGTCTGCGTCAGCATCTGCCGGGAATCCGGCAGCCAGCCAGTAGGCATAGGGTCCATCGTTATACTTGGCCAGGTCATCCGTATTACTGCCATAGCGGAACTCCAGGTGAAAAGTTGTGGCAGGCGTGTCAGGCATCATATAGAAATACCTGAATTCACCGGCATTCTCATCCGCGGTTTCATAAAGATATCCTTCCATCATGCCGGCGAGGCTCAGTTTGCCCGTATAAGCATATTCGTGGCTGAATACCTGGTTGCCGCTTTCATCTGCGCCGCTGATCGTCGTTCCGTTGAAAGTAATCGTGGAAACCCCGTTGATAAACAGGCAGTCAAACTGCGCTCCGTTTGATCCGTCGCCGAAAGCGTCGATTGCCTCCTGGCCGTAGATTGTGCCGTTACAGGCAGACTTCAGCATTTCCGCCATTTTGGGGGCAGCTTCCTCTCCCATGACAGCGATGCAGGGATCCAGCCACAGCTGATCATATTCCGGCCTGGTAATGATCGGGAACAGCGGTTCATAGGTGCCCCTGATATTCTCCAGCAGCGCTGCTGCTTCTTCGGCGCTGTTCATTTCTGCCGCAGTATCTGCCTGCTGGGAGGTTTCCGCTGAGGCGTTTACGCCGAATACAAATATCAGTGCCAGTGCCAGTGTGAAGGGAATCAGTTTGTGAATGATTTTTTTCATATCGCAGAAAACCATCCTTTCGTTTTTGGTCTATTCCATTCCTTTCCGGGAACCGGAACAGCAGATTCAGGCAGTCACTGTCAGCTTATCCAGGGAATATCCCTGCCGATAGCGCTGCAGGTATACTTCCGTACAGCGTTTGCAGCGCGTGAACTGTCGGGAAGCACCTTCCACATCGTCATATACTTTCCAGATTCCGGAAAGTTTGAAGGCGTGTTTCCGATGCATAAATCCGTCTACATCCGCAGGCGGATAACCAAGAAACAGCCCGACCTCATGCGGGAAATCCTGGTTGTCACGAAGCCGTACAATCAGCTGGGCGATGCAGCTGTTGGGATTTCCGCAGGTATACCCGCATTCGGAAAGGAGCTTGGAAGCCAGGTCGTTTCTGAGATCCTTCTCCAGCATTTTCGGCCGATACAGGTATACCAGCGCGCGTCCGTCGTTCCATCGCAGGGGGAGAACACGGAGTCCTTTAGGTCCAAGGATCTGATTCAGCCGTCTCAGTTCGGCGGTCATTTCTTCCCTGCTGCTGAACGGGCAGTTGAACATGTTGCCCGTTTTCAGGCTTGCCATGGTTGGTGCGCAGCAGCGAATCAGCATTTCATTGGACACGGCAGCCTCCTGTTTTTCAGAAATAATTAGTTTTAACTAACCTATGTTCCAATAAGCAGCTGCACATTCATCCGGATCGGTTTAAAATGCCCAGCTTTCCGGTTAGCTTTAACTAACATACACAATTTAACACGGCATCAGCATTTTGTCAATCACCCGATTATCGCATTATTGGCTTTTTACCCGATTATCGCATTATTGGCTTTTTGGCCTCAGCAATATTGCGTTTTTCCGTCTGGTTTTCCGCACATATGTACGTGCGCTTCGGAAACACATTGTCTTCAAG
>CAMMYM010000091.1 GCA_946527725.1 uncultured Clostridia bacterium
GCGGCGGCGATCGAAACGCTGCAGGCGGACGTGGCCGGCAAGGAGTCCCAGATTGAAACGCTGAATGCCGACGTTACGGACAAAGCCACGCAAATTGAAACCCTGAACGCGGATGCCGCCGGGAAGGCGGAGCAGATTGAGCAGCTGATTGCGGACGCAGCGGAAAAGGCCGCGGAAATCGAAACGCTGAATGCCGACGTGGCGGAAAAGGCCGCGCAGATCGCCCAGCTGAATGAAGGCGTGACAGAGAAAGCCGGGCAGATTGAGGAACTGAAGAACGTCGTTACGGAAAAGACAACCCTGATCGAAGCCCTGAATGATTCCGTGGCGGAGAAGGTCACCCAGGTGGACACCCTGAACACAGAGGTTTCCGAGAAGGCGACGGAGATCGAGACCCTGAAGGCGGACGTGGAAAAGAAGACCGCGCAGATTGAACAGCTCAGCGTCGAAATCCGCGAGAAGACCCGTGAAACCGAAGCGGCGGTGCAGCGGATTGTCCGGGAAGCGACGGGCGCCGCGGCGGAAGGGGCCGGAGCGGGCGCAGAAGCAGGAACGGCGCAGCCTGCAGGCGCAGGAGACAGGGAAACTGAACCCGCTCCCGCGGCGGCCGGGGAAAGCGTAAAAGCAGGACAGGCAGAAACCGAGCAGGCAAAAGAAGGAACAGCAAAGGAAGAGCCTGCCGCAGCAGGCGAGGAGCCCGCAAAAGCGGAACAGGCAAAGGAAGAAACAGCTAAGGAAGAACCCGCCGCAGCAGACAGCGCAGAGACCGCAGGGGCGGTACAGGCGGAAGACGGGCCAAAGGAAGGGCCCGCCGCAGCCGCTGCCGGGGAAACGGCGGACGGCGAAGCGGCAGGGGAAGCGGCAGGCGCCGCGCCGGCGGGCAGCTCCGACCTGGACCAGCTGATCGCCCTGTTTGACGAGCTGAAGGCGGACGTGGCAGGCAAGAACGCAAAGATCGGGGAGCTGGAAGCGGAAATGGCTGAAAAGCTCGCGCAGATCGATACGCTGAACAGTGACCTGGCAAACAACGGCGAACAGATCCGGAAACTGGAAGCGGACATCCTGGAGAAGAACACGGAGATTGAAACGCTGACCGCCGACGCGGCCGAAAAAGCCGCGGAGATCGAAAGGCTGAACGCGGAAACCGCCGGGAAGGTGCAGCAGATTGAAACCCTTGAGGCTGAGGTGAAAGCCAAGGCCGCGGAGATCGAACAGAAGGAGCAGGAGCTTACCGCCCTGGCGGCGGACAACGCTGAAAAGACGCAGTACGTGGAGGACCTGAGCGGCTTTGTGATGGATTCGCTGTCAAAGATGCCGCCCAATGCAGGGGCCGCGCTTTCCGCGAAGAACCGGGATGTCGTGATGGTCAGGAAGATCAGGGTTATCCGCGGCGTAAACCCGAACCTGCGCGTCGCGCCGCATATCATGGCGGAGCGCATCGGCAACGCGATGCAGGATACGGAATATATCCTGCTGGACGTTTCCGAGAACGGCTGGTACAAGATCCAGATCGCGAACGGCAGCATCGGCTGGATCCACGGCAACCTGGCGAAGCTCGAAGAAGTGACTTTCAGCATGCCGGGGACGGAAGCCGGGGAGTGAGCGGAAAGCCGGGAGGGGTGAAAACAACCCCGGAAAAAACCGGAAAACTCATTGAAAAAACGGGCCTGTTGATGTATCATTAATTGGATGTGCTGAAGACAGCATAAAACGAAGGGAGAATTGCTTATGAAGAAGTTTCTGACCCCGGCTCTTGCGGTCATTGCTGTGATCGCGATCGTTCTGTGTTTTGTATTTGCGGGACAGCGCGGCGAAAAGGCTGAAGATGTCACCGCCAAGATCAGCAAGGCTGTGGAAGATGCGAAGAACGCCGCCGCCGGCGAAAAGGACGAAGCCGTTGCCGCCGCGATGGCCGCTGCCGACGAAGCCGTGAAGGCTGCCCAGGGCCAGGTGGACGAGCTGAACACCAAGCTGGCTGACGCTGAGAACGCTGCCAAGACGGCCGCTGAAACCGCTGCCAAGGAAAAGGACGACGCCCTGGCTGCCCTGAAGGCGGAAGACGAAGCTGCTCTGAAGAACGCGCAGGAAGCTGCCGACAAAGTCAAGGCTGAACTGGAAGAGAAGGTTGCCGGCCTGACCAAGGAAGTTGAAGACGTGAAGGCTGCCGGCGAAAAAGCCCTTGCCGATGCGAAGGCTGAAGCTGAAAAGGTCCAGGCTGAACTGCAGGGCAAGGTGGACGACCTGACCAAGCAGCTGTCTGACGCTGCTGCCACTGCGAAGGAAGCCGTCACCGAGACTGTCGAAGGCGCCAAGGAAGACGTCACCGAGACCGTCGAAGGCGCCAAGGAAGCGGTTGCGGAAACCGCTGCCACCGCTGCCGAAGAAGTGAAGGAAACGGTTGAAGAAGCCAAGGAAACGGTTGAGGAAACCGCTGCCGCCGCGACGGAAGAAGTCGCCGCTGCTGCCGAAGAAGTGAAGGAAACCGCTGAGGAAGCCAAGGAAGCGGTTGCCGAAGCTGCTGAGGAGCCTGTCATGACCTATGCGGACTACGTTGCTGCCGAACTGGACAGCAAAGTCCATGTCGAGACCTATGTCCAGGCCACCCAGAGCTGGTGGGACGGCAAGATCACCATCTACGCCCAGAGCGAAGACGGCGCATACTTCATCTACAACGCCGCCTGCTCCGAGGAAGACGCTGCGAAGCTGGTTCCCGGCACGAAGATCGGCGTCAAGGGCTTCAAGTCTGAGTGGTCCGGCGAAGTCGAAATCACCGACGCCACCATCGAGATCCTCGAGGGAGACGCCTTCATCGCCGAAGCGCATGACGACACCGCCCTGCTGGGCAAGGACGACGAACTGATCAAGCACCAGAACGAGAAGGTCGCTTTCAAGGGCCTGACCGTTGCTGCGCAGGATGACGGCGCTGCCTTCAACTACAAGAACGCCGAGAACAAGACCGACGACCTGTATGTCCGCTTCACCAAGGACGACGTGACCGTCAACTTCTGCGTCGAGTTCTACCTCTGCAACAACGACACCGAAGTCTACAAGGCTGTTGAAGCCCTGCAGGTCGGCGACGTGGTCGACATCGAAGGCTTCCTGTACTGGTACAACGGAGCCAACGTCCACCTGACCGCTGTGACCAAGGCTGCCGAATAATCCCCGGAGTTACCGCAAGGGGCTGTGAATGATTCACAGCTCCTTTTCTTGTGGAACAGCACAGGGGTGCCCCGGTTTCCCGGGGCACCCCTGTGCAGGAATGACCATGACCATTATCCTGTTCTTAATCTTATTCTTGATCTTGATCTTGTTCTTGTTCTTATATAGGGCGGTTTCGGTTCGCTCCGGTTCCGTTCGGTTCTGTCCGGTTTGTTCCGGTTCAATCCGGTTCGTTCCGGTTCCCTTTGCCTTGGAAACAAGGAGTGTGCTCCTTCGCCTGCAAAGCCGGGCAAAAGGGAACCGCCGGCTGCAGCGAGCCGGCGGCTTTCCTGCGGGATGCCCGCGGGATATTACTTTGTCAGCGTGGATACACCGGAGGATATCCAGCCCCAGGTGCTGTCGTCATCGATCCAGATATAGTACCATTCCGTCGTTTTTGAAGCTTCGTACACGTCGTAGCAGGGATAGGTGTTTCCGGGATATGCGACGGAAACCTGGGTGGAGTTTGCGTTGGCCTGCGAATGGACCAGCTTCCGGGAGCCGTTTCTTCCGTACTCAATTGTCACGGTGCCGCACTTTTCCGTGCCGAGGGGAGAAAGCACCGGGCTGCCGAGGTTGGCCAGGCTGACAGCGGTGCCAAGGGAGGCGGAGCTGCCGTCGCCGATGTAGAAGGAGGATTGCGCGCGGTCGATAAAGCCGCGGGCGGGCTGGCCGTTGATCGTGCATTCCACGTACCACCAGTTGCCGTTGTAGGTGTACTTGGACAGGATATGGAAGATTTCGCCTTCCTGGATGGTGCCGAAGAAGGATTCGCCCTTCACCGGATCGTCCGTCACCTGGATCTGGCCGGCAGCCGTGACCGGGATATAACCGAGCTTCGGCAGGGATTTGCTGGATTTATGGTTGTGCAGGTAATTCGGCGGGATATAGCCGACGCGGCTTGCTCCGCTGTTCGTTTCATAGCGGACGAGCAGCCAGCCGTTGTCATAGCCGGCTTCGCCGGTTTTCGCGTTCGTATCGCAGGCGGCTTTCCCGTCCGCGGCGCGAAGCGCGTTTTCATACGGTGCGGTGTAGACCGGGCAGGTGCCGTATCCGAGGCCTTCCTTGTGGAACTGGAACTTATAGTCGGGGAGGAGGCGCAGCTCCTCCAGCAGCCCCGGATCCCCGCCGTAGATTTCGATATAGTCGTCCCCGCCGGCTGATCCGGCGCACGCTGCGGGGAAAAGCAGGACGATACACAGGGACAACAGGACGAAAACGGCAGCGAATCTGCAAATTGTTCTCTTCATGGGGAATCTCCTTCCTCCGGATCCTCTTTCCGGATACGGACAGACTGTTAAGAATTTGTTACAGAACATAAGATAACGCAGAGATGCCCGCTTGTCAACGGACATCGGCTGATTTTACGGATTTTCAGGGAGACAGGCGGCAGGTACGGGGATCCGCGGTTTCAGCGCTGCTGCGGCTGCGAGGGAGCGGGATCGGCCTGCCTGGCCAGCAGCCAGGCGCCGGTAATGCCGCTGGCCGTTCCAAGGCCCGGTTCAACAATATAATCCGCAAGGCCGTTTTCCACGGCCGGATGGACGATATACCCGCCGAGCAGGGCGGCCGTTTTCCGGCGGATCATGGGCAGGAGGAATTTCTGCTGCATCACGCCGCCGCCCAGGATAATCTTTTCCGGGGAGAAGCTGAGCATGGCGGAGGCGCACATCTGGGCCAGGTAACCGCTTTCCAGTTCCCAGGCGGGATGCTCCGGCGGGAGTTCCTTTCCCGGGATGCCCCAGCGCTTTTCGATGGACGGCCCGGAGGCCATACCCTCGAGGCAGCAGGCATGATAGGGGCAGACGCCCCGCGGCATCGGATCCGCCGGATCGGCAAGCACCGGAATATGGCCGATCTCCGGATGCGTGAGGCCGTGCACGGGTTTTCCGTGGATGATGAGGCCGCCGCCGATGCCCGTGCCGACGGTGACATACAGGCAGCTTTCAAGCCCCCTGGCCGCGCCGAGCGACGCTTCGGCCAGGGCGGCCGCGTTCACGTCCGTATCCAGCGCAACAGGCACCTGCAGCGCGTTCCTGAACGCGGAAACGATGGGGTAATTGCGCCAGGGGAGCTTCGGCGTCGACGTGATGGACCCGTATGCCGGCGAGGCCGGGTGCAGGTCCAGCGGGCCGAAGCAGCCGATGCCCAGCGAACGGATGGCATACTTCCGGAAGAAGGAGATCATGCCCGGCATCGTTTCCCCTGGCGTGCAGGTGGGCATGGCAGTCTTTTCGACCGTTGCCCCGCTGCCGTCCATGACGGCGAGCACCATTTTTGTGCCGCCGGCTTCCAGTGCTCCGTACAGATCCATACTGCTGCCTCCTTTTCCTGATCCGGGCAAGACGAGAGTGCTGACTCCCGTCTTGCACCTCATCCGGCCCCGAAAACGGCTTCCCGGCCGTTCTGCGTCATTGATACATTTGAAATAAAAAAACCGGAACCCTTTGATTTTAATGGGTTCCGGGCAGTGGCTCAAATAGGACTCGAACCTATGACACTCCGGGTATGAACCGAATGCTC
>CAMMYM010000092.1 GCA_946527725.1 uncultured Clostridia bacterium
GAAACAAAGTAAAATGAAAATGTACCAGCGGCGTCCGGATTCGCAATTTCTGTCTGTACAACTGCAAAAAAAGACAGTGCAGAAGCACTGTCATGGCAATTTTTGGCACTTATGGAGCAGCGGAGCCTTCCCCGGATCCTGCTCCCGGCAGCCCGTTATCAGTCACTGCGGTGCTGTATCAGGTGAACGCCCTGATCACCGCTTCGCCCATCTTATCCCTGTCGCATTCCGCGGTATGGCGCACCGGCAGTTCGCGCAGCTTCTTCACCTGCTCCGGCATCGGGATGCCGGTGATCCGCTCCAGTTCTTCGCTGGCTTTAAAGGGATCCCCGCCCGCGTTGTCGCCGGTCAGGGCGCTCAGCACGTCCGCTGAGAACTTGTAGGGGCTCGCCGTCGCCACGACGACGGCAGGTGTATCGTCGCCCGTGGCCAGCCTGTACTGGCGCAGCACATGGCTGCCCACCGCCGTATGCGGGTCGAGCAGGTACCTGTCCTGCTCCCAGCGCTTCCGGATTTCCGCCAGGGTGTCCTTGTCGTCCGCGCAATCGGCCCAGAACATATCCTGCAGCCACTCCGTCCGCTGCGCGCCGATGCAGTAGCTGCCGCATTCCTTCAGCTGCCCCATCCAGGTGCGGATCAGGTTTCCGTCCCGGTCAGCCGCTTCATACAGAAGGCGTTCCAGGTTCGAGGACACCAGGATATCCATGCTCGGGCTCATCGTTTTAAAGAACATGCGGTGGGTGGAATAGGTGCCTGAACGGAAGAAGTCCGTCAGTACATTGTTCCGGTTGCTCGCGCAGATCAGTTTGCTGACCGGCAGGCCCATCATCCGGGCGTAGTAAGCGGCGAGGATATCGCCGAAATTGCCCGTGGGCACGCAGAAGTTCACCGGATCCCCGGGAGCGATGGCATGCGCCTTCAGCAGGTCCGCATACGCGGAGAAATAGTATACCACCTGGGGCACCAGGCGCCCGAGGTTGATGCTGTTGGCGGAAGAAAGCGTCTTCCCCGCCATGGCCATCTCCTGGCGGAACGCTTCGGAAGCGAAGAGCTCCTTGACGCCTGTCTGCGCATCGTCAAAGTTGCCGTGCACAGCGATGACATGGGTATTGTTCCCGCCCGTGGTGACCATCTGCAGCTTCTGCACGTCGCTGACCCCGTCCAGGGGGTAAAACACCGTGCAGCTCGTTCCCGGCACGTCCCGGAATCCCTCCAGGGCAGCTTTTCCCGTATCGCCGCTGGTGGCGACCAGGATGCATACCTCGCGCGTTTCGCCGTTCTTCTCTGCGGCCATCCTCAGCAGGTGCGGCAGGAGCTGGAGCGCGAAATCCTTGAAAGCCAGCGTCGGCCCGTGGAACAGTTCCAGCGCCCACGTTCCCTGGTCAAGCTTCCGGACAGGGGCAACCTCCGGGTGGGTAAAGCGCTCCGTGCTGTACGCATCGCGCACCGCGTCCTCGATCTCCCGCAGGGAATAATCCTCCAGGAAACGTTTGAGCACTGCCACCGCGCGCTCACCGTAGCTCATTTCGGTCAGCTTCGTCAGCCTTTCAGGGGAGACTGCCGGGATCATCGCCGGCACGTACAGGCCGCCGTCCGGCGCGATTCCCCGGAGAATGGCCTGGCTGGCCGTGACGCAGCTTTCGCCGCGGGTGGAAAAAAACGACATATGCATCTCTCCTTGGTAAACAGATTTCGAAAAAAGAGGCGTTTTCCGCCTCTGCAAGATACCGGTGCCCGAAAAAAAGCAGGCGGGTCAGATCAGGTACTGCCTGAGGTGCTCGGGCAGTTCCTCCGGGTCTGCGCTCAGGCTGAGCACGAAATCAACGCTGTGTTTCGCGCCAAGCTCGTCCAGGGTCGCAATGATGCCGGCCGTGTTCTCCAGTTCGGTATGGCACAGGTGCAGGAAAGCATCGATGAACACCGTGCCGATATCAAAGTTGGAGGAGAGCATGCCGCACAGGAAGCCGATGAACATATCGGCATTGTTGATATGATAATCTTCGGCGTTGATGAAACGGACCTTATGGTCAACGTCGAACATATAACGGTTGTCATCATCCAGGAAAATTACATCGTGTTCCGCTTCGCGGGCTGTCGTATTCGTCAGGTCAATCAGCCGCTTCGTCTTGCCGGAGCCCTTCTTGCCTGCGATCACCTGTATCATGGGGATACGCCTCCTTTGTGGATATTTGGTTGATACGCTGCCATTATTATACGCTATTTCCCCGCTTCACGCAACGTGTTTTTCCCCGGGCCTGCGGAACGGGCAATATCCGTATAGGTTACATCGGTGCTGCGGGGGCGCAGGAACTCTTTCCGCCGGTGGCACAGCACCCGGTAACCGCAGTACCGGCAGGGGCTGTCCTCTTCCGTACCGCGCGGGGCTGCTTCGATCCTGCCCTGCCGGATTTCCCCGGCGATCTCCGCCGCCTTTTCCTCTGCGGCAGCCATCAGGCCGCGAAGCACGCTTTCCTCCACAGCCCAGTCCGCTCCCTTGCGTACGTTTCCGTCCTTTTTGAACACATCGTCCAGGGAGTAAGGCCGGATATCCCGGTCCATGGCCCGGAGGACGTCCTCCCGGGCATTCACCAGGCCTTTCATCCGCACCTTTTTCAGCCGTTCGGCCTCCAGCGCTTCCGGCGTTTCGTCCGCGCCGGGGACTTCCGCGTCCTGCACCGGGAAAAACAGTGCACCGGCGGCATGCGTGTGCGGATACGCCTGTTCCGCCGCCTTCAGGTAAATCATCAGCTGCAGCTGCTCGCCGTCCTCCATTTTCGACGGATCCGGCTTTTTCTCCCGGCTTTTGTTATCCACGACACGCAGCCAGACGCCCTCACCGTTCTCGTAGGTATCGATCCGGTCAATCACGCCCTGCACCTGCACGGACGATCCGTCCGCCAGCCTGAGCCGCAGCGGCGGCAGGCCGCCCGTTTTTCCGAAAGCCTGTTCCGTGGCGATTGTCCTGAAATCGCTGTTCCTGGCAAAACGGGCCAGCACCCTGGCCGCATGGCGGACGCGGCGCAGGTATTCCTCCCCCTGCCAGATGCCCAGGGCATCCTCCCGCAGCGGGCTTTCCTCCCATTCCTGCGTCAGTTCGGCGCAGATCCCGTCCATGATGCCGTCCACGCGCAGGTCGTCCAGGTACGGCCATTCCCGTTCCCCGCCGGCCGCCTTCAGGAACCGGTCCAGGGCCGCGTGGAAGAAAGTGCCTGCCTCCGCGTCGTCGAAATCATATGTTTCCTGCCGCACCGGCCGCAGGCCGTAATCGATAAAATGCTGGTACGGGCATGCAGCAAACCGCTCCAGGCGGCTTATGCTGACAACGTCTGTGCGGAAAAGGCGCGCCGCTGTTTCCGGGCCGAGCCGGGGAACCCCCTGTTCCCCGCGTTCGCTGCCGATGATTGCGCGGGCTGTCCGCCCGTAAACGCCGCTGTGCAGCAGCGCAACCACGGCCCGTTCAGCCTGCGCGTCCCGCTTTCCTTTCCGCAGGCTGTCCAGCAGGCTGCCCATGGACTCAAGGGCTTCCAGGGGTGTCCGCAGCGCGGGGGTCTTCCGGGCAGCGGTGATTCCGCCCTCCTCCCGGATGCCCGGGAAGATTGCGCGGATGCCCGAAAGGAGCCCGTCCTCCTGCAGGGGGCTGCCGTTTTCATCCCGCAGGCTCCAGCTGATCCGCAGGTATTTCCGCGGCGTCGTCATCGTCCTGTAGAAATCATACCGGCGGATCCATCCCCGCCGCTCCCGGCTGATCCCGATTTCTTTCCCGGTCCCCTGTTCGAACCCTTCCCGTTCCCGGTCCGTAAGCCATCCGCTCGCCGGGGCGGTCATCACACCCTCCTGGAACCCAGGCAGCACCAGCGCGTCCGTATGCCCGGGCAGCATATGCCCGATACCACCCAGCATCACGCCGCTCTCCGTCTCCGGCAGCGTTGCGATCGCTGCCGTCCCCAGCGCGCTCTGCAGCATATTCTTCAGGTCCCGGATCGGTGCGCGGCGTTTTCCCAGCAGGGTCCACAGCCGGTCCAGCAGCTCCGTCAGCAGTTTCCATACCTGGCGGTCCGCCACGGCTTCCCTGAACAGCCCTGCGTCCAGCAGTGCCTTCTCCCGTTCCTCCAGGCGCTCCGGCACGCCTTCCGCCTCCAGGAACCGGACGATCGCTTCCACGGATCCGTCCGCGCTTTCCGCGTTTTTCAGGTCCCCGCGCAGCGCCTCTATCGGCGCGGTCAGCTTCTGCCGCGCAGCCTCCGCCGCTTCGGCGCCCTCTCCTTTCAGGAAAGGCTTCCGCCAGCGGCTTCCCTCGATCCCGTGCGCTTCCGCATAATTGACGCAGGCCAGTGCCTCCTCCTCCGTCAGCGTGGTAAAGCCGCTCAGCGCGGCCTCCGTGACGTTCTCCGTCGTGTAGCCCCCGCTGATGCATTCCAGCGCGGCGCACAGCATCCTGCAAACGCCGTGGGATGCTGCCGGGATTTCCTCCGTCGAGCAGAAAGGAATCCCGCCCAGCCGCAGCCTGGCCCGGAGCAGTCCCTCCAGGCGGGAGTTTGAGGGGAGCGCCACAGCCATTTTCTCCCACGGAATGCCTTCCGCATGCCAGGCAAGCAGGCAGGCCGCTGCCTGTTCCGCTTCGTCCGCGCGGTCCGCAGCCGCATAAAGCGTCAGGCTGCCGTCCGCCGAAGCGGGATACGGCTTCCCGCCGTCCTCAGCAAACAGGTTCCCGTCCAGCCAGGCGATCATCGGCGACATGGGGGAACCGTCCCCCTCTTCCGCCGATGCCCGCTGCGGGGCGGTTTTACATACCGCCGCCTCCGTGCCTGCATCCGCCAGCGCTTTCCGCAGCTGCCGGACGCTCCGGTGCTGTTCCCCGAAGATCATGGCGTCCGCTGCGTCCTCCGTATCCGCCGTCAGGAAAACGCAAACATACCGCGCAAGGCCGGCAGCCTTGCACAGCAGTTCGCGCAGGTCCGGCCGGACCGTATCGAAGCCGTACACCAGCAGGTCCGCGTTCCGGAAAATATCCGTCCGCCCCAGGCGGTTCACCATCTCCGTCCAGGCGCGTTTTTCGTCTTCGAAGCGGTCTGCGACCAGCGTCTCATATGCCTCCCGGATCAGGTTGAGGTCCCGCAGCTTTGCCTGTACGGAGCCTGTCGCGGCTTTCGCGGCATACTTCTCCGTTTCCTCGGGGGTGATATCGCTGTCACGCAGCTCCAGGAGCGCTTCCCGCACCCTTGCCACAGCGCCGGGAAGCTCCGTCATATTCCGGTAGAAATCCAGGTTCTCCGCCTTTTCCGCCATGGCCCGGTGCACCGCCATGACCTGCGCCGCTTCGTCCAGCGTCCTGTGGTCGCTTCCGCCGGTGCGTTCCCGGACCATCGTCCGGAGCTTCCGGGGGCTGATCACCTCGATGTCAATCAGTCCGTTCAGCCGGAGATCCGCGATCAGGTCGCGCTCGGCCTGCAGCGTCATCTGTTCAGGCACATAAAGGATTACCCGCCTGCCGGTTTCCCTTCCTTCCGCGGCAGCCTGAAGCACAGCCGGCCATACCCTGCCCGACCGTCCCATGGCAATCCTGACTGTTTCCATTTCCCGTTTGCTCCTGACCCAATCATCCGGAAAAGGCGCTGCGAAGCGCCTTTCCTGCCGTTCTGCACGGGCCGCGGCGGGGCGGAAGCCGCCCCGCCGTGCCCTGCATCTGCTGCCTGCGGCGCGCGGCCCGCCGCTCACT
>CAMMYM010000093.1 GCA_946527725.1 uncultured Clostridia bacterium
TGCTTACATGCTAACAAAACAGGTGCGGGGTTTCCCCCGCACCCGTAAAACAGGCTGCCGTAATCCGGATTTTGATCTGCGATATCCCTGGTTTCCATTTGCAGGCCGCGAAAAAGATTATGTTTCCCGCCGGTTCCTCTCCAGGGTGATCTGCCCGAGCATGTACGCGGCATAGCTTTTTGCCGTATCCATGTCATACCGGGCATCTTCCCCGCCCCGGTACTCGTGAAGCGCGGAACGGAGCAGCGGATGATACCGCTCCGGCAGGCATGCCAGCCCCCATATGCCGCCTTCCTGTTTGGACATGACCTTCTTCTCTTTCAGGTATGCCAGCACCCTTGCCAGGTTCAGGGTCAGGTACATGGTGTTGCCCGTGATCTCTTCCATCGCGCCGGAAACGTCATCCCATATGGAATCAAGGTAATCCTGTTCCGGCACTTCGCCGAAAACCTCCCGGGCCGGCAGTCCGTACAGGCAGCGGCCCCGGCTCCGGATCACGGTGAAATGCGCAGCCAGGTCCTTGTCTGTTCCGTTCATTTTCAGGATATAACCTTCCGGGTCGTTCCGGTACCATTCGGTATGCATCCGGGAATAATGCAGGATGAAGGGAGTCGGATAAACGAACGGATTGCAGGCGTCCTTTGTGACGATGCTCATTTCGATGCCCTTGCCTGGGCATACGCTGTCCAATGCAAGCAGCCTGTCCATAAACCTGCGCTTTTCCGGACCTGCCGGCGCAGCGTTCACAACAACCAGGAAATCCAGGTCGCTTTTCTTCGGCTGGTAGCATCCCATGACCGAAGACCCGTGCAGGTAGATTCCTGCAAGCCGTTCTCCCAGGATTTCCTTTGACATTTCGGTAAACCGGCTGATCAGCCGGTCCGCCCGGCCATGCGGTTCCGGTTTCAATGCCGCGGCGGCTTCATGGCCGTCCCCTTCTCCGGTTCCTGGAAAACCGAAGGGCGCCTCCGGTGCTTTTTCCCCGGTATCCATCGTTTATTCCTGTCCTGCGGAGCTGCTTTCGGCGGCCTCCGCGGCCTCCTGTGCCGCCTGCTTGGTCCATCCCTCCAGCGTTACCGTCAGGCGCGGCACAACCACCGTCTTGCGGGAAACGCCGGGGGTAAACACGAGGCTGCCGCTGCCGTCATATTCCGGGAAGCTTTCGCGGACAGCTGCCTCCGCGTCATCGCCGTACCAGACGACATAGGTAATGCCGTCCCCGTAATCAACATTGCGGAGGACGTCCGCAAACACGCCGCCGCTTTCCGTGCCCGCGGCAAAACCGGGCAGTGCCAGTACCAGCACGAGCAAAAGGGCTGTGAGCTTTCTTTTCATCTTTGCACCTCTTCTGTCATCCTGCAGAATCGTTTGCGGCATTCCGGTATACATCGGCCGCCTTCATGGCTTTTTTATCCTCATACATGTTATGGTCCGCCCGTTCAAACACGGACGCCACGCAAACGTCTTCCCCAAACCTTGCCATGCCGCAGGCCATCGTGACCGCGCCTTTCCGGAGCGCCTCCGCGTTGTAGGCGCGGATTTTTTCCGCCAGTTCGTCCATGCATACGCAGTCCCTTCCCTGGGAGATGACCGCGAACTCGTCTCCGCCGATGCGGTATACAGGGCTGTGGACAAAGGTATCGCAGATCACCCGGCAGGCCTCGCGCAGGTAGCGGTCTCCCGCCTGGTGGCCTTCGGTATCGTTCACCTTTTTCAGGTCATTCACGTCCAGCACGGCAATTGCGAAGGGTGGCTGGCAGTTTTCAGCGATCCGCCTGTCCATCTCCGCCTCCGCCTCCAGGTACGCATGCTTGTTTTTCACGCCGGTCAGTGCGTCCACCCGGGCCTGTTTCTGCGCCTGGGCGAGGTGTTTCCTGTATTCTTCCTCCTGGCGGACCTGCAGGTCGACGTCGCTGATGCCGACGATCAGGCGGCGGCCGCCGTCTTCGTCCACCATCGCGGCCTTCATCTGGGCATGGACGGGTTTTCCGTCTATATTCAGGCGGTAACCCAGGGTAAAGAGCCCGCTGCGTTCGATTTCCGCCATGATGTTTTCCTTGCTGAAAACCGACTGGAAGAGATTCACGTCCTCCGGCCAGCAATAGGTGCGGCCGGCTTCCCGGCCGGCTTCAAAGAAGTCCTTCCCTTCCTTCATCTGGTGGAAGTGCTCCTCGTAGCCGGCGGCGGAACCGAATTCGTAGTATTCGTCCGTTTCGGGGTTCACCGCGTACATCGCCAGGAAGCTCCCGGTCAGGGCATGGATCCGGCCGTAGGTCGAGCGTTCCTCCCGCATCTGCTCCTCCGCGCGGCGCTGCCGGACCAGCTCGTCGATATCCGTCACGCCGATGACGATATGGCTCTCGTCATCCTCCATGCGGGAAACCTTCATCTGCACATAGAACGGTACGCCGCCCTTGATCCTGCGGTAGGACATTTCGTACACCCTGTTCCCGGACAGCGCGTCTTCCAGGAACCTGCGGTCCATCGCCCGGGAGAAGGCTTCGTTGTCGTCCGGGTGGACAAAGAGTTTGACTTCGCGCCGGCAGCTTTCAAAGAAATCCGTGCCCCGGCGCGCTTCCGTGAGCACGCCGCTTTCGTCGTCGGTGTGGTATTCCGTAAACTCGCCCGTATCCATATTGACATAGAAAAGGTCCGTATACCCCCGGGCCAGGGACATGGCAATATGGGCGAACACCGTACCGGCGCGCCGCTCCTGTTCGTAAGCCGCCTCAAGCTTTTTCCGGTAATCTTCCTTTTCTTCGTTGATGACGAAGGTATGCAGCAGGCACGTGCCCAGGACATAGCCCACCGTATAGAGCGGCAGGAAAGGATACCAGAGCTGGACCAGCAGGAATGCGCCCACGGTCAGCCCGAAGAAAGCCAGGGTGATGTACCGCTGCCGCTTCCCTTCCGCCTGCCGGACAATCGACAGGACCGCGTAAGCGGAAATCAGCAGGAGCAGCAGGACCTGGCCGGCAAGCATGATATGGCGGGGCGGCAGGGCGTGGTATACGCAGCTGCTGTCCACCGTGAACAGCACCGGCACAAAGATGTTGGCGACGGCCAGGGTGGAGATCGCCCCGGCAATGGCGCGCCCGGCATACACCAGCATCTTCCCGAAAACCGTCCTGTCCTCCAGGTAGGTGATAGTATACTGTGCCCAGAACAACACGCCGACGGCCATCGCCACATAATATACCGTTGTGTCCGCAAACAGCAGCCCGGCCAGTTTGCGGCTTTCCAGCACGCCCCACAGGACGTCCGTGATGAAATAAGCAAGGACAGCAAAAAGGAACCGCCTGTAGACTTTCCACGCCGGTTCCCGGAAATGACCGGAACGGTTCAGGAGGATATCATGATTGACGATCAGCAGAACTGCGATCGCAAGCATGCCTACAGCGGAATAGCTCATACCCTGTATTCCCCATTTCCCCGTCACCGTTCGCGCGGCGTTTTATTTCCTGTTCCTTCTTTCATGGCCTCCGTATTCGACGGAATGCGTCTGCTTCTTGACAACATACAGCGCCTTGTCGGCAACGGCAATCAGTTCAAACAGCTCATGGTAGCCCGCGGGGTCCCCCTGGGCGCTGCCGATGGAAAGGGAGACCTTCGCGCCCGATTCTTCATGCACAAAATCGTAGGTGCATGCGCCGTAATTGTCCTGGGCGGGCTTGTGGGTCAGGACCAGGAATTCGTCCCCGCCGTACCGGTAGCAGCTTCCCCCGGGAAACAGGTTCTGCAGGATCCCGCTGGTTTTCCGCAGCAGCTGGTCCCCGACGGTGTGCCCGTAGCGGTCGTTCATTTCCTTGAAATAATTGATGTCGATCATGAAGGCCGTGGTATGCCTGCCGTCCGCCGCGGCCGCGTCCTCCTCCAGCGCCAGGCGGTTCCGCAGGCCGGTCAGGCCGTCCCGGTGGCTCGCCGTCTCCAGCGCCTTGTTGCTTTCCTTCAGCCGGCGCTCCTTTTCGCAGGCGTGGATCTGGCTGTGGTAGTGCACCGCGTTGCAGCTGACCGTCGCAAAGGCGAGGACCAGGAAGTTCTGCGGCTGGATGCCTGCGGCGCCGTCATGGATGTACAGGATGATGTACATGGCCAGGAACGCCCCGCCGAAGAGGGCCGCGCCGATCCAGGGTTTGAAGATGATAAAGCATACCATCACCAGGTTCACGGTGCAGAAGGTCAGCATCTGCTCGCTGACGATGTAATGGCGGTAATCCGTAAAGACGGCCCACACGGAGAACGCAACAAAGAAAAACACTTTGAAGACAACGCACTTTTTCCGCGTGATCTCCCTGTCCCGGAACATTTTCTTTGACAGGAGGGCTGCCAGGGTGCAAAGCAGGATGCAGTAAACCACGCAGGCCGTGCTGATCATTTCCTGGCGGCCGAAGGCCCTGATATGGAACGAAATGTACACCAGGAAGGTCAGGGTTTCAAAAGCCAGGATGAAAACCGAAATAATATAGATATTCCGCATGCTTTTCCGGTCGATTTCCTGTGAAATGCCGGGATCTGTATCCGGAAAGATATAGTTCCTGAATCTCCTTAATAAATCCATCTTTACCTCACGCAAACTGGACGCTGCTTCTGCGGTGCATCCGGCAGGCCGGATCCCCCTTATACCAGCACTCCGTCCAGGTGGTCAATTTCGTGCTGGACAACCTGGGCGGGAAAGCCGGTCAGCGTTCCGGTGTGCCTTTTCATCTTCATATCCTGCCAGATGACGGTAATGGTTGTATACCGCTTCGTTTTCCTTTTTCCCTCCAGGGACAGGCACCCTTCCTCCGTTTCATATTCGCCGGAGCGGCTGATGATTTCCGGATTCAGCATGGCGATGAGGAACGGCCCGTTGCAGAAAGCGATAATCCGTTTTTGCCGGCCGATCATGTTGGCGGCCAGCCCGGCGCAATGGTCCAGGTGCGCGTTCAGCGTGTCGATCAGGTCGACGGCGATTTCCATGTCCGCCGACGTGGCACTGGACGATTTCCGGCTGAGCAGGACAGGGTCATGGATGATTTCGCGTACCATTGCTGAACCGCCCCTTTCATTTTTCGGGTATCCGGCCGCCTGTTGTATGCGCCTCCGCCTTCTGTGCATATAGGTACAGCTTTATTTTATCCTGTTTTTCCCTGCAGTTCAATAGGGGGTTCCAAAACGGGCACCCCCTTTTCCGGGTGACGTTCTTTTTTGGGGAAATCCGTTTTGCTGTTTCCGGCAGGCCGGGGGCCGCCCGGCAATCCCGGCCTGCCGGCGCCGCCGTCATGTTTCCCTTACATCCACTTTTTCTTTTTGAACCAGACGAGGCACACGGCGACGATGACGCAGGAAACCGCGATCACCGCCGGATAACTGTATTTCCATTCCAGTTCCGGCATATAGCGGAAATTCATGCCGTACCAGCCTGCAATCAGGGTCAGCGGCAGGAAGATGGACGTGACCACCGTCAGCAGCGTCATAATGTGGTTCTGCCGGACGTCCAGCTGCGACTGCATCAGGTCCCGCAGCTGCATCACGTATTCGCGCTGCCCCGAGACAATTTCCTGCAGGCGGATGACGCGCTCGGTGAACATATGGAAGTAGCGCAGGTTTTCATCCCGGAAAAAGCCGTTCTCGTTTTCCTCCAGCTCCTGCCCCAGGTCGATCA
>CAMMYM010000094.1 GCA_946527725.1 uncultured Clostridia bacterium
TGTAATCCTTCCAGTCCAGGACGACCCTGCCCTTTCCGATAACTTCGTCCAGGGTCATTTTCCTTGTGACGGCAGATGAAATCAGCGGCTCATATTCAGGAGCCTTGACCAGGTATTTTCTCAGGGCATAACCCTTCACGCCCTGGTACTCGCATTCGACAAAAAGGTCGTTGTTCTTGACTAAGGAACAGTTGTAAACGATATCCCCCAGCGGTATCTCCATCAGCCTGTTGGACAGCTTGCTCGGTTCCTCCCTCAGGGAAATCCATTCCTCGCACCAGGCGACCCTCATTGCACCGATGTAACGCCTGGTCCGCTGCTCGGGAATACGGTCGGCTGAAGCTGACGAGATGAACAGCAGAAGAACAGCCATGAAAAGCACGCCGATCTTCTTTTTCATATGCCACCCTCCTTGACAAAGGATAAATCAATTATACTTCTGTTTCCCTTTTCCCGCAAGCGAATTTCCCCCTGGATCAAAGCAAAAAAAGAAGAAGGCCTGCTTTTCAGCGCAGCCTTCGACTTTTTATTCCATATTGAAGCGCTTCTTGAAGCGATCAACACGTCCGCCAGTGTCAACCAGCTTCTGCTTACCGGTGTAGAAAGGATGGCACTTGGAACAAATATCAACCTTCATCTCTTTCTTTGTGGAGCCGGTCTCAAAAGTTTCACCGCATACGCAGCGAACTATGCACTTGCCGTACTGGGGATGGATATTCTCCTTCATGACTGTTTCACCTCTTTCGCGTATGCAATGGCGATTTACGCAAAAGTTATAATAACATATCGGCAAACAATTTGCAACCTTTTTTTATGCTTTTATCCGGTTTGACTGCGGGCCTTTCCCGGGCGGTCCTGCCGGTTCCGGTGCCGGTATGCGTTTGCATCCGTACTTTCATATTTTTACCGTTCTGAAATTTTGACATGCTGTGCCCGTTTGTTGTAAAATCACTTGAATACCGCGAACACATCCTGTGTTTGCTGGAGACCGGAGGAACCTTATGCAGGAAAAATCCCAGGTGCCGCAAAAGAAATTTGACGTCGGCGGCCAGGCCGTCATGGAAGGTGTCATGATGCGCTCCCCGAACGCTACCGCTGTGACCGTGCGCAGGCCGGACGGTACGATGGTGACGAAGCTGACGCCTTTTGTCCCGCTCAAGGAAAAGCATCCCTGGATGGGCAAACCGTTTATCCGCGGCGTTGTCAATATGTGCACCATGCTGTATTACGGCATGAACACGCTGAGCGATTCCACAAAAATGCTCGGCATCCTTGATGAAGAACCTTCCCGTTTCGAAAAGTGGCTCGCTGCGAAGCTCGGCAAGGGCGTGGACAAAATCGTGATGGGCCTTGCCATCGTCCTGGCCGTCATCCTTTCCCTTGGCCTTTTCATGGCGCTGCCGGCCGGCTTTGAGTCCGTCCTGAAGGGCGCCGGCATGAGTCCCGTCGGTTACACGCTGCTCGGCGGCCTGCTGAAAGTGGCCCTGCTGATGGGCTACATGTTTATTGTCGGGTTCATTCCCGATATCCGGAGGACGTTCCAGTATCACGGGGCGGAGCATAAATCCGTCCATTGCCAGGAATCAGGCCTTCCCCTCACGCCCGAAAATGCCCAGACGTTTTCCCGCCTGCATCCCCGCTGCGGAACGGCTTTCCTGCTGATTGTCTTTATCATCAGCATCCTCCTGTTCCTGGTATTGAACGTCCTTGTTCCCATCGGCAATTTCTTCGTTCGTTTCCTGTTCCACCTCGCGATGCTGCCGATCGTCGCCGGGGTCAGCTACGAAGTCCTCATGGGCCTCGCCCATTCCGATTCCCCTGCTGCCTGTGCCCTGCGCACCCCCGGTATGCAGATGCAGCGCCTGACGACACGGGAGCCTGACGAATCGATGCTCGAATGCGCCATTGTTTCCGTCAATGTCGTGCTGAACGGCTTCCCGGAAGGAACGCCGAAAACGCCTGAAGGATGGGGAATTTTCAGGAATTACAGGGAATCTGATCCTTCATATGCCGCAGCCGCGCACCTTCCGGAAGGAGGTGCGCCGGAAGACGGCAGCGTCCCTGCCGGCGTCCCGGAAGCATGACACCGCGCGCATTGCTTCTGCAGGCCGCAAAGGAGTTCAGGGAAGCAGGGATCCCGGATCCGGAATCGGATGCTTCCCTCCTGCTTTCGCATCTTTGCGGCAAGCCGCCCCTGTCCCTTCGCCTGGACACGGATACGGAGCTGCCGGCCTTCCTGGCTGATTCCTTCCGTGCCCTCGCTGCCCGCCGCCTCCGGCGGGAACCGCTGCAGTATATCATCCGGGAAGCTTCTTTCTGCGGGCGCACGTTCCATGTGGACCCGCGTGTGCTGATTCCCCGGCCGGAAACGGAACTCCTGTGCCGCTGGGCATTCGAACTTCCCCTTTCCCCCGGGATGAAAGTCCTGGACCTTTGCTGCGGAAGCGGTTGTATCGGGCTCACCCTTGCCGCGGGGCGGCCGGATCTTCGGGTTACGCTTTCAGACATATCCCGGGATGCCCTGGATGTGGCAGCCCTGAATGCATCCCGCCTTGGGCTGCATCCGGAGATGCTCCTCAGCGACCTGACTTCTTCCGTGCCCGGCGGGTCTTTCGATCTGATTGTCTCCAACCCGCCTTATATTCCGTCGGCGGAATGCCGGGTCCTGCAGCCGGAAGTGCTCTGCGAACCGGTGCTTGCCCTGGACGGCGGGACCGACGGCCTTGGTGTTTACCGGAAAATCGCTGCGGACGCCGCCCGTGTCCTCAGGGAAAACGGGATGCTTCTCATGGAGCTGGGATACGGGGAAGCCGTGCCTGTCCGGAACCTGCTGGAAAGCCATGGCTATACGTCTGTAGAAACGCGGAAGGACCTGAATGGCATAGACCGTATGATCCTTGCGCATAATGTTCCACGGAGGCCGCATGATTAATAAGCTGAATGCGATGGAAGACCGGTTCAACGAGCTTGAGGAAGCGATTTCGCAGCCGGAAATCATCCTTGATTATGAAAAATACCAGCAGCTGCTGAAGGAAAGGTCTTCCCTCCAGCCGGTTGTCGAAAAATATGCGCAGTACAAAGCGGTCTCACGCCAGATTGGGGAAGCCCGTGAACTCCTTTCCGATCCTTTGCTGTCGTCGGAGGCCGGCGCGGAAATCGATCAGCTCTGCGGCGAACTGTCCCGGCTGGAGGGGGAACTGAAAATCATGCTGGTTCCTCCCGATCCGATGGATTCGAGGAATGTGATCCTCGAAATACGCGCCGGCGTCGGCGGTGAAGAAGCCGCCCTTTTTTCGGCGGACCTGCTCCGGATGTACCTGAAATATGCCGACAGGAACAACCTGTCTGCTGAGGTCCTTTCCGCCAGCGATTCGGACCTGGGCGGCATCAATGAAGCGCTCCTGATGCTTTCCGGTCCGGACGCCTTCGCGCGGATGAAATTCGAAAGCGGCGTGCATTGCGTCAAGCGCGTTCCTGTCACGGAAAGCAGTGGGCGGATCCATACCTCGACCGTCACGGTTGCCGTCTTCCCCGAAGCGGAAGATATTGAACTGGAAATCAATCCGGCGGACCTGCGTATCGATGTATTCCATGCTTCCGGCCATGGCGGCCAGGGGGTCAACACCACGGACAGTGCCGTCCGTATCACCCATCTGCCGACAAATACGGTGGTCACCTGCCAGGATGAACGGAGCCAGCTTGAAAACAAGGCAAAAGCACTGAAGGTGCTGCGTTCGCGCCTGCTGGACCGCATGGCCCAGGAGAAAGCGGAATCCGTCGCCCAGGACAGAAAAAGCCAGATCCGCTGGGGCGGCCGCAGCGATAAAATCCGCACGTATTATTTTAACCATGATTATGTCGTCGATCACCGGCTCGGCTTAACGGTCAACCGTGTTGCGAACGTCATGAACGGGGAAATCTCCCCCTTTATCGAAGCCTTAAGGCTGGCGGAGAAAACGGACAGGCTCTCTGCCCAGCAGGATTGGAAGTGAATGATCTTGGAAACCCTTGTGCTTGAAGCAGATGAGCAATCCCTTTCCCTCGCTGCCGCGCTGCTGCGCGAAGGAAAACTGGTCGCTTTTCCGACAGAAACGGTCTACGGCCTGGGCGCCGATGCAACCAGCGTCCCGGCTGTTCTTTCGATTTTCAGGGCGAAAGGGCGCCCTGCGGACAATCCGCTGATTGTACATATATACGACCGTGCCCAGCTGGACGGCCTCTGCACCGTTCCGGATGAAGCGCTTCCGCTGATGGATGCGTTCTGGCCCGGGCCGCTCACCATTCTTTTTGAAAAGCTTCCCGCTGTGCCGGATGAAGTGACGGCAGGATTGCCTACCGTGGCTGTCCGGATGCCTTCGCATCCTGTCGCTGCCGCCATGCTCCGTGCCTGCGGCCTGCCCATCGCGGCCCCGTCTGCAAATTCGTCCGGCCGTCCGAGCCCGACGCTTGCGTCCCATGTCTTTGAGGATATGAAAGGCAAAATCCCCCTGGTCCTGGATGGGGGGCCCTGCAACGTCGGCCTTGAATCGACGGTCGTAGACCTCTGCCACGGAAAACCGACCATTCTCCGTCCGGGAGGAATCACAAAGGAAATGCTTGAGTCTGTCCTCGGGCAGGAGGTGGCGCTCGCCGGCAGTATCCTCCGGCCCCTGAAGCCGGATGAAAAAGCGCTCTCCCCCGGAATGAGGTACAGGCATTACGCGCCCAACGCAACCGTCACCCTGGTGGACGGAAAAGAAGATGCAGTCCTTCAAAAGCTGAAGGAGCTCTTTGCAGCGGAAACAGCCCTGGGGAAAAAGACCTGCGTCCTCTGTTTCTCTGAACATGTCGGCGCCCTGGAAGGCTGCTCCCCCCACGATATCGGTTCCATGGAGCATGCGGATGACGTCGCCCGGAAGCTGTTTTCCGTGCTCAGGCAACTGGACGAAGAAGGCATGGAAAGCGTCTTCAGCGAAGTCATCCCCCCGGAGGGCGTAGGGCTTGCGGTAATGAACAGGCTCGGCCGCGCCGCAGCTTTCCGGATCCTGCATGCCGGAGAAGTAAACATCCACCGGCCTAGC
The DNA here is from genome assembly GCA_946527725.1 of uncultured Clostridia bacterium. GTDB lineage: Bacteria > Bacillota > Clostridia > Christensenellales > Aristaeellaceae > Aristaeella. Next base: position 5,061 of record CAMMYM010000094.1, read on the forward strand.
CGGTGGCTTTTCATTTGCGGCCATAGGCCTAGAATACTAGCATGCGCCCTCGCAGGCGCAAATACGATCTGCCAACCGCGTAGGCTGTTACTTGCTACCCGTAAACGGGTTATCGCTGGACTTTCCCAACATTGTTAACTGTTCTCCCATCTTGTCTTCATCCAACTGGTGCTTGATATATTCTGCAATCGCTTTCGTGTTCTTCCCGACTGTGTCCACATAATATCCTCTGCACCAGAATTCCCGGTTTCTATACTTGAACTTCAGTTCCCCGAATTTCTCATATATCAGTACACTGCTTTTTCCCTTTAGGTATCCCATGAAACTTGATACTGCAACCTTTGGCGGGATGCTTACCAGCATGTGTATATGATCCGGGCACACTTCTGCTTCATGAATCTCTACTCCCTTCCACTCACATAATTGCCTCAGTATCTTTCCGATCTCAATTTTCTTCTCTCCATAAAACACCATCCTTCGATACTTTGGTGCAAAAACGATGTGATATTTGCAGTTCCATCTCGTGTGTGCTAAACTCTGTAAGTCGTTAGCCATCTAATGACCTCCTTTTGCTCCTT
>CAMMYM010000095.1 GCA_946527725.1 uncultured Clostridia bacterium
CCGGCGCAGATCATTCTTCGCTGGCAGATCCAGGATGGGTATATCACGATTCCCGGTTCTTCCAATCCCGATCATATAGCAGAGAATTATGACGTATTCGATTTTGAATTAACCAATCAGGAAATGATGGAAATCAGAGGCCTTGACCAGCAGGCGCGTTATGAGAACTGGTAAAAAACCGCGGTAAATAATGCAAAAGCCCGTAATCCGGCTCGAAAGAACCAGACTGCGGGCTTGTTGCATTACGCTGCTTTTGTCTCGAAATGTGTATAGAAGGTCGTTCTGCCGATATTCGCCCGGTCGATGATCTGCTGTTCTTCATCGCGCTTGCAATCATGATCCCGGGTACCTGGATGGTAAACAAAGAATAGATGGAAGTTTAAAACACGTTCCATGCTTTGATGAGCTGCGAAACGGTATTCCTCCCAGGATCGGATTATTCTCTATTGTGTTTATATAAATCCAGCGTCTCCCGGATCCTTCCGGCCGGCTTCAGCAGGTCATGCAGTGTTTCGCCTCTGTTTGCAGTATCAATCAGCGCCGCAATGTACCGATCCATGTACACGGAGAAATACCATTCACGTTCTTTCAGTTCCGGCTTCTGATAAATCAGGTTCGTGGTAAAGATCCGGTCGAACCAGCCATCGGCATAAGCCTTATCGAATTTTTCCAGGCCGCCGGTGAACAGGCCGAACGTCGAGAAGACAAACACACGATTCGCACCCATCTCTTTCAGCTGCCTGGCTGTATCCAGCATGCTTCCGCCCGAAGCGATCATATCGTCAATCACGATTACGTCCTTACCTTCCACGGACGTGCCGCAAAATTCATGGGCGACAACCGGATTGCTGCCGTTCACGATCCGGGTGTAATCCCTGCGCTTATAGAACATCCCGATGTTCACGCCGAACAGGGATGCCAGGAACACGACGCGCTCCGTCGCTCCTTCATCCGGTGCGATAAACATCATATGATCGCTGTCCAGCTTCAGGTCCTCATATTCTGTCAGGAATGCCTGTGTGAACTGCAGGGCGGCGGATACGTTTTCCATGCTCATCAGGGGAACGACGTTCTGCATCCGCGGATCATGGGCGTCAAAAGTGATCAGGCTGTGCACGCCCATGCTTTCCAGTTCCCGGAGCATCACAGCGCAGTCCAGTGATTCCCGGGTCGTTTTCCGATGCTGCCTGCCCTCGTAGAGGAAAGGCATGATTACATTGATCCGGCTTGCTTTCCCGTTGCAGGCTGCGATCACCCGTTTCAGATCCTGATAATGGTCATCCGGGGACATGCGGTTGATTTCACCGAACATCTGATATGTCAGGGAGGTATTGCAGACGTCCACCAGAATATAGATATCCCGGTCCCGCACAGACTCCTTCAGGATGCATTTTCCTTCACCGCTGCTGAAACGCGGACACTCCACCGGTATCAGGAATTCATTCCGGCCCCGCCATTCAGACAGGATCCGGTCAACACGCGTGCCCAGCTTCTCCGCAGATTTCAAAACAATCAGGCCGATTTCCCTGCGCATAGTTATCTGTCCTTTCTCGTATTTGTATTGAAGACGTTTTCCTGAACAGCATTCCGGAAATCAGATCAAAAGCCCCGGTGAATCACCGACGGATCCGATGGGCTTCACATCAGGGGTGTTTGTACGGTACAACTATGCCTGTCCTTTTTGCCTGTATCTTTCCTGCCTCGTAATCTGGCCGAACGTTTTTCTGTATTATAAAGTCAGGGCCTGAAACAATCAAGTGTGATATCAGGATGCTTTTCGACCTGATGATTTTCGGCGGCAGGATGTTTTGTTGTTCAGGCACTTCCGGTACGGAAGGAAACATAGCAAAATTATTCTTGACACCGTGTCATTTTACGTATATATTAAAGGTGAATGACATCGTGTCATTTTAGATTTGAGGAGGTGTGCTGATGTCCAGAGGATCACCGCAGCTGACGGAAGCGCGGAAAGAAGAAATCATCAGCGCTTGTGCGAAACTGTATGAATCCATGGGATTCAAGGAAATTACACTGAAGGAAATCGGAGCTGCCACGACCCTGACCCGTACCGGGATCTACCTGTATTTTGAGACCAAAGAGGAGATTTTCCTCGCGCTGCTGGCCCGAGAGTATGACGCCTGGGTGGAAGAAATGCAGGCCGTGATGGCCCGGAAAGAAGCTATGTCCCGGGAAGAAGTCGCGGATGTACTGGCGCGGACGCTGACGGACCATCCCCGGCTTCTGCGGCTGCTGTCCATGAACCTCTACGAGATGGAAGCCAACTCCCGTCCGGAGAGGCTGGCGGAATTCAAGGTATCCTTCGGCGCGTCGCTGCAAACAGTTGACCGGATGATCCAAAAGTACCTGCCGGGGATGGACGACGCGGGCCGGAAGAGGTTCCTGTACGCTTTTTTCCCGTTTATCTACGGTATCTATCCCTATACCAGCGTGACGGAGAAGCAGCGGATCGCCATGGAGCAGGCCGGGATCCCGTATGTGTATCAGTCCGCTTATGACCTGACCTGCCATTGCCTGATCAAATTATTGGAGGACTGAACACGATGGAATACACCAAACTGGGCTATTCCGAACTGACCGTATCCCGCATCTGCATGGGATGCATGGGCTTTGGCGATGCGATTCAAGGCCAGCACGCCTGGACGCTGGACGAGGAACACTCCCGGGAGATCATCCGGCATGGGCTGGAAAACGGCATCAATTTCTTCGATACTGCCATCGCTTACCAGAGCGGCACCAGTGAGCAGTATGTGGGCCGGGCTCTGCGCGACTTCGCCAGGCGTGACGAAACGGTGGTGGCCACAAAATTCCTGCCGAGAACCCAGGAGGAGATCGACAGCGGCATTACGGGGCAGCAGCACATTGAACGCATGCTGAACAAGAGCCTGCAGAACCTGGGCATGGATTATGTCGACCTGTATATCTATCACATGTGGGACTGGCAGACGCCCATTGAGGATATCCTGGATGGCCTGAACCGGATGGTACAGGCCGGGAAAACCAGGTATATCGGCATCTCCAACTGCTTTGCCTGGCAGCTGGCCAAGGCAAACGCGCTGGCGGAAAAGGAAGGATGGGCGAAGTTCATATCGGTCCAGGGCCATTACAACCTGATCTTCCGGGAAGAAGAACGGGAAATGGTGCCTTACTGCAACGAGGAAGGCATCGCCCTGACGCCGTACAGTGCCCTGGCTTCCGGACGGCTCTCCCGAAAGCCCGGCGAAACCTCGGAGCGACTTCAGAAAGATGCCTATGCCAGGTTCAAGTATGACGCCACCGCCGAGCAGGACGGCGTGATAATCGGCCGGGTAGCGGAGATTGCCGAAAAGCGCGGCGTTACGATGACGGAGGTTTCCCTGGCCTGGCTGCTGACCAAAGTGACCGCTCCCGTGGTGGGCGCCACGAAATTCCATCATGTGGACGGCGCGGTGAAGGCAACGGAACTGGAACTGACAGGCGAGGAGATCGCTTACCTGGAAGCACCCTACGTGCCCCATGCCCTGGCCGGGGTAATGGCGCAGAACAAGCCGGCCAGTGCCAAAGAAAAACATGTCTGGTCCACAGGAAACCAGAAAATCTGAAGGAGGAGAGTACAATGAAACGCCTGCTTTCTTTGACGATTGCCTTGCTGCTTCTCTGTGCGCCTTCCGTGCTTGCCGAAACGCTGGTCACCAACGGCGGCGACAGCCTGGATACCGCTTCACTGCCCCACAATACGGAAGATGCTTCCGCGCCTGTGGTATACTTCATCAGCGATATTTCCCCGGAAGCGCTGGTAAAAGCCTACGAAGCCCTGGGTGCAGAACTGCCCGGAAAAGTGGGTGTGAAGATGTCCACCGGCGAAAGCACCCACAGCAATTACCTGCGGCCGGAACTGATTGCTGGCCTTATTCATCTGGTCAACGGCACGATCGTGGAATGCAACACCGCTTATGGCGGCAGCCGCGCTTCCACGGCCATGCACCGCCAGCAGGCCAAAGACAACGGCTTGCTGGATGTGGCAGAACTGGACATCCTGGATGAAGAAGGCAGCATGGAGCTTCCCGTTGAAGGCGGAAAGCGCATCAGGGCGGATTACGTAGGCAGCCACTTCGCAAATTATGATTCCTTCCTGGTGCTGACACACTTCAAGGGCCACGCCATGGCAGGTTTCGGCGGAGCTATCAAGAACATTTCCATCGGTTTCGGCTCCTCCATGGGCAAGGTGTGGATTCATTCCGGCGGCACCCGCCAAAGCGGCAGCATCTGGGGTGAACAGGATCCTTTCCTGGAAGCCATGGCGGACGCGGCTAAGGCGGTCCATACCGCGATGGGCGGGAACATCGTCTATATCAGTGTGCTGAACCGTCTTTCCGTGGACTGCGACTGCGACGGTTATCCCGCCGAACCGGATATGCACGACATCGGTATCCTGGCCTCCACTGATCCCCTGGCGATCGACCAGGCGGCTATCGACCTGATATACGCCATGCCGGACAGCGGCAGCCTGGTGCAGCGCATTGAGAGCCGCAACGGCCTGCACACGCTGGAGGCCGGCGAGCAGAACGGGCTTGGCAGCCGGCATTATCAGCTGGTTGCAGCAGGTAAATAACCATGTGGGAGTGGTTGGAGCGGGAAGCGGTCTATCTCTGGTACTACCTGGACATTCAGATCCGCCAGATCGCGCCTTACTGGGCGCTGGGCATCCTGCTGGGCAGCGCTGTGTCAGTCTTCGGGAAGAAATACATCCATGGGGCTTTTGCGAAGATAGGGCAGCGAAAAACAGGTTGGCTGGGTGTTATCCCGGCCAGCCTGCTGGGGATCGCTTCGCCCCTTTGCATGTACGGCACTATTCCCATTGCTGCCTCGTTCTCGGAACAGGGCATAAAGGATGACTACCTGGCTGCCTTCATGATGAGCAGCATCCTGCTGAATCCACAGCTGATCTTCTACAGCGGCGCGCTGGGACAGACGGCGGTGATCATCCGTTTCGCCAGCTGCTTTTTTTGCGGCTGTACGGCAGGGTGGCTGATCCGGTTGTTTTACAGCGGGAAGGGTAAATCCTTCTTTGACTTTACCGGTTTTCATGAGGGCAGGAACCGGGACACTGATCCGAACCTGCTCCTGCGCTTCCTGAAGAACGTGGGGCGCAACATCAAAGCCACCGGTCCTATGTTCGCCCTGGGCATCCTGCTGACGGCGCTGTACCAGATCCATGTGCCGGAGGATTTTGTAAGCAGCCTGTTCGGCAGGAACAGCGGCTTCGGTGTGCTGATGGCTGCCACCATCGGAGTGCCCGTGTATATGTGCGGGGGCGGCACCATCCCGCTTCTGCAGCAATGGCTCCTGGACGGCATGAGCATGGGCAGCGCTGCGGCATTCATGCTAACCGGCCCGGCCACCAAGATTACCAATCTCGGAGCCGTGAAGATCGTACTGGGCTGGAAACGGTTCATTGCCTACATGGCCTTTGTAATGCTGTTTTCCCTGGCAACCGGCCTTCTGGCAGACCTCATTATTTGAAAAGGAGAATTTAAGATGAAAAGGATTATTACACTGATGTTTTCTTTGATCCTGCTGGCAGGTTGCGTCCCCGCCGTTGCGGAGGAGGCAGCGCC
>CAMMYM010000096.1 GCA_946527725.1 uncultured Clostridia bacterium
GCCGTGCCGCGTCCTTCCCTGCCGCCGGGCCCTCCGAAGCCGGAAGAAAGGCAGGTATGGCTCAGGAAGGATAAATGATCAGCGGAATCGTGATTTCTTCTTCGGTCAGCCCGGCATGGCCGCCGGGCATTTCCTGGGCTTCAATATGCGTGTTGAATACGCTCCTGTCTGAAACTGCCAGCGCGACATAATCGCCGATCATGCTTTCCAGGTCCGGATGGTCGTTTCCGATTCCGAACAGCTTCCCGGAAAGGACCTCCTCCCTTGCCAGGAGCATAAACGAATCCCCGAAATGTTTCCGGAAGATTTCCGGGAACGTTTCTTTGTATTCGTCCCTGACAAAGAGGTTCAGCGTGCGCGGTTCGATGGACGGCTGGCGGACAAGGCATTTCATGACTTCCGGATAATCCTTCAGGCAGCAGTTCCTGCTGTCCATATGGCCGTGGTCCGCGGTGATGATCAGCAGCGTATCAGGCAGCCCGGATGCTGTTTCCCCGACCATTCTTTCAAGTTCGGTCACCATCGCATGGGTTTCGCCGCTTGCGGTCCCTGTCCTGTGCATCGTGGAATCGGGTTCATTCCAGTAAGCATAGATAAACTTTTTCCCAGGTTCGCCGCAAAGTGTTTTCACGCGATCCAGGATTGCTTCCGCGGTCTGGGGATAAGGAGGCAGGAAAGGCATGGCCGCATAGGCTTCACCGCCGGCTTCTCTGATCCTGTCGATAATGTTTTTGTACGGAGTATACCGGTACCCGACATTGTATGCCGCTGCAGGAAGGGCCTGCTCCAGCGAATCCTTTGTCCATTTTGCCCTTCCGTCCGGCCAGGCTTCCGCCGGAACAGCGCCTTCCTTTTCCCGGATCTGCTCTGTATTGGCAAAGACAGTTACATTTTTGCCGATCTGCGGATAATACACATCCCATCCAAGCCATCCGTGTTCATTCGGATAGAGCCCGCTGAGCATCGAAGTGGTGGCAGCCACGGTCGTCGGCGGATATACGGAATCAAACGAACCTGCAAGATGGCTCCTGAAGAACCCGTTCCGGTCAAGATGTTTTTCCAGGATGGATGTACCCATCGCGTCCAGCAGCAGCACGACGACATTCCGGTAGTCTTTTTGAAGGTATTGATCCGCAAGAGGGAGGGTTTCCGCAGCCGTTTCCGCGCCGAACTGCTTCAGGATGGAATTGGAAAGGTTGACAAGGCAATGACGGTAATCCGGAAATACGGGCAGTTTCTGCTTCAGTTCCATTTTCATATCCCTCCCCCGAAACAGGTTGGTCGTGTTTTATCCGCGGCGGTGCGGTCGGTTTTTTCCGGCCTGTTTTGTTCAGATCATCATTTCCATATACCGCCGGAAGGTGGTGAAGCCTGCTGCTTCGTAGAAGGCTAAAGCGCCCTCGTTAAACTCCCACATGTTCAGTTCGATCCGATGGTATCCCTGTTCCTTGGCAAAATCCCTGATAAAGCGGATCATGGCCGAAGCGACGCCCTGCCTGCGGTAGGCCTCGTCCACGCAGAATTCGTCGATGTCCAGGAAGTCCCGTTCATACATAAAGGGATTCTCCGGTTTATGGATATGGTGCAGCACGGCAAACCCGCAGATGGCCCCCTTTTCCGCGGCCACCGCAATCCGCTGTTCCGGATCGTTGTAGATCGCGTGGACATAATTCCTGAGCTCGTCGCAGAAACCGGGCTTGAATACTTCCGGTTTCCCGGCCACATGCAGATCATTGACCTGTTTGCGCAGCTCATTGACGCGGTCCAGTTCCTCTTCTTGGGCAAATCTGATTTCCATTCGTCACATCTCCTTCCCCGTTACAGGCAGTCATGCGTTCCGGAAACATAATCTGCCAGGGCCAGTGCGATCCTGAAGTGCCCGACGTCATGCTGGCCGCCGCTGGCGTAGTTCTTGCCGCGCTCATCCCATTCCGGAGCGTCCAGCAGGTCGCCGCTCGTAAAGAAGGGATACAGCTCCAGCCCCCTGAAGTCGCACATGGCCTGTACCCCGGCGCATTCCATTTCCACAGAGATGCAGCCGTCAGCCTTTCGTTTTTCGAAATTGTTCCTTGTTTCCCGGTAGAACGAATCCGTCGTCCAGGTCTTTCCGAGTACATGGGGAATCCCGTTTTCCTTCATGCATTGCGCCACGGCCGGCGCGTTTTTGACCGTGACATAATCCGCGGCAGGCGCGTAGTGGTAGGAAGTGCCTTCATCCCTGTATGCCGCTGTCGGAATCATGACCTTCCCGTGTGCGATTTCCTTGTTCAGGCATCCGGCTCCGCCGAAGAGAATGAATTTGCTGCACTTCAGTTCCGCGGCAGCGTCTTCGATCAGTGCGGTTGTAATCGGTGCGCCGACATAGGTCTTATAGAAGGCAAAACGCTTGCCGTTCCTTTCGATCAGGTATACGGGCGTCCTCCCGGTAGCGCACCAGAGCGAGGCGATCTCCCCGCTGGCATAATGCTCCGCCGCATGCTTTTCGATCTCGTGGGAAAAGGTGATGATGCAGGCATCCGCTTCCGGAGCCTGTTCCTTCCTGGCCGGATTGATGATCGCCGGGGACTGGTTGTCAAAGGTGTCTGTAATCATATGCCGTTTCCTCCTGCGTTGTTTTCGTTCTGGGAACCGATTTACGGAACAAAAAAGCCGCTCACCTGGCGGAGATGAGCGGCTGGATCATTGCTGGAACCCTTCCGTGCTACTCTTCTCCGGTCTTCCGATAAATATATACGACGAAATAGCGGACATACTGCGTCATGTTCGCGTTCATCATCGCATCGGAAACAAAACCGGACCTGGTCATGCGAAAGGCTCCTTTCCGGAATATTGCGTTCAGTGTACTATGGAAGGCCTGCCGTGTCAAGCATCCGGCAATCACGGAAACCGCTTTTGCCGGGCGCAGGATTGTGCTATAATGAATCAACAAAAGAACAGGAGGAAAATATGCAACACAGCAATCCGCTTCTCCGGGAACAATCCCCGGAGCACCGTTTCATTACCATGGGTGAAATCATGCTGCGGCTTACTCCGCCGAACTATGACAAAATCCGGGTTGCAAACAGCTTTGAAGCCAGCTACGGCGGGTCGGAAGCGAATATTGCCCTTTCCCTCGCCAACCTGGGAACGGACGCCACCTTCTTTTCTGTTGTTCCGAACAACAGCCTCGGGAAGAGCGCCGTGCGCGCGCTGCGCTCCAACGACGTTCACTGCACGCCGGTGATCCTGTCCACGCCGGAGGAAACGCCGACCCACCGCCTTGGAACCTATTACCTGGAGACCGGGTACGGCATCCGGGCCAGCAAAGTCATCTATGACAGGAAGCATTCAGCGATCACGGAGTATGATTTTTCGGGCGTGGACCTGCACGCGCTGCTGAAGGATTTCACCTGGCTGCATCTTTCCGGTATCACGCCTGCCCTGGGCCCGGGCTGTGCGGAGCTCGTGATGAATATGCTGAAAACTGCCAAAGAGCTGGGCCTGACCGTTTCCTTCGACGGCAATTTCCGTTCTACGCTGTGGAGCTGGGAGGCTGCCCGGGATTATTGCACGCAGTGCCTCCCCTATGTGGATGTGCTCTTCGGCATCGAGCCCTATCACCTGTATAAGGATCCGGAAAATCCCGCCCTGGGAGACTGGAAGGACGGGGTGCCCCTGCAGCCCTCCTACGAGCAGCAGGATGAGATTTTCCGCGCCTTTATCCAGGCGTATCCAAACCTGAAATGCATCGCCCGCCATGTGCGTTACGCCCATTCCGGATCGGAGAACAGCCTGAAAGCCTTCATGTGGTATGAGGGGCATACCTTTGAAAGCAAACAGTTCACCTTTACGATCCTGGACCGTGTGGGCGGCGGCGACGCGTTTGCTTCGGGCCTGATCTATGCCATGATGCATGAAACGCGCCCCATGGACATCCTGAATTTCGCCGTGGCCTCCAGCGTCATCAAGCATACAATCAACGGCGACGCCAACATCATCGACGACGTACAGACCATCCGGAACCTGATGAACATGAACTACGACATCAAGCGGTAAAACTGCGCAGGCAGCAGGGAGGGCGGCTTCCGTGCTGCGGAAGCCGCCCCTCCCTGCCGTCCCTCCGGAAACGGGGGTTTTCTTCTGCCGGGAAAGCGTCAGCTCAGCTTCCTGTACTCCCGGGGCGAAAGGCCCGTGGCTTTTTTAAACGCGTCTCCGAAATAATTGCTGTCGCTGAATCCGCAGCGGTCTGCAATCTGTGTCACGGACAGGTCGGAATTCAGCAGCAGTTCGCAGGCTTGCCGGATCCGGTATTGAATCAGGTACTCCCGGACGCCGAAACCTGTCTCCCGGTGGAAAACCCGGGAAAGATGCGACGGGCTGACCGCAAAATGCGCAGCCGTCTCTGCCAGCGTAATCGGTTCCCCGGCATGCTCGCAAAGATAGGTCGCCACATCCCGCATGCGGCTGTGGGCCGGATCCTCGCTTCCGTCGTTCTCTTCCTTTCCCCCGCGGTACCGCTGCAGGGAAATCAGCAGTTCCGCCAGGAGGGCCATGCACAGGCTCCTTCCAAGTTCAGGCTGGTTTTCAAATTCATAGAGCATCCGGTTCACCAGCAGGAGAACGGCCTCCTGCCGCTGAACCGGGGCTTTTATTTTCCCTGCCCGGAACCCTGTTCCGGAAAAATCGGTTTCCAGGAACGCGTCTAATTTTTTGGCGGTAACCGCGGAAAAGGAAATGACGTACTTTGTATTCTGCCCATGCGAGGTAAAATCTGTCTTATGCAGCGTTCCGGCAGGAATCAGGGCAAAATCACCTGCCTGCAACCGGTATGTCCGCTGTCCGATAAACACGCTGCACCGGCCTTCTGCAATGTAGTAAAGCTCGTGATACCGGTGAAACCGTTCGGTTTCTTCCCGGGCCTGGCCGATCAGGCTTTCCTTCAGGATTTTAAAGTCGACTGTCCGGTGTTTCCGCTCCATGCTTCCTGTCCTCCCCCGGCTTCCCGCATCGCTGCCCTGCCCGGCTGCAAAAAACCTTCCGCCGGGACATTATAGCCCGGTCTGCTGCCACGTGCAACAAAAAATCTGTAGTTTTTGCGATAAATGCGCTTCTTTCAGTAGCTTTTCAGTTATTTTTGCTGTATGATCTCCCCTGTTCCCGGAAACCGCCCGGCAATCCTTCCGGCGAACCATTCATACAGCAATAAAGGAGATTGAAGATAAAATGAACAGTAAGATTCAGTATGCAGAAAGGAATGCCAATGTCTGGAGCCGCTTCTGCAAAATGGTAAGGAAGATGAACACCCACCCCTCACGCAATGGCCTGGAGTTTTACAGCTACAGCGGCATCCCCGCCTTGCTGACCGTGCAGGGCAGCCTGAAGCCGGAGCAGCGCTGAAACAGCAGTCGAATTAAACAACATAGAAAAAGGAGTGCTTTTCATCATGAAAGGCGCTCCTTTTCTGTGCCGGCAGGGTCCCCTGGTTGTAAGGTTTTCAGGGCAGGTTTATTCATGGCCCTGATGCCGCGAATCTTATTTCTCGCTGTAAACTTCCTTACCGATATTCTTGATCTTGAGCCCTTCCTTTCAGTTCAGGTCCGGCGGCCATGCGGTCCT
>CAMMYM010000097.1 GCA_946527725.1 uncultured Clostridia bacterium
CTCGGCCCTGTGGGAGAAAACTTTGCTGCCGGCATGAGCGGCGGAATTGCCTGGGTGCTGGATGAGGAATGCGCCCTGGAAGGACGGATGAACACCGGACACGTGAAGGCATACCCTGTCCCGCCGGAACAGGCGGACGAACTCCGGCGCCTGCTGACCATGCACCTGAAGGCAACGGGATCCAAAAAAGCACAGGCGATCCTGGATGATTTCGACGGGTACCTGCCAAAGTTCAAAGCCGTGATTTCCGACGAATACAGATCCTGGCTGAAAGGAGTGTGACATCATGGGTACCGTGACAGGTTTCATGGAATACAGCCGGAAGGAGAATCCTTTCCGGCGTGTCAAAGAACGCCTTTCAGATTATGAAGACCTGCATGCTGCGCAGCCGGAGGGAGAACGCATTTGCCAGGCTTCCCGATGCATGAACTGCGGGGTGCCGTTCTGCCAGTCAGGATTCGGGTGCCCGCTGCACAACCTGATTCCTGAATGGAACGACCTGCTGTGCCGCGGCCAGGAACGGGAAGCCCTGGAACGGCTGCTGGAGACGGCGCCTTTTCCGGAATTCACAGGGCGGGTTTGCCCCGCGCTGTGCGAAAAAGCATGCAACCTTGCCGAAGAAGGCAGCGTGACGAACCGGGATAACGAACTGTACCTGATCGAGAAAGGCTTCCGGAAGGGGTGGATTACCTCCAGGATCCCGCCGGTGCGGACAGGGAAGCGCGTTGCTGTCGCCGGCAGCGGGCCGTCCGGACTGGCGGCGGCAGACCTGCTGAACCGGCTCGGGCATCACGTGACAGTTTTTGAGCGGGCAGACCGTCCCGGGGGACTGATGATGTACGGGATTCCGAACATGAAGCTGCCCAAGGACACGGTGGAACGCAGGATTGCCCTGATGGAACAGGAAGGCATCGAATTCCGGATGAACACGGAAGCGGATCCTTCCGTGACCGATGCATTTGACGCGGCCGTCCTGTGCGGCGGAGCCCGGAAACCGAGGCCGCTGAACGTGCCCCATGACGACGCCGAAGGAGTCCGTTTTGCGGTGGATTTCCTTTCAGAAACCACACGTACGCTGCTTGCAGAGGGATCCTGCAGCCTGGCGGAAGGCAAGCATGTTATCGTGGTCGGCGGCGGGGACACGGGAAACGACTGCGTGGGCACGGTGCTGCGGCAGGGATGCGTCTCCGTGACAGAACTGGAAATGATGCCCTGCCCTCCGGCAGAGAGAACGCCGGGAAATCCCTGGCCGGAATGGCCGCGGATCCTCCGGACCGATTACGGGCAGGCAGAGGCAGCGGAAGTTCAGGGAAACGATCCCCGGATCTACGAAACGACCGTGAAAAGGATCCTGACAGGCGCGGACAACCGCATCACCGGTGCGGAAACGGTGCACCTGCGCCGGACGCCGGAAGGCAAAATGGAGCCCGTGGAGGGAACAGAGCAGACGCTTCCGTGTGAATTGCTGCTGATTGCTGCGGGCTTTGTCGGCTGCGACGAAGGGACTTCGGAGCATTACGCCCTCCAGGCGGACCGGCGGGGCCGGATCATGCCGGAGGACGGAAGCCATTACCTGGGGGAAAACCTGTTCAGCGCCGGCGACATGCGCACCGGGCAGAGCCTGGTTGTCCGCGCACTGGCCGACGGGCGTGCCGCTGCACAGGAAATCCACCGGTTCCTGACCAATCAGAGATAACTTGTATCAAGTCATCTTCAGCATGAAAGGAACAGATTGCCATGAATAAGGGAAAGCAGCTGTACGAAGGGAAAGCCAAGAAGGTATTCGCGACGGAGGATCCGGAATTGCTTATCGTATCATACAAGGACGATGCAACCGCATTCAACGGCCTGAAGAAAGGGACAATCCAGGGGAAGGGCGTTATCAACAACAGGATGAGCAACGCCCTGATGCGCATGCTGGAAGGAGAGGGGATTCCCACCCATTTTGTGAGGGAGATCAGCGAACGGGATACGCTGGTGAAAAAAGTGCAGATCGTACCGCTGGAGGTGATCGTACGGAACATTTCCGCCGGATCCTTCGCAAAACGCTACGGCGTGGAAGAGGGAATCACTTTCAGCGCCCCAACGATTGAATTCTCCTATAAGAACGACGAGCTTGGCGATCCGCTGCTGAATGAATACCACGCCCTGGCACTGAACCTGGCCACAAAGGAAGAGATTCAAACCATCAAGGATCTCTCCTTCCGGGTCAATGACGCGCTGAAGGCATTCTGGGCTTCCTGCGGCGTAACGCTGGTGGATTTCAAGCTGGAGTTTGGAAGACTGGGCGACGGCACGATCGCCCTGGCGGATGAAATCAGCCCGGATACCTGCAGGCTCTGGGACAGCAAGACCCACGAAAAGCTGGATAAGGACCGCTTCCGCCGCGACATGGGCGGTGTCGTAGAAGCTTACAGGGAGATTATGGGCCGCCTGGAAAAGCAAATGGAGAAGTAACGGGGGTTTTTGTTTTTCGGATGTTTCCGGGGGAAACCCCCTTGACAACATATTGTACACAGTATACAATGCCATCAACAAAAGGCGCGAGGGTGCGTTGAGAACCCCCGTGCCTTTTGTTTTATTTTTCAGAAACGGAAGTGATCAACATGACGTACTCTCCGGCAAACACGATCTGGGTGCTGCTCGGCGCAGCGCTGGTTTTCTTCATGCAGGCAGGTTTTGCCATGTGTGAAGCCGGCTTTACCCGGGCCAAGAATACCGGCAACATCCTGATGAAAAACATGATGGATTTCTGTATCGGAACGCCGCTGTACTGGCTGTTCGGATTCGGGGTTATGTTCGGAACGGGCACGGCGCTTTTCGGATGGATTGATCCCTTCATCATGAAGGATTACGGAAACGTGCTGCCGGCCGGGGTTCCGCTGTGGGCGTTCGCAATCTTCCAGACAGTATTCTGCGCGACTTCGGCGACGATCGTATCCGGCGCCATGGCAGAGCGGACGAAGTTCTCCGCGTACTGCATCTATTCCGCGGCGATCTCCCTGTTTATCTACCCGGTCAGCGGCCACTGGATCTGGGGCGGCGGCTGGCTGGCGGATATGGGATTCCATGATTTCGCCGGCTCCACAGCCGTGCATATGGTCGGCGGCGTTTGCGCCCTGATCGGCGCAAAAATCCTCGGACCCCGCATCGGCAAGTACGGAAAGGACGGTAAGCCCCGGGCCATCCTGGGCCACAACCTGTCGATTGCCGCGCTGGGCGTTTTCATCCTCTGGTTCTGCTGGTTCGGATTCAACGGTGCCTCCACGGTGGGGATGGACAGCGACGAACTGATCGATTCCGCAAGCCTGGTATTCTTCAACACCAACCTGGCGGCGGCGCTTGCAACCGTTGTAACAATGGTTTTCACATGGCTGCGTTACGGCAAACCGGATGTTTCCATGACCTTCAACGCGGCACTGGCCGGCCTGGTGGGCATTACCGCGGGATGCGACGCCGTGAATCCTTTCGGCGCGGCCGTCATAGGCATTGCCTGCGGCTTCCTGGTGGTGTTTTCCGTTGAATTCTTCGACAAGATCGCGAAGATTGACGATCCGGTCGGCGCAGTTTCCGTACACTTCGTCTGCGGTGCAATGGGCACAATCCTGACAGGCCTTTTTGCCACAGGCAGAAGCACGATGAAGGGATTGTTCTACGGCGGCGGGTTCAGCTTCCTGGGCGTCCAGGCGCTGGGCGTGCTGGCAACCATCGCCTGGACAGGATGCGTCATCACCGTCGTGTTCCTCCTGATCAGGAAGACGATCGGGCTCAGGGCTGACCAGGAGGATGAGATCATGGGCCTCGACAGGTCCGAACACGGCCTGCCGTCGGCATACGCCGGATATGCCATGCTGCCGGAAGAAATGCCTGAAGGCGGGATGCCTGCCGCTGCTGCCCTTCCTGCTGCCGCAGCGCCGGAACCGGCGCCGGCAAAGAAGGAGAAAGCGCCCGGCGAGCCTGTGTATACCAGGGTTCAGATCATCTGCCGCCCGGCCAGCCTGGAAAGCCTGAAGAAAGCGATGAACGGTATCGGCATCACGGGAATGACGGTGACGAACGTGATGGGTTACGGCACGCAGAAGGGAAAGCCCGAATATTACCGCGGTACGCCGGTGGAGACTACGCTGCTTCCGAAGGTGCAGGTGGATATCGTGGTCAGCAAGGTACCGGTGCGCGAGGTCATCGATACGGCCAGGAGCGTTTTGCATACGGGGCATATCGGCGACGGCAAGATTTTCGTGACGGACGTGGAGAATGTGGTTCGTGTCCGGACAGGCGAAGAGGGCTACGATGCGCTGCAGTCGGACGAGTAACGGAACTGCAGGCTATAGCCGGACAGGGGCAGGCGCTGTGAAAGCAGCGCCTGCCCCTGTGTTCTTGAATTGTATTAATGTATTATGATGTATTGACATATAAACAACAGCGTGATAAACTCCGCAGGTACAGGGAAGAGTGATCCGACTGTACGGCTCAGCTTCCCGTTTTTTTGTTGCAGGGGGATGAATGTATGTGCGGAATCGTCGGATATACCGGCCGGCGGCAGGCAGCCCCGATCCTGCTGGACAGCCTGTCAAGACTGGAATACAGGGGTTATGACTCTGCCGGGCTGGCCGTGCGCAACGGTACGGCGCTGGCTGAAGTGGTCAAAGCCACCGGCAAGCTGTATCACCTGGCGGACAAGACAGACCAGGGCAAAGCACTTCCCGGATATTGCGGAATCGGCCATACCCGGTGGGCGACACACGGGGATCCGAGCGTGGTTAACGCTCATCCCCATGTCAGCGGCAACTGCTCGGGATCGGGATCCGGCGCGGTCGAATCCGATGTCGTCGGCGTGCATAACGGCATCATTGAGAATTATACCGAACTGAAGGAGAAGCTCCTCCGGCACGGGTATACCTTCTACAGCGACACGGACACGGAAGTTGCCGTAAAGCTGGTCGACTATTATTACAAGAAATACAAGATCGGGCCGGTGGATGCCATCACCCGGACCATGGTCCGGATCCGGGGCAGCTATGCGCTGGCCCTGATGTTCAAGGATTTCCCGGATGAGATTTTTGCGGCGAGGAAGGATTCGCCGCTGATCCTCGGTACAGGGGAGGAGGAATCGTACCTTGCCTCCGACGTTCCGGCAATCCTGAAGTATACAAGGCAGGTCTACTATATCGGCAACCTGCAGGTGGCAAGGGTTTCACCGGGGAAAGTGGTTTTCTACGACCTGAACGGGGATGAAAACACCGTCCCGCTGACGGAGATTACCTGGGACGCCGCAGCGGCGGAAAAAGGCGGCTTTGAGCACTTCATGCTCAAGGAAATCCATGAACAGCCGGGCGCGGTGCGGGATACCCTGAACAGCCTTGTGAAGGACGGGAAAATCGACCTGTCCGCCACCGGGATGACAGAGGAGGCAATCCGGAACATCTCCAAGATCGATATTGTTGCGTGCGGATCCGCGTGGCATGTGGGGATGGCAGCCCAGTATGTCATCGAAGACCTGGCCGGGATCCCGGTACGGGTGGAACTGGCTTCGGAATACCGCTACAGGAAGATTCCAACAGCGGATCACACCCTGGTGATCGTGATTTCGCAG
>CAMMYM010000098.1 GCA_946527725.1 uncultured Clostridia bacterium
CATAACCAGCCTGCCATGGGTATTGTACATAACGACGACACCGTCCAATGTTACACCGCGGTAGGCGTAAGCCATGGGATAGCTGCCACCGACGGTCCTGGAAACATGCCACTCATATTTGACTTTGTTCGGGTCTTTTCCATCCGCAGATTCTTCAACCGTCTGGGTATAACTGCCGGAAATATGTTCGCCGGCAGATTCATTCCACTCTTCCCTCCAGGAGTAAGAGTAGGATTCTTCATCCTCATCGGTTTCATATTCGCCTTTGTAGGAATCGATGACTTCGCTGGTGCCGGCGCCGCTCCAGCCCCAGACACCGTAACCCGCGGATACCTTCTGGCCGGCTGTGGAATAAACAGCCACATTATTCTCGTCGAATTCGAGGGCAGTGGGCTCCCAGTTGCGGAGAACTGACATGGAGGCTACAGGCGCGGACATGGTAACGGTGGTATCACCGTCCGTCTTAACCTTCATGGTCGGAAGCTCAGGCAGCTCAGGAAGGCCCTGGATCTCACTGATGTTGCCCGGCATGGCCAACGCAGAAACCGCTGCGAGGACCATCACGAGCGCCAGGATCATGGAAATCATTTTTTTCATCGTGATTCGCTCCTTTATACTATATATGGTAACCTCGGATACTTTATCTCATAAATATGCTGTTGTCAAGGTTTATCTCCATTTCCCGCTCCTTGCGCTGCCCTGCTGATATGTGTTAAACTGTCCTGGATTAAAGCGGCAGGGTTCATTCCCTGGCGCAGCAGCAACAAAGAAAGAAGAAATAGGAGCGTTAACGATGAACCATATTACAAAGGATATCCTGTATGCCGGCGTCAATGACCATGATATTGACCTCTTTGAAGGCCAGTATATCGTGCCGCTCGGCATGGCTTATAACTCCTATGTCATCCTGGATGAAAAGATCGCTGTGATGGACAGTGTCGACAAGCATTTCGGCGAAGAATGGCTGGGAAACCTGGAAGAGGCGTTTGCCGGCCGCACCCCGGATTACCTGGTTGTCCAGCATATGGAGCCGGACCACTCCGCAAATATTGCACTGTTTATGGAGAAATATCCCGGT
Source organism: uncultured Clostridia bacterium (assembly GCA_946527725.1). Taxonomy (GTDB): domain Bacteria; phylum Bacillota; class Clostridia; order Christensenellales; family Aristaeellaceae; genus Aristaeella. Next base: position 1,079 of record CAMMYM010000098.1, read on the forward strand.
GCGACTGTTGTCGCTTCCGCGAAAGCCTTCACCATGATGAAGAATTTCTACGGGAACGAATATGCGGACCGCCGCATTGTTGCTGCGGAAGGCACGGAGCTTGTGCTGGGAAACCATGTGCTGCAGTTTATTGCCGCGCCGATGGTTCACTGGCCGGAAGTCCTGATGACCTATGACCGCACGGATAAAGTCCTCTTCTCAGCCGATGCTTTCGGCAAATTCGGCGCCCTGGACAGGGAGGATCCGGAAGGCTGGGCGTGCGAGGCAAGACGGTATTATTTCGGCATCGTCGGGAAATACGGAGCCCAGGCGCAGGCTGTCCTGAAAAAAGCTTCCGTCCTCGATATCCGGGTGATTTGCCCGCTCCACGGGCCTGTCCTCACGGAGGACCTTCCCTACTACCTCGGCCTCTACAACACCTGGACCACCTACGGTGTGGAAACGGAGGGCGTCGCGGTCTTCTATACTTCCGTCTACGGCAACACGGAAAAAGCTGTGCAGATCCTGGAAGAAAAGCTGAAGAAAAAAGGCTGCCCAAAGGTTGCTGTGAGTGACCTTGCCCGGGATGATATGGCGGAATGCGTCGAGGATGCTTTCCGTTACGGGAAGGTCGTCCTTGCCACCACAACCTACAACGCGGATATCTTCCCCTTCATGCGCACCTTTATCGAAACATTGGCCGAGCACGGCTGGCGCGGCCGGAAAGTCGGCCTGATTGAAAACGGATCCTGGGCCCCGACAGCCGCCAAGGTCATGAAAGGCCTCCTTGAAAACTGCAAGGATACCTCGTTCGCCGAAACACAGGTGAAAATCCTTTCCGCCGTAACGGACGAAAACATCGCCCAGATTGATGCCCTCGCCGATGAAATGCTCAGATAACAACCCGGTAACAGATAAACAGGAGCCTGCGGATTGATGCAGACTCCTGTTTTTGTTCTGTCTGTTTCTTTTGTCCTTATCTGCTGCCGGCTGTTTTCTTCCTGATAAACGTAGCGGCAATCGCAATCGCAGCGCCGACCAATGCAAACAGGGTCGCAGTCAGCATCGTCGGACGGACGCCGGTAGTCTTGAACATACTGCCGCCGATCAGGCTGGCCAGCACCGATCCAATGGTCGTCATGCTGAATGCAAGACTTTGGGCCTTTGCGGAATCCTTTCTGGAAACGACCTCGTCCGCGTATCCGACAATCAGCACCGTATAGAGTGCATAGCTGGGCGCCTGGAGGATCCTGGCGGCGAACAGCAGCGGAATGCTCGGTGCCAGCGCATAGGCAAGCGTCTTCAGGACGAAGAACACAAACGCCAGCCGGATATACTGCACCCGGCTCCAGCGCTTGGGAAGCCTGTCCGAGAACATCATCACCGGCACTTCGACGATCGCGGTAAACGCCGCAAGGTATCCCATCACCGCCGGCCCGCCGCCGAGATTCTCCACCAGGTTGATCAGGAAGTTCCCGTCCGTATTATGCGCGATAAAAATAATGATGGTTCCGAAAAGCATCAGGCAGAAGCCAAGGTTCTCCCGGATAAAGGTAACCAGGGAGGACGCACGCTCCTGGATCTCCTTTGCTGCTGCCGGAATTCTTTCCTCTGCGCCGCGCAGGTCCCGGTCGACCAGCCTGTTCCCGGCTGCCTGGAGCGCAATGACCGCCAATCCGGCAAACGGGAGCATCGTATACCCGAGTGATTCCGTCAGGATTCCCAGCAGGGTGGACAGGATCACGAAAGCGAAACTGCCCATGGAACGGGCAAGGCCGAAATTCAGCGGCGCCTTCGCGTGCTCAAGCCGGACGCAAAGGTCCAGGTTCAGCGCGTTCACCGGCATCATAAAGGCCAGGTACAGCACATAGCATGCCGCGCACAGGAAGCTCTTCCGCGGGTTGACGCGCAGGAGGACCAGCAGCAGGACCTGTACCGCGAGCAGCGCGTAGATTACCTGCGCGTGGCGGATCTTCCGGTTCCTGTCGATCCATGCGCCCAGCACGGGGCTGAGAACTGCTCCGCCGACATTGCCCAGCGCAAGGATGATTCCCAGTTCCTGGTCGTCATACCCCGCGCCGTGCAGGAATACGGCTGCATAGGCAGTTACGACGCAGAAGGCCATCCAGAACCCGCCGGTAATGATCATATAATGGAATGTAACTGCGGATACCTTTTTCTTCATGGTGCCTCCGGGATTCCTGTCTTGTTACTCGCCCTTCAGGACATGATAAACGGTGTCAAAGCAGGTTTTGATCTTGTAAGTGGTGGAAAGGAAGCATCCGTAAGGACTGTTCATGTTGTAAACATAATTTCCCTTTGCGCCCGCCGGGGCATCCACCAGGCCCCAGATGCAGACAGCGGTCAGCGGGTTGCTTTCACTGCTGTTTTCCTTCATGAATACTTCGGAAAAGAGCCGCCCGTAGAAATCTGCATGCCGCGCGGCGTATTTCTGTTCGAAATTCCGGACAGCCATTTCCGTAATCTGCACTTCATAACCCTTGGCAGCATACATTTCAATCGATTTCTTCAGGTCAGTGATCAGGCTTTCCGACAGGCAGCCCTGCTGCACACCGTATCCGCCGAGATAGCCCTGCATGCCGATGCCGTCGGCCAGTTTCCTGTACTCGCCGTTTTCATCCGTCGCATAGGAGTTGATGCTCTTCAGGAGCGCCAGCGCCGCTGTTCTTTTCTCGCCCATAAACATGTTGTAGTCGTTGTAGAACAGTTTGATATCTGCGCCGAGCTTTTCAACGGTTTCCCGGGCGCAGAGGAAGGCGTATTCGACGTAGTCCTCCCCGACATAATCCCGGAAGATATTGGATTCATTGTTCCGCTTCGTACGCAGGTGGCGCGCGTCGCCGGGCTGCCATTCGGCCGCGTTGTCCCCGATGGCCTCGTTCACAACGTCCCAGCAGTAGATCACGCCGGGGAACTTCTCCTCAAAGTGTGTCATGACCTGTTCGATATAGCTTTTCAGCCGGGCCCGCATCGTTTCCCGGTCGGCAAACGGCTTCCGTTCGTCATAATCCTCGTGGAAGAACCATTTGGTCATATACGCGTCCCAGACAAGCACATGGCCGCGGACGCCCTTTCCGTGTTCCTGGCACCAGGCAACCATTTTATCTGCATTGGTAAAGCTCATCCCGGGCATCCCGTCTGTCCTCATCCGGGTAATTCCCAGGTTCAGCAGCGAATAGGCTTTCGTTTCGTTCGTGCATGTCAGGGAATTGAAATGGTCATCCAGGAAATCCATGTAGACCGCGTTGCCCATGTCCATGAGGCCGAAAGCGCCTCCCAGCTTAAAACCGTAAGGCTCCGCAAAAGTATACAGCGGTTCATAGTCGTCGGATACGGTTCCGGCCAGCTCCGCAGAAACGAGCGCCGGTGTCAGGAGCATGATGATCAGCAATGCCGCAGCAATCAGACGGGTCATAGGAATCCCTCCGTAAAGTATTGTTTCCTCATCCTACCATAGGAAGCAGTCCTGTACAAGCCATAAACCGCTCTTGATCTTCCTGTTTTTTGCATAAGAAAAGGACCGCCCTTGCGGGCGGTCCGGAAAACCGAATGGTATTATTCAGCAGCGGGAGCTTCCTCGGCGGGAGCTTCCTCAGCGGGAGCTTCTTCAGCTTCCGGCACAGGATCGCCGTTGAAGATCGCGCACTTGGTCTCGAACACCGGACGTGCGGCTTCGACCAGTTCGGACACAGCGCCGCCCATGATGCCCCAAATGAGGTCCGGGCAGATGGTGCTGTTGCGGTCGCCGATGTAGTTGAAGGCCATGATGGTGCCATGCTCACGCAGGTAAGCGTAGGTTTCTTCGATCGCGCGGTCATCGGTCAGGGCGTAGAAGTTGTTTGCCCATGCGTCTTCGTCGACGTCAACCACGGGGTTCTTCCGGTACAGCGTGTAGATCTGCTGCAGCTTCAGAGAGGTCTCTTCGTCATACACAGCGGGGATACCGAACACGTTGTTGTCGGCAGCGGAGGTGTAGGCATCAGCCTTCGGGCCCTTGGGGATGCAGACGCAGCCCCAGTTTTCGATGGCGTTCACGGTGCTGTTGCCGTTGAATCCTTCGTAGGACTGTCCAATGAAGAAGCCGATGTTGCCTTCGCCCCAGAACCTCTGATAGTCATCCCAGT
>CAMMYM010000099.1 GCA_946527725.1 uncultured Clostridia bacterium
TGGACAAACATCAATCCGGTTTTCGACAAATCTGGGATCGGATCCCGGATTTGCCATAAGCCATCTTCTCACGCCGCGAGAAATGGAGTTTATCCTCCTGTACCTGATCGTGACGTTTCGCAGTATTTCCATTAAAACGTTTTATTGCAATGTCCGTTTTGTTCAAAAAAACAAACGGAGACGGCGGCCCGGTTGGTGGAGCCGCCCGGCTTTTGCCTTCACTGATTCTTCTTCATGATCGCCGCGCCGGCGTTCCAGGCCTTTCCGACCTTTTCGCCGGTTACATAGTAGCCGTTCTGGAACTGGTCGAACATGATGGCGTTCAGCTTTGCGGGATCGACCTTGCCGTTTTCGCTGAGGACCGCTTCCTCGGCTTTCACATTGACGATCTTGCCGACGATGCCGTCCACATATTCAGTGTGGAGGAATTCCAGCAGCTCGCATTCCATCACCACCGGGAATTCCTCGATAATCGGTGCGTTCACCCTGTCGCTCCTGACGGCGTGATAGCCGGTACGTTCGAATTTATCGTTGATCTTATTGCCGGAAGCAATGCCGAAGAAATCGGCCGCGTCCATATGATCCCGGTCCGCAAGCGCTACGGTAAAAGCGTGGCTGGCCTGGATGTTAAGCCAGGTTTTCTTACCCGCGCCGATGAAGAGGATGATCTTGTCATCATCGCAGATCTGCCCCCAGGCCACGTTCATCACGTTGACCTTCCGGTTCTCATCATACGCGGCAACCATCAGCACCGGCATCGGATAAACCGCCTGCACGAGCCCCAAATCTTTTTTCATTTCGAAATCCCCTTTCACGGCGGGCATAATTGACCTTCCTTCCCGCCTATACTATAATTTTAACCATTGTATGAAAAACATCAAGTACGCATATGAAAGCTGAATTGCCTTGCCTGATTTCCCCGGGCATGCTACAATTGCTGTGACATATGAGATTCAAAATGAAAAGGCAGGTCCCCGGCGGGAGAAAACCGGAAAGCACATTTCCGGACCCTGTGGCTGTCCGGTCTGCAGCAGTGAACCGGGTGTCCCGGGCGCTGTGTTCCTCCTGCATAAGATTGCAGGCCCGGCAGGGGCTGCCTGTCCGGCGGAACCAGGCCGGTATCTCCGCTCTCCGGTCCCGCTGCCCTCCCCACCGGGTTCCGCAGTATGCCGGAACCTGCGGAAGAAATATGACAAGCGAAACGGCACCGGTTTCATCGTCCTGCAGGTGCTTTTCGCGGAAAGGCTGGAACATCTGTATGAACAGCAGGCGAAAAGGAACTGCCATAGCTGCCCTGGCCGGGAGCATCGTGCTGATCGCCATTTTTGTGTTTGGTACGATGTGGACGGGGCGCAGCGCCAGGAATGATACAGAGTCTGCGGTCCGCTCCGTCAGCCTGCTCTACCTGGATGAACTTGCAGGCCGCCGGGAACAGGTGGTTGCCGCCAACATGCAGGAAAAGGCGGACGTTATGGACACCGCCCTGGAGCTGATGACAGAAGAAGACCTGAGTGACAACGCGCACCTGCAGGCGTACCAGGTCAGGATCAAGAGCCTGTTCCGCCTTGAACGCTTTGCCTTTGTCGGCACAGACGGCCTGATCTATACCTCGGGCGGCCCCAGGGATGAAATCGAACAATACCACCTGGACTTTGGGGCTTTGGACGGAACGGAGATCCTCGTCGAAAACCTGGAAAGCACGGACAAGAAAGTCATTATTGCAAAAGACATCCGGATTCCGTTCTCCGACACGGAGCTGATTGCCTGTTTCATGCAGATCGACATGGGTGAAATGCTCGCCGGTGTTTCCATGGATGCCCAGGAAGGCGGCGCAACATTCTGCAATATCTATACCCGGAACGGCGTTGCCCTGAGCAACACGGTCCTGGGCGGCCTGGCTGTTGAGGAAAACCTGCTTGAGGCCATGCAGCATGCGGAATTCGCCCCGGGCTATTCCTACGACCGGTTTGCACAGGATTTCACCAATGGAAAACGGGGTGTTGTCAGCTTTGTTTATAACGGGATCCAGGAAACGCTGAGCTATATACCCGTGGAAGGCACAGACTGGCTGCTGACCTATCTGATTCGCGAAAGCGTCATCAGTGACAGCATCGGTGCCGTAACCAGCGGCATCATACAGAGGAGCGGCCTCCAGTCCCTGCTCACGGTATTGGTTCTGCTTGCGTTGTTTGCGTTCATCATTCACCAGAACCGGAAAAACGCGGAATTGATGCTGGCCAAGGAAACAGCGGATACGGAGAACCGCGTCAAGCAGGAGGAAATGGAGCACCGGCTTCACCTGCAGGAGGAACTGCTCACCCGGAAACAGCAGCAGGAAGAGCAGACCCGTATGATCACTGCCCTTGCCTCTGACTACTGGAGCGTCTATTATCTGGACCTGGACCATGACGAGGGCGTATGTTACCAGGCGCATGAGGATCTGGAGCATGGTTTCCGGGCCGGCGAACGGTTCCGGTACATTTCTTCCATCACCGCCTATGCGGAAGAGTATATAAAAGCGGACTACCGGGAGGACTTCCTGCGCTTTATCCAGCCGGATAATATCAGAAAGCTCCTGGAGGAGCAGCGCGTCATCTCCTGCCGGTACATGGTGAACCGGCACGGCAAGGATATCTGGGAGGAAATCCGGTTCGCGGGTGTCAGGCACCCCGAGGACCGGGATGATCACCAGGTTCATATGGTGGGCGCGTGCATGGTCAATGTGGACCTGGAAACCCGGAAGGCCATGGAGCAGAAACTGGCATTGCAGGAAGCCCTGAAAGCGGCGGAGGCGGCGAACAAGGCAAAAACCTCTTTCCTCTCCAACATGAGCCATGAGATCCGGACACCCATGAATGCCATTATCGGACTGGACAGCATTGCGCTGAATGATCCCGGCATCTCAGGCGCGACAAGGGATCACCTTGAAAAAATCGGTTCTTCCGCCCACCACCTCCTGGGAATCATCAATGATATCCTGGACATGTCCCGTATCGAATCGGGGCGCATATCCATCAAGCTTGAGGAATTCTGCTTCTCCAAGATGCTGGAGCACGTCAACACCATCATCAGCGGCCAGTGCCGTGAAAAGGGGCTGCATTACGAATGCCGGACAACCGGGCAGATTGATGAATACTACATCGGCGATGACACGAAGCTCCGCCAGGTACTGATCAATATCCTGGGGAACGCCGTCAAGTTTACGCCGGAAGGCGGCAGTGTTTCCTTAATCATTGAAGATGTCGTCCGGATGGACCGGAAGGCAACGCTTCGGTTTACGGTTCGCGACACAGGCATCGGCATGAGCCGGGAGTACCTGCCAAAGCTCTTCGATGCGTTCAGCCAGGAAGACGCTTCCACCACCAGCAAATACGGAAGCACCGGTTTGGGCATGTCGATCACAAAGAGCATCGTTGAACTGATGAACGGCCATATTGAAGTGGAAAGTGAAAAAGGCGCCGGCACAACGTTTGCTGTAACGCTCACGCTGGAGCGGTCCGGCCGCACGGCTGCGAGCAGCGATGATATCGAACTGCGCCCGCATGAGATGAACGTCCTGGTGGTGGACGATGACCGCATCGCCTGCGAGCATGCGCAGGTGGTCCTCGGCCAGGTGGGGATCGTATGTGAGACCGTCCTGTCCGGTAAGGACGCGGTTGAAATGGTCAAAATGCGGCACGCCCGCCGGGAGGATTACGATCTGATCCTGATGGACTGGAAAATGCCGGAAATGGACGGGCTGGAAGCAACCAGGCAGATCCGTGCCATCGCGGGAAACCATACGCCGATCATCATCCTGACGTCATACAGCTGGGAAGAAATTGAGGAGGAAGCCCGGGATGCCGGAGTGGATACATTCGCGGCAAAACCGCTCTTTGCCGGAACGGTGATGGATGAGTTCAGGGCGGCATTCAGGCGGAAAAACGAAAGCCTGGTCCGGAAAACCGCTGACCTGGCCGGCCGCCGTGTCCTGCTGGCCGAGGATGTCATGGTCAACGCCGAGATAATGATGATGGTGCTTGCCATGCGGGAAATGCAGGTGGAGCATGCGGCAAACGGCCGGATTGCAGTGGAAATGTATTCCAGCCATGAACCCGGGTATTACGACGCAATCCTGATGGATATGCGCATGCCGGAAATGGATGGCCTGGAAGCCACCCGGGCGATCCGGGAAATGAACCGGGAAGATTCCGGCACCATCCCGATCATTGCCCTGACTGCCAACGCTTTTGATGAGGACGTACAGCGAAGCATGCAGGCAGGGCTGAACGCGCATCTTTCCAAGCCGGTGGAGCCTGAAACACTCTTCAGGACGCTGGAAACCCTGATTGCGAAGTAGGTCGCCCGGGACAAAGCATCCGCCGGTGACCGTGCCGGGAAACGGCCGGACTGCCCCTGATCCCGGGTTTTGCCGCCGGTCCGGCAGCCGGCGGCTTCCATGAACGGGCATAATGCCGCAAAGGCAGGCTCCCATTCCGGTGAGCCTGCCTTTTGATGCGTCCGGGTGTATGATAACGTTACTTTCCGTATTCCTTCTTTGCCAGCCACCCGCGGAAAAGTCCGCCTTCAAACAGGGAAATGATGAGGAAGAAGATATCCGCGAAAATGATGAAGACAAACGAAGGAATCAGGATACGGGTATATTTTTTGCCGCTGTTCGTTCCTTTGCGGATATGATGCCCCATGCGGGCCAGGAAGAACAGCACCCCCAGGTTGAAGAACAGCAGCAGCGCCGCGTTTTCCCCGAAACTGATCCATGCGTCCTTCGGGAAGAAGTTCCCTGTGTTGAGCGCGCTGAGAAGCGTGTTCAGCGCCAGCAGCCCGACCTGCACCGCAAACAGGATGCGGGTTACGTTCAGCATGACGCCGCCGCCAATCCCGACGCCGCCGCCCCAGGTCAGGCCGGCCCGACTGCAGAAGTGTTCGAAGT
>CAMMYM010000100.1 GCA_946527725.1 uncultured Clostridia bacterium
TCGGGCTTATCCGCCTGCGGCGCTGCGCGAAGCGCTGCTGAACGCCATTGTTCACCGGGATTATGCATATTCCGCCAGTACGCTGATCAGTGTCTACAGTGACCGTATCGAGATTGTATCTGTAGGTGGCCTTATCCCAGGCTTCCATCTGAATGATGTGACATCCGGTTTGTCGATCTGCAGGAATCCAAAGCTGGCCAATGTCTTCTATCGCCTGAGTTTGATTGAAGCTTACGGAACCGGGCTGAAGAAAATTCTGGCTGCCTATCACCATATGGAAGCGGGCCAATTGTTCCAGGTAACTGAGAAGGTATTCAAGGTCACGCTGCCGAGCCTGAACAGTGTCCGCCCCCCTGAGCCGCACAGATCTGCTACTTATCAAACGGCTGAGGAAATGATCCTTGCATATCTTTCCACAAAAGAACTGATTGCGAGGCAAGAAGTTGAACAGATCACGGGGACCAGTTCTTCATCCGCTGCCAGAGTGCTGAAAAGAATGGTGCAGAACGGTGTGCTGATTAGGATCGGTGAAGGCAAAAATACAAAATACAAACTTGCAAAGATATAAGATACCAGTTGGGATGGAAGCTGCAACTGTGTCGTTTGGCGAAATGGTATTGAAAACAGTGTAGTTATTCTACCGTACATACTCTCATGAGGGCTCTTTGATCAAATATAATTTCGATGTTCTGGAACGCGACTACCTGCCAGAAGAGAGTAAGCGTAAATTAATCGGTGTCTATTAACAGTAAGGCCTCTACAAGGAACAGAAAACAATAGTTTGATTATCGGTCGTTTGGTATACTGCCTGCTCTGTTTTTCCGTTCAGCGTATCACAGGCTTCCACTGAATAGCAACCCGGCAGGGTAATTTTGTTTATTTCCGCTTCCTCCGTATCTGTTTTATTTACATGGCAGAGGAACAGCCATTGATCCTGCCCGTCCTGCCGCAATTGATAAAGCAGGTTGTCTGCCTGTTCTCCCGCTTCGTTTTCGATGGAAACAGCCCGGTGCTTTTCTAATTGGACGCAAAGTGCATCCAGATCCTGAACGTAAACGCTTTCCATAGCCAACCGTTCCGCCCGGTCATGGGGAAGCGCGTCCACCAAGGAAGGAGCATATCCCAGAAAATAGATTTTCCCGCCCCGCCGATGAAGCCGCTCCAAAGCGTTCAGGGTCGTTCCTCGGATCGTGGTCATGTTCGGCAGGATCACCGCGTCGTAGGCCATTGGACCCACGTGCATAAGGTCATCCCCTTCATCCTTGTATAATTCCGGCAGCAGCGATTCGGAAATAAAATCAAAATTCAAATGCCGGAACAGCAGTTTTTCCGTCAGGCTATATACGCATTAACAAAGCAGAGCTTTCCTCTGCTTTATCAGTGATCGAAAGCTCTGCTTGGCCTGTCGAAGTCCAGTTCAATTGTTCTGATGGATGCTTACTCGTTCCGCATAATATAAGTGATAACACCTTCGTTGGAGGTGAATATCAACGCTGTTTTGCCGTCCGATTCCACAATTTCATACGCGCCAGGTGTAACCGTTTCGGCGGAGGGATTCATGGCGATATAGGTGCCGGCATCCTTTCCGTCCGTCTCATCACCGTCAAAGGCGAAGAAGGTATATTCCGCAGTCAGCGCCAGGTCACCTGTGCCCGTGAAGTCGGCATAGGTTTTTCCTTCGCCGTCCTCTGACAGCATGATATACATCTGTGCATTGCCGTATTCCGGGAAAGCGGAAAAATCACAGTCCCAGGTGCCGGCCAGCTTCGCGCGCTGGGCGGTGGTTTCCTCATTGGTCATGGATGCCAGGTTTTCCACCACGAACAGGGAAATCACACTCTGCAGGGTATCCTCGTTTTCTTCGGTCAGAGCGGAAGTCTGAATGGCGGAGCCGACCCAGTAGGCATATGGGCCTTCCAGCAGGTTTTCCACGTTTTCCTCGGTATCTCCGTAACGAAATTCCAGATGATAGGTGGTGGCGGGTGTATCCGGGAACATCAGCAGATATTGGAATATGCCGGCATTCTCTTCCTGCGCTTTATACAGGTAACCATCCATGGCCATCTCATATTCACCATAGGTGCCCTTGGCCGCTCCGTCACGGACGAATGCATAGGTGTAGGTCACGCCGGTGCCGTCCGCCATGGTGTAGGTAACGGTTTTTCCGTCTTCACCGCCAAAGGTGATGGCAGTCACATTATTGATGAATCCGCAGTAGAAGTTAGGTGCAGCGGCCTGTTCACCGTAACCGGGAGCATTGATGGAGCTCTTTACATAGGCAACCACGTCATCAGCGGTGGAAGCACCCACCACAGCGGCGGCGTAGTCGTGCCAGTAATGATCATATTCGGCATTCAGGGTCGCACCTTCAAACAGTGGCTGATAGTCTCCGATCACCTGAGCCAGGAAGGTATCTCCTGTTACGGTTTCCTCTGCCTGGACGGGAGTTCCGGCAGCTGCAGCCGTCAGCATCAGAATGGCGGCTGCCATGATCGCCAGCATCCGGGAAAGTTTGTTGAACATCGTTTTCATCCTCCTGAAGAGATTTTGTGGAAAGTCTTGTTAGATACCACTAACCATATTATAATAGGCGCGAAATGACTTGCAACGGTTTTCGGGTCATCTCGGAATTTTTGTCGGGAGGGGCTGCCGGATGCGTACATTCAGTCCGGAAACGCGGAAAAGCATCGAATCACGCATGATCGAGGAAGGCTTTTCCCTGCTGAAGGAAGGCGGACTTAAGAATATCCGGATCGATGAAACTGCCCGGAAGTGCGGTATTGCCAAGGGAAGTTTCTATTCGTTTTTTGAAACGAAAGCGGAATTCATCTATCGGATCATGATATCGAAACGGGAGGAAGCCAAGCAGAAACTGGAGGATTATTTGGAGAATGGAAAGCTGAGCTTTGATGGTCTGTATCAATATCTGCTCTGGCTGGCTCAAAGCGATCTGGACATCTTTGCGCATCTTTCCGAAAAAGATCGGCAGGAACTGAAACGACAGTGGCCCGAATCCTGGTTCAATAACGACAGCAACAATATACTTACGGTATCCAGGATTCTTGGGTGTCTTGAAAACCCACGGCAGGACGCGGACAAGCTACTGTTTGCAAACTGTCTGAAGCTCATTGCACTGGCCAAGGCAGAAAAGCAGGTGTTTGCCTTGCCGGCATTTGCACCGATGATTGATCATATCGTCCGCCTTGCCTGCGAAACCGTTTGTTTTTCATCCTGATAAAAAAGTGGACTGCATGACGGGAGGAAAACAATATGATATCTGTGGATGGAGGGCGGGCTGCTTTTACGGTCAGAAAAGGAGAAGTGAAATATGCAGTTTGACGAGATGGGTCGTAAAGATGGAAAAACCCTGATGCTTCTGCCGGGCACGGCCTGCGATTACCAGACCAATTTCGGCACGGTGCTGGACAGGCTTGCAGCCAGGTATCACCTGATCTGTGTCAACTATGACGGTTTTGACGGAAGCGATCTGGTCTTCCCGGATATCCTCACGGTGGTGGAAAAGATTGAACAGTATGTGATCCGGAACCATGGCGGACGACTGGACGGAGCCATCGGCTCTTCTCTTGGCAGCACCTTTGTCGGCCAGCTGATTCAGCGGCAAAACATCCACCTGGATCACGGCATCTTCGGCAGTCCGGACCTGGACCAGAGCCGCAAATGCAGCGCCTGGCTGCAATCCAAGCTTGTGGTGCCGCTGCTGACCAGCTTTACCGGCAGTGAAAAGAAACGGGAGAAGACGAAGGCAAAGCTCAAAAATTTCTTTGAGATGAGCGATGAAACCGCTGACAGGTTTATGGGCTGCTTTTCAAAATTCAAGCCGGAATCCATCAAAAACGAGTATTACACCGATTTGCTTACATGGCTGGAAGACGATATCCATGTGGAACATACCAGGGTTCATTTCATTTACGCCAGCAAGATGGGCGATAAGTACCTGAAGCGTTACAGAAAATATTTCCGGGATCCGGAAATCCGGGAATTTGACATGCAGCACGAACAGTGGCTGTTCGGTGGAGAGCAGTACACCGGGCCGGTGCTGAAAGCTGTCGACGAATTTATGGAGATGCCGGTATGAAGATGAAGGTACTGATTTACGGTTCCGGCGTGATCGGCTGTTATCTGGCGCATGTTCTTTGTACGGCCGGCAATGACGTCACGCTGATTGCCCGCGGTCCATGGAAAGAGCAGCTTCAGCAGAACGGATTGAGGATTCGCCACCATCTCCAGCGGAAAACCACCCTGGATCGGCCAAGGGTGATCGGCAGCATAAAGGAAGATGACACCTATGACGCAGTGTTTGCCGTCATGCCATACAACAAGATGCAGGCGATCCTTGAACCGCTGGCAGCCGTTCGTTCACCGATCGTGGTGCTGGTGGGCAACAATATGAGCCCCGCTGTGATGCAGCGGGAAATCCTGCAGCGCTCTGTGTGCGTGAAGCAGGTGCTGTTCGGTTTTCAGGCCACCGCGGGCAAACGGGATCATGAAAAGGGCATGCTGATCTGCGAACGGGCCGGCGTCGGTGCTATGGATATCGGTGGATTGCACACCCTGCCGGGCAGCGATACAAAGACGAAACTGGAAACGATGTTTTACGGCAGCGGATACAGGCTCAACTGGCAGCCCGATATGGAGGCCTATCTCATCTGCCATTTGGCGGCGGTGCTCCCCATTTGCTATCTGACCTATGCCTGCAATGGGAATCTGACGGGCTCAGCAGGGAAGCAGCGGAAGCTCATGCGCATGGCCTCCCGGGAGGCGTACGCCATGCTGAAGGCGCAGGGCATCCAAATTCTGCCGGAGGGCGACGATCAATACTACGCCCCCGGAATCAAAGGCACAGTC
>CAMMYM010000101.1 GCA_946527725.1 uncultured Clostridia bacterium
ATCAATGCCTGCAGGTTCGGCGCCATCACCCGGGGAGAGCGGCGCATGCAGATCGACCCCAACAAATGCAAAGAATGCGGGTTATGCGCGAAAGCCTGCCCTTATGGCGCTATTATTCATCTGGAACGTCCGTGCAAGAAGATTTGCCCTGTGGATGCGATCAGCTGGGATGAATACGGTTTTTGCAATATTGACGAACAGAAATGCGTTCACTGCGGACACTGCATCCATTCCTGTCCTTTCGGCGCAATCAGCAGCAAGATTTATTTAACGCAAATTATTGACGCCATCAGAAACGGCAAAGAGGTTTATGCGATGTGTGCTCCGGCCTCGGAGGGGCAGTTTGGGAAAGAAATCGGAATGGCTTCCCTGCGGGCTGCGCTGAAAAAGGTGGGATTCCGTGATATGGTGGAGGTTGGGCTTGGAGGAGATATGACTGCCGCCTATGAGGCCAGAGAGTGGATTGAGGCCCGAAAGGAAGGCAGAAAGATGACTACGTCCTGCTGCCCCGCATTTATCAGCCTGCTGAGACATCAGTTTCCGAAGCAGTATGAGGAAAACAAATCTTCTACTGTCAGCCCGATGGTCGCTGTCAGCCGCTATCTGAAAGCGATTCATCCCGGATGCGTCACCGTGTTTATTGGACCGTGCATTGCCAAGAAAGGGGAAACGCTGAATCCTTTTATTGAGAACAGGCCTGATTACGCGATTACCTTCGGGGAGATGACCAGCCTGCTGGAAAGCCGGGACGTTGAGCTGACCCAGGCAGAGGAGGACTATCAGGAAGCATCCCTGCACGGAAAGAAATTTGCGGCGTCCGGCGGCGTCGCAGCTGCAGTGTTGGAAGCGATGCAGGAGATGGGAGAGGATACATCGAAGATCAGCCTGATATCCTGCGCAGGCGGAGCGGAATGCAAAAAGGCGCTGCTCATGATGAAGGCCGGGACGCTGAAGGAAGATTTTATAGAGGGTATGATGTGCCCGGGCGGATGCGTAGGCGGCCCCTCCCGTCACAGTACGGAACCTGAAACAGCCCGCGCCAGGATGGAACTGCTGAAGAAGGCCGACGGAAGAAACATTCTGGAGAATCTGAAGAAATATCCCATGGATCAGTTCAGCATGTATCGGGATAACCATATGGAGCCGACACAGGAATAAAACAACGAATTGCAAAACGGGAGATCAGAGATGCACGTTTTTTTGACAGGCGAGCGGCAGATCGGCAAGAGCAGGGCGCTGAACAGGGCGGCAGAGATGCTGGGGATGCCGTGCAGGGGATTCAGGACACGCTTTCTGACCAAAGAGAGAGGAAGCAGTTCCCTGTATATGCTGCCGGCAGAGGAGGAAGGTCCTCTGGATGAAGATCATTTGGTGGCAAGGCTTGAACAGGGCAGGCTGCATGGATTGACAGAACGATTTGATACGCTGGGGACTGAAATCCTGCGGAAATCCCGGGAAGATCCGGATGCTTTGATCCTGATGGACGAATGCGGACATCTGGAGAAATCCGCTCGGGTGTTTCAGCGGGAGATCCTGCGCTGCCTGGACGGAGATCAGCCTGTTTTGGGCATCCTGAGAAAGAATCAGGAATGGCACGCATTTATCAGGCAGCATCCAAGGGTGAAGGTGCTGGAAGTGAATGAGGATAATCGGCATATGATTGCGGAAACAGTTGTGAGCCTGATCAGTCAGGAGGAAAAATGAAAGTCATTACGGTTGTGGGCATCAGAGAGTCCGGAAAGACTACGGTTGTGGAGACGCTGATTCGTGAGCTGCAGTTGAGAGGCTATCGGGTCGGAACGATAAAATCCATTTTCTGTCCGGGGTTTCACATGGATCGGGACAGAACAAATACCGGCCGGCACGCCAAAGCCGGAGCCAGCATCGTTACCGCGCGAGCCGGCGGCGAAACGGCCATCCTGTTTCAGACGCCGCTGAAGACTTCCGATCTCCTGAGCCATTATATCGGATGTGACTGGGTACTCTGTGAAGGCGACTATGAGATTCCGGTTCCCCGGATTGTTACGGGACGGGAAGAGAAGGATGTGGCGGAAAGGATTAACCCATTGACACTGGCCGTGTCCGGGGTGATTTCAAACGAACGAAGGGAACCCTTTGGAGAGATTCCCGTGATCCATACACTGGAGCAGCCGGAAGAACTGATTCATCTGCTGGAGCGGAACGTGGAGGACATCGGAGATTTTTCTGAACTGGATCATCCCCTGACCGGAGACGACATTGCGCTTTCCAGATCCTGGTGCCAGACAGGCTGCAGGGGACATGGCCGGAAAGAATAAAGACGTCCTGTCTGCCTTCGCCGAAGAGGCGGCTGAACAGCTTGCTTCATGCTCCGCCGGGACCATTGACAAGAAAACCATTTTTGATATAATTAATTTGTCTTCGAGTCCCTGATCCTAAACCGGAAACGACATGGATCCCGGGCCGCGTCGGATCATATCCGACCAAGGGTATGGCTGGAAACGGCGATGCCTTCCGTGTTTTGAAAAGAAGGCACGCATCCGCAGGTTTTATTTCGCGTGCGCTTCTTTGACGCACGCTTTTTCTTATTACTTTTATTGATGAAAGGGAGAGTGATCAGAATGAAAATCCTGCTTCGTATTTTTTCAGCGTTGATAACAATGCTGCTCTGCGCAGAAAGCGCCCTGGCGGGAGAAAAAACGGAACTGACTGTTTTTGCCGCGGCCTCCATGACGGAAACAATGACGCAACTGAAGACTCTTTATGAATCAGAACATCCTGACATTGAAATCGTATATAATTTTGATTCCTCAGGGACCCTGAAAACGCAGATTGAAAACGGGGCGGATTGCGACGTGTTTATTTCAGCAGCGCCGAAACAGATGAACCAGCTGGATATCTCGGTGGATCCGGCAGCCAATCCGGACCGGCTGGATTTTGTTCTCCAGGGGACAAGAATCAATTTGCTGGAAAACAAGGTCGCGCTGGTGGTTCCGGAGGGAAATCCCAAGGGAATTGAAAGTTACGATCAACTGGCTGATAGCCTGAAGAAAGGGAGCGTGCTGCTGGCCGTTGGAAACAGCGACGTGCCTGTGGGTCAGTACACACAGAAGATTTTAGCCTTTTACGGTCTGGAGGAGAGCGAGCTGGCGGCAGCCGGGGTTTTTACCTATGGCAGCAATGTCAAGGAGGTGACGACGCAGGTCAGCGAGGCTGTGGTTGACTGCGGAATTATCTACGCGACGGATGCTTTTTCCGCCGGGCTGACGGTTGTTGATACGGCCACCGCAGAAATGTGCGGACAGGTGATCTATCCGGCTGCGGTGCTGAATACTTCGAGGCATGCGGAAGCTGCAAAGGAATTTCTGGCATTTTTGACGACGAATACTGCTGATCAGGTGTTTGAGGCAGTGGGCTTTTCTCCGCTGCATGAATAAAGAAGCGCATGCAGAAAAGATAAAAATCTTCCTCTTCTTTTCAATCTGACTGTATGAGCGGTTTCTGCCCAAAGAGATCAGAGAACGGAAAGAAGATCAGGAATTGCAGCAGCCATTCACAGACGCCTGCACGCCGCCATGACGGGCGGGCGTTTTTAACAGACAGAATTGGGGGCGGTGGGACTGGACCTCTTTCCGTTATGGAATTCTCTTCGCATTGCTGGAATCAGCACGGGCATTATCTTTTTTCTTGGCATCTTTTCCGCCTTTTATATCGCAAGGCTGCCGGGATGGATAAAGGGGATTCTGGATGTTATTCTGACGCTGCCGCTTGTCCTGCCGCCAACAGTGGTAGGTTTTCTTCTGCTGCGGCTTCTTGGCCCCAGACGGCCGCTGGGAGCTTTTTTTCTTCAGCATTTGAACCTGCGGCTGACGATGACCTGGTGGTCGGCGGTCTTTGCTACTTCAGCAGTGATCTTTCCGCTGATGTACCGGACCTGCCGCGGCGCTTTTGAAAGCTTTGATGAGAACCTTGCAGCCTCCGGTCAAACGCTGGGACTCAGCAATGCCTTTATCTTCTGGAAAATCAGGATACCAGCCTGCAGACCCGGTATCCTGTCAGGTACGGTGCTGGCTTTCGCCAGGGCCCTGGGAGAGTACGGAGCCACCAGCATGATCGCGGGATATACCCCTGGAAGAACGGCTACAATTTCCACAACGGTTTACCAGCTTTGGCGGACGAATGACGACGGCCTGGCACTACGATGGGTGCTGGTGAATATTGCGATTTCCTTCGCGGTACTGCTGGTGATCAATGTGATGGAGAAAAAGAAGAAACCGGCAGGATGGGGGGGACAGACTCACTGTGGCAATTCATGTGGATATTGAAAAAAAACTGGGACGCTTTCAGCTGAAGGCGGCCTTTGACGCGGAGGATGAAACGCTGGCACTGCTGGGAGCATCCGGATGCGGAAAGAGCATGACATTGAAGTGTATTGCCGGCGTTGAAAACGCAGACCGCGGGAGAATTGTGCTGAATGGGAGAACGCTGTTCGACAGTGAACGGCATATTAATTTACCGCCTCAACAGAGAAAAGTTGGATTGATGTTTCAGAATTA
>CAMMYM010000102.1 GCA_946527725.1 uncultured Clostridia bacterium
CCGACGGACGGATGCTGCTCGCCTCCGGCGAGAGCATGTACGCGCTGACCCTGCCTCAGTAAACCCGATTGTCATCCTGAACGGAGCGAAGCGAAGCCGAAGGATCTCCATAACGACCAAATCGTAAGTTTTTTACTTGGAGGAAAACACCATGGGCAAGGAAAAGAACCAGGAATTTGTGACCCATATCACGCCGAGGAGCGAGGATTTCTCGCAGTGGTATACCGACGTCATCAAGCAGACCGAGCTGTGCGACTACGCGCCGGTGCGCGGCTGCATGATCATCCGCCCCTACGGCTACGCCATCTGGGAACGGATCCAGGCGGAAATGGACGTCCGCTTCAAGGAGACCGGCGCGGAGAACGTTTATTTCCCGATGCTGATCCCGGAAAGCCTGCTGCTGAAGGAAGCGGAGCACGTCGAAGGCTTCGCGCCCGAAGTCGCGTGGGTAACGCAGGGGGGCGGCGAAGTGCTGCAGGAGCGGCTGGCCGTGCGCCCGACGAGCGAGACCATTTTCTGTTCCATGTATTCCAAGTGGGTGCAGACCTGGCGCGACCTGCCGATGATGTACAACCAGTGGTGCTCCGTCATGCGCTGGGAGAAGGCCACCCGGCCGTTCCTGCGCACGAGCGAATTCCTCTGGCAGGAAGGCCACACCATCCACGCCACGGCGAAGGAAGCCGAGGAAGAGACCCTGAAGATGCTCGAGGTTTACCGCGAGGTGGCCGAGGACGTGCTGGCGCTGCCGGTGTACGTTGGCCGCAAGAGCGACAAGGAAAAGTTCGCCGGCGCGCGGGCGACCTACTCCATGGAAGCCATGATGCAGGACGGCAAGGCCCTGCAGGCCGGCACCAGCCATAACTTCGGCACGAACTTCGCCGAGGCGTACGACATCCAGTACCAGAGCAAGGAAGGCAAGCTGGAATACGTGCACGAGACGAGCTGGGGCGTCAGCACCCGGCTGATCGGCGCGATCATCATGACCCACGGCGACGAGCGCGGGCTGAGGCTGCCGCCGAAGGTTGCCCCGATCCAGGCCGTGATCCTGCCGATCGCCGCGCACAAGGGCGGCGTCATGGAGAAGTGCGAAGCGCTGCGGGACGGCCTGAAGGCCGCCGGCATCCGCGTGAAGCTGGATACCCGGGATACCGTCAGCGCGGGCTTCAAGTTCAACGACTGGGAACTCAAGGGCGTGCCGCTGCGGCTGGAAGTCGGGCCCAGGGACCTGGAAAACGGCGTCGTGACCGTGTTCCGCCGGGATACGCTGGAGAAGTTCACGGTGCCGCTGGACGGCATTGAAGAAAAGGTCAAGGAACTGCTCGACGACGTGCAGAAGACGCTGTACGAGCAGGCGAAGGCTTTCCGCGACGAGCGCACGGTCGAAGTGCACGACATGGACGAGCTTGGGAAGGCTGTCGAGAACGGCTTTGCCCGCGCCATGTGGTGCGGGAACCGCGCCTGCGAGGACGAGATCAAGGACAAGTTCAACGCCTCCTCGCGGAACATGCCCTTTGACCAGGAGAAATACCGCTTCGGCGACAAATGCGTCTGCTGCGGCCAGAAAGCCGACCGCGTCATGTACTTCGCCAAGGCGTACTGATGTATGAATGATTATTATGTTTATATACTGACGAACCAGAATAACCATGTCATGTATATAGGCGTAACGAACAACCTCCGGCGAAGGGTTTATGAACATAAAATGGGTCTTTATGAAGGCTTCACAAAGAAATACAGGGTCCATAAACTTGTTTACTTTGAGTGCTGCCATGATGTGAAAGCAGCAATACAAAGGGAAAAACAGCTGAAGGGTTGGTCGAGAGAGAAAAAGAACAGCCTGGTTATGTCGCAGAATCCTGAATGGAAGGATTTAGCGACTTAAGAGATCCCTCGACTTCGCTCGGGATGACAATCAAAACGCATGGGATAACCCCAAACGCCCAGATGTCATTTCGAGCGGAGCGAAGCGGAGTCGAGAAATCTCATACGGGATGACAGAAGCTGCAGAAACTGGGAGATCCCTCGACTTCGCTCGGGATGACAACCCAAACGCAGGGGATAACCCCAAACGCCCAGGTGTCATTTCGAGCGGAGCGAAGCGGAGTCGAGAAATCTCATACGGGATGACAGAAGCTGCAGAAACTGGGGGATCCTTCGACGCGGCCTTCGGCCTTGCTCAGGATGACAAGTTGGGGCAACGCACCAACCATACAATGTCATTCTGAGCGGAGCGAAGCGGAGTCGAGAAATCTCATTAGCCTGGATATCGGATAGAATGGAGAATGCTACTTTGAAAATCTACGTGGATGCAATGGGAGGGGACCTGGCGCCGGAGGCGCCTGTGAAGGGCGCATTGCGGGCGCTGCGGCAGTATCCCGGCCTGGAAATCATCCTGGCCGGCAGGCTGGACGAAGTCCGGCCCTTCCTGGGGAACTATGACGACGTAAAAGACCGCCTGACGCTTGAGGAGCAGCCGGAGGTCATCACTAACCACGAAAGCCCGGTCATGGGCGTGCGCAAAAAGGTGAACAGCGCGACCGTGCAGGGCATGCTGAAGGTGCGCAGCGGCGAAGCCGACGGCTTCGTCTCCGCAGGCTCCACCGGCGCGACCCTGGCCGGCGGCATGTTCCGCCTGGGCCGGATCCCCGGCGTGGAACGCCCTGCCCTGGCGCCCCTCATGCCCAACGGCAACGGCCACTTCCTGCTGATCGACTGCGGCGCGAACGTGGACTGCAAGCCGGAATACCTGGTGCAGTTCGGCATCATGGGCGACGCCTACATGCGGGGCGTGCTCGGCATGAAGAACCCGCGGATCGGCCTGGTCAACATCGGCGCGGAGGCCGAGAAGGGCAACGCCCTCGTCAAGGAAACCTACCCGCTGATGGAAAAGGCCCCCTACAACTTCGTCGGCAACGTCGAGGCGCGGGATATCCCCCTGGGGCAGGCGGACGTCGTCGTCACGGACGGCTTCGGCGGCAACCTGATCCTGAAATACACGGAAGGCCTCGCCAAGGCGCTGCTCGGGCTCATCAAGAAGGAGCTGGTGGCCGACACCCGCGGGAAGATCGCCGGCCTGATCGCCAAGCCCGCCTTTAAGCGCGTCAAGAAGGCCATGGACTCCGACGAGATCGGCGGCGCGCCGCTGCTGGGCGTCCAGGGCGCGGTGGTCAAGGCCCACGGCTCCAGCAACGACTACGCCTTCTGCTCCGCCATCGGCCAGTGCATCAAGATGATCGACGGGCACGTGGCGGATATCATCCGGGAAGGCGTCGAAAAGCAGCTGAAGGCAGCTGAATAAAGGGACTGGTGAAACCGGGCGACCGGTTTTGATCAAGCATATATCGAGGAGGGTTTTACCATGGATTTCGAAACCATCAAGGGAATGATCGCTGAACAGCTGAAAGTGAACCCGGACGACATCAAGCCCGAAAGCCGGCTGATCGAAGACCTGAAGGCCGATTCCGCCAACATCATGGTCATGATCATGGACCTGGAAGACCGCTTCGGCATCACCGTCGAGGACGACCAGATCATGAAGCTGAAGACCGTGGGCGACGTGGCCGCCTATGTCGCGCAGGCGAAGGGCTGACGCGCCCTGCCATGCAGGAGAAGCTGAAGCGCGTGACTGACGCGCTGGGATACACCTTCCGCGACGAAGCACTGCTCCGCCGCGCTTTGACGCACCCTTCCGCGGGCCAGGAAAAGGCCGGGGGGAAGGAAGACAACCAGCGGCTGGAATTCCTCGGCGACGCCGTGCTCCAGTACCTGATGAGCGACAAGCTCTTCCGCGCCCATCCCTCGGACCGGGAAGGCTCCCTGACGCATATGCGGGCCCTGCTCGTATGCGAGGCGGCGCTGAGCCAGATTGCCGCGAAGCTCGGCATCGGCGAGGCGCTGGCCATGGACCGGGGCGAGGAGCTGACCGGCGGGCGGACGAAGCCCAGCGTCCTTTGCGATGCGATGGAGGCCGTGCTGGCCGCGGTGTACCTCGACGGCGGCATGGATGCCGCGCGGGCGGTCATCGAGCGCTGCTGGCCCGGGGAAGGGGAGGTCAGCCGCCCCATGCAGGCCAGCAAGGGGCAGCTGCAGGAGCTGCTGCAGAAAAACGGCGGGGAACCCCCGACCTACGCCATCGTCGGCACGAGCGGGCCGCCCCACGCGCCGGAGTTCGAAGCGGCGGTGTACCGCGGCGGCACCGAGATCGCCCGCGGCACCGGGCGCACGAAGAAGCAGGCGGAGCAGGCCGCGGCGCTGGCTGCGCTGCAGGTGCTCTGACCCCTTCCGGCGCTATCGCGCCACCTTCCCCTAAAGGGGACGGCTTCTTTCCGGCGCCTTGAGGCGCCACCTGAGTCCAACGCAGGCCGCACTGTGGCCTGCGCCCCTAAAGGGGACGGCATATAGGGTTGCAACTTTACAAAAATATTACAGTTTTGTAATAATTCCGTTGACTTTCCGAAATAAAACGAGTAGAATTGATGCTGTATCGGAATGTCAACGGGCTTTTTATGCCCTTT
>CAMMYM010000103.1 GCA_946527725.1 uncultured Clostridia bacterium
CAGGCAGCTTTCAATAAATCCTGACCTGTAATGCTCATCGGCAAAACCGATGGTGTAGACGAAATCATCCGGTTTGGAAACAAAGCCTGCAAACAGGTCAATCCTGTAATTCTGCTCCGGGGTCAGCAGCCACAGGAGGGGATGCTCTTCGTAATATTCCTGCTCCTGGTAGTGCGAGAGCGATGAAAACATGCCGTTTTTCAGGTTGTGGCCGTACACGATTGTATTGTCGCTTGAAAAATCGCGGTTGCAGGCAAAATCGATAAAGATGGATCCGCTGCCGGCCCTTTTTCCGTCCGGCTGGGTACGGAGGTATTTATCATTGTTTTTTGCCTGCAGGACAGGATAGTTTATATTGGTGCCCTCACAGTAGATCCAGCCGACTATTTCCGGATTGACGGCATGCAGGCCTTCGAAATCCGCGGCAATCGGCGGCAGTTCGGTTGTGGTATGCTTTGTGACAGCTGCTTCGGAAATGAACTTTTCATCCGCTGCACCGGGCAGGGCGGACGGTTCAGGATGCATGGCAGGCTGTCCATCGGCAGCGGCTCCAGCCTGCATATCAACCGATGTTTCAATGGAAGTTTCAGCCGGGATTTCAGTTAACACTTGAGCCGGCTCCGCAGCCGGCAATTCAGCCGCCGTTTCAGCGGTTGTTTCAGCCGGCGCTTCGGCCGGTGATTCAGCCGATACATCCGCTGACGCCTCGGCCGGTATTCCTGCAGGGGATTCGGACAGCATTGCAGCGAATGCTTCAGCAGGCGTTTCGACAGATGATTCGGACGGCATGGACACGGATGGCAATTCCTCCGTCACAATCCCGGCGGCCGGCGTTTCGGCCGGAAGTTCAGCCTGCGCCGCAGCAGTCACAGGATCAGGGACAGCGTGCTCGGGCATCGCGGTTTCCGGCCTTGCAGTTTCCGCTGCGGGACTCGGTGAGGGCAGGATACCTGCCGGGGCAGGTGAAGCTTTCTTTTCGCCGGCAGATGCAAAAACGCCTGCGGATTCCTTTGGCTTCGTCCATGTGTCCGCAAGCGTGTTATAGTATTCTGTGGCATTTTTATAATCAAGTTCGGAACTGATCAGATGATAAGCAGAGACAATGGCTGCCGCAGCAAAAAAGAGGAACAAAAAGGCGTAAATTTTCTTTTTCATGATTCACTCCGGAAGTACAGCTGCATAAAGGTCAATAATCAAGTTCTTCGCCGGTCATGGTTTTCCAGAGGGCGCGGATTGTTTTCTGGTTGGCGACGCCGTAACTGGGATCGTATTTTTCCGTCTCGGCCATATCGCGAAGGAAGTGGACGCACAGGTGGCCGTCGAAGCCGTTGCTGCTGATGCTTCCGGACAGGTGCGGCATATCATGGGTGGAACCGATTGTCCAGACGCCGGAAGGCAGCTTCACGTATACGCCCTTCTGGTTCCAGGTGTTTTCGCCGCCGAAGGCTTTCAGCATCGTTTCGGTATCCTGCAGCGTCAGCGGCTCGCTGTCGCAGTGGCGGCCGCGGGAAAGCACGCTGAGCGTCCAGGAAAGGCCGGTGGACGGATCGTAGATCAGCAGGCGCGATTTGTTCTTCAGGGTGTTCTTGATATCGTTGTACCAGTGCAGGAGATAGACCGGACTCCCGTCCGGCGCGATGCCGATCCTGGAAGACGAAGTGTATTTGGACGGCGCCGCCGCGGCGGAGGATGAAGCAGCTGCTTCGGCAGCTGGCGCAGCCGGGGTATCCGCCGGCTTCGTTTCGGAAGCCGCGGAAGCGGACGATCCGCGCACAGCCCCATTCTGCACGGCGGTTTCCAGCGCTTTCAGTGTTTTCTTTCCGGCCAGCCCGTCAGCGGACAATTTATTTTCCCGCTGGAACAGGATGACGGCAGCCAGCGTCTTTTTCCCGAAAATTCCGTCCGCCTTGCCAGACAGGTAATTCAGGCTGATCAGCGCCTGCTGGAGGATTTTCACCCGCGCGCCTTTGTCATCCAGGCGGATGGTTGTATAGCTGCCGTTGAAAAGATTGCCAACGGGGGCGGCAACCGCGGAAGACGCAGCCTGGGATGAGGCGGAAGCGGATGCTGACTGTGATCCGCTTTGTGCGGTTGCGGGCGCAGGGGAGGAAGATGATACAGCGGCTTCCAGCAGGAGTGAACGCGTCTTTTTTCCGGCCAGGCCGTCCACCTTCAGGTTCCTGGCTTTCTGGAAGGCCCGGACCGCGTTTTCGGTTTTATTGCCGAAAATGCCGTCGGCTTTCCCGCTCAGGTAACCGAGCGCGATCAGCGCCTGCTGAAGCTCACGGACAGATTCGCCCTTTGAACCGTTGTACAGCGTGTCTTTACTCAGGGCGGAAGCGGAAAAACAGAGGCATACCGCCAGGACCAGGGCGGACATGAAACAAAGCAAACGGCGCATAAGCAACCTCCGGAAAATCTGCGATCATTTCAAGACATAATAATGCGGAAAAAACAACCTCCGGGGATCCGCGGGAAAACGGCCCCATTCACAATCGATTGTGGATCATGAACAAGGAAAGTATAGCATATTGTGTTATAAATGTAAATATTCTGTTACACGAAGGTTACAGAATCTGGTTCTTTCCACCGGGTGGAAGATATGGTATACTGTCGATGAATGAAGAAACCTGCCTTTGCGGGCGGCTCAAAGGAGCTGAAATAAATGAGGAAGATCGGTGTGCTGACCAGCGGCGGAGACAGCCCCGGAATGAACGCTGCTGTCGTGTCTGTGGCGAGGAGCGCCGCCCTGTACGGGATTCCGCTGATCGGTATCAAACGGGGGTATAACGGCCTGCTGCGCAAGAGCGCAAACATCCTGGACGACCTGCAGGAGCTGAACCTTGAAACCGTGCTGGATATCGCGGACCAGCCGGGCACCTACCTGAGGACAGCCCGCTGCGACGAATTCCGGCAGGCGAAATACAGGGAATTTGCCATGCAGACCCTGAAAGATATGGAGATCGACGGCCTCGTTGTCATCGGCGGGGACGGCAGCTTCAACGGCGCGCTGGAACTGTGCCGGATGGGAATGCCCTGCATCGGAATCCCCGGCACCATCGACAACGACCTGGCCTATTCGGAGATGTCACTGGGGTTCGATACGGCGGTGAACGTCTGCGTGGACGCCATCCGCAAGATCCGGGCCACCTCCCGCAGCCATGACCGCCCGGCGGTCGTCGAGGTGATGGGCCGGCACTGCGGCGATATCGCCCTGACGGCAGCAGTGTCCACCGGGAGCGAAATCTGCGTGGTTCCTGAAGTGCCGTGGACGGTGGAAGGCATCGCCATGCAGCTGCAGCGCCACCTGAACAAGGGCAATTACCGGGCAACCATCGTGCTGGCAGAAGGCTGCTACGCCGCCATGGCTCCGTTTAACCTCTATAAATTCCTGACGAGCCACGGAAAAGCCTGCTATCCGGAAGAGCCCATGAGCGCGGTGCGCTTTGCCTCCGTCATGAAGCGGATGTGCGGCGGCGCAGAAGCCAGGGCGAACGTGATCGGCTACGTACAGCGCGGAGCTGAGCCTACGGCGCGCGACAGCAGTTTTGCCTTTGAAGCCGGCAACCTTGCAGTCCGCCTGCTGCGGGACGGAATCGGCAACCAAGTCATCGGCATGCATAACGGCAGGGTTTTCTATATGCCGATCGAAACAGCGCTGAAGCGCAAAAAACAGTTCAACCTTCCGATGTTCGAGCTGGTCAATTCCTTATAATATGAAGCCGGCTGCAGGCAGGCGCTCCGGAGCCGGCCCGCAGCGGAAAACAAACACCGGGATATTCGTGAAGAAAGGCTTGACAGGCCGGGCAGGATATGGTAGTATTTCTCCTGTTCGAAAGCAGAGGCTTGCCCGTCTCTCACCTTGGCGGTGTCCATCGCCGGGTCATGAAGCATCCTGGTTCCAGGATTCAGCTGTAAGCACATGAGCGACGGGTCTGGCCCGCCGCTTATTTATTATGGAGGTGCATGGACATCGCAACCGAACTGATGATCAATGAAGAAATCCGCGACAGAGAAGTCCGCCTGATCGACGAGAACGGCGAACAGCTCGGTGTCATGACCACGCAGCAGGCGCTCGCGCTGGCAGAAGAAAGAGGGTACGATCTTGCCAAGATCCAGCCTTCCGCCGTGCCGCCCGTATGCAAGCTGCTTGACTATGACAAGTACCGCTACGAGCAGTCCAAGCGTGAGCGGGAAAACCGGAAGAATCAGCGCGTTGTCGATATCAAGGAAGTACAGCTGTCAGCCACCATCGAAGAAAACGATGTGAACACAAAGGCGAAGATGGCCATCCGCTTCCTGGAGAACGGCGACAAGGTAAAAGTATCCATCCGCTTCCGCGGCCGCCAGATTACCCACAGCGAAATCGGCATGAAGGTGATGCTGGACTTCGCTGACAGGTGCAAGGACGTCAGCATGGTGGAACGCCGCCCGCTGCTGGATGGCCGCAACA
>CAMMYM010000104.1 GCA_946527725.1 uncultured Clostridia bacterium
AAGCTGTTCAGCGCCATCGGCGAATTCAGCCAGAAGACGATCCGGGACGCGTTCCTGCAGGAAGGCGTGCAGATCGCAGGGATTCCGGAAGCCCAGGGGAAAGCGCCCGCCGTGCCCGGACGGCCGCCGATGATGTGCTCCGGCTGCCCGCACCGCGGCATGTATTACACGCTGGTGAAAAACAAGATCACCGTCATCGGCGATATCGGCTGCTATACGCTGGGCGCCGTCGCCCCGCTGAACGCGCTGGATTCCACGCTGTGCATGGGCGCCAGCGTCAGCGGCATCCACGGATTCAACGCGGCGAGGGGCAGCGAAACGGAAAAGAAGACCGTTGCCGTGATCGGGGACAGCACATTCATGCACAGCGGCATGACCGGCCTGGTGAATATCGCCTACAACGCGACGAATTCCACCGTGATCATCCTGGACAATTCCATTACCGGCATGACGGGGCACCAGCAGAACCCCACAACGGGCTACAATATCAAGGGAGACCCGGCAGCCAAGGTGGACCTGGAAGCGCTGTGCCGCGCGCTGGGCATCAACCGGGTGCGGGTGGTGGATCCCTACGACCTGAAGGCGTGCGAGGAAGCGGTGCTGGAAGAGCTTGCCGCGGAGGAACCGTCGGTCATCATTTCCCGCAGGCCGTGCGTACTGCTCAAGTACGTGAAGCCGAAGAAACCGCTGCAGGTGGATACGGACAAATGCCGCGGATGCCGCAAATGCATGAAGATGGGCTGCCCGTCCATCAGCTTCAAGGAAGGCAAAGCGCGGATTGACAGGACGCTGTGCATCGGGTGCGGCGTTTGCGGACAGCTGTGCGCTTTCGGCGCGATCGGAGGGGAAGCGGAATGAAAACCACAAGTGTTATGATCGTCGGCGTCGGCGGGCAGGGAAGCCTGCTGGCTTCCAGGCTGCTCGGCACGCTGCTGACAGATGAAGGATATGACGTGAAGGTCAGCGAAGTCCACGGCATGAGCCAGCGCGGCGGCAGCGTGGTGACCTATGTGCGCTACGGGGAAAAAGTTTATTCCCCCATCGTGACCGAGGGGGAATGCGACTACATCATCAGTTTTGAAAAGCTGGAAGCGGTGCGGTACGCCGGATGCCTGCGCAAGGGCGGCAGGATTATCGTGAATACCCAGGAGATCGACCCCATGCCGGTGATTACGGGCGCGGCGGAGTACCCGGAGGGCGTGCTGGACGAACTGAAAGCCGGGGGTTTTGATGTGGACGATTTCGACGCCCTGGCGCCGGCCATGGAAGCCGGCAGCGCCAAAGCGGTGAACATCGTGCTGATGGGACGCTTCGCAAAGTGCACGGAGATTCCGAAGGACAGGTGGATCAAAGCGCTGGAAAAGGTCATTAACCCGAAATTCCTCGATATGAACCTGAAGGCGTTCGACCTGGGATACGAATCATAATCCCGGGCACAGTTACGGATTGCCGCGGTTACCGGCCTGCAGTTTATGCTGCAGGCCGATTTTTGCGCGCTCCTCTTCCGTTTCCCACCGGCCGGTATAGGAATCGCTCCGGACGATATACAGGATCGTCTCCAGCGGGACCGGTTTGCGGAGCAGGAACCCCTGAAGCAGATCACAGCCGGCTGCTTTCAGGAAAGCCTGCTGTTCTTCTGTTTCCACGCCCTCGGCAAGCGTCTCGACGCCCATGGCCCGGGCAATGGCAGTTACGGCTTTTATAATTTCCCGGTTGATGCTGCCGCGTTCGTCCAGGTGCTGGACAAGCGCCATGTCTATTTTAATCAGGTCGACGGCAATGCGGCTTAGGACGTTCAGCGACGAATAACCGCTGCCGAAGTCGTCCAGCCAGACCTGGTATCCCATGCTGCGCAGGGTCCGGAGCTGTTCATGGAAGCCGGCGGCAGCAGTGGCGACGTCCTGCTCGGTGATTTCCAGGATAATGCTGCTCCGCGGAATCAGTTTGTCCGCGCCTGTGCTGTGATACAGGGCTTCGATCTCCGCGGGGATATCCAGGTAGTCGAAATCCCGGGCACAGAAGTTGACGGAAACGGGGAGCAGCGGCAGGCCGGCGTCCTTCCGGTCCTGCATCTCCAGGAAGACCTGCCTGACCACATACAGGTCCAGCTTGTAAAGCAGGCGGTAATTATCGAGCACGGGGATGAATTCCCCGGGGGAGATAGAGCCGCGGGACGGGTCGTTCCAGCGGGCGAGCGCTTCAAAACAGGCGGTTTTCCCGGTTTCCGCGCGGATGATGCCCTGGTAGAAAACGCGGATCCAGCGCTTTTCCAGCGCCTGGTCCAGGTTTTCGACAATGTAGCGCTGGTTCCAGTATTCGTCGTCGGCACGCTGGGAATAGATCCGGTAATCATGGTTCAGGTCGCTGCCGATCCGTTTGAGGGCGTTCTTTGCGTGGTCTATAGCCTGGTCGAAGGACATATTCTCCCCAATGATGACGACGCCGGCCTGGATCCCGGTGGTTTTTCCCGCGGCGCCGGCACGGATTTTCCGGTTGATTTCCGCCATGGTGCGGGACAGCTCTTTCTCCTCCGGAAAAACGTCGATGAGCAGGAAATGGTCGTCCGCGCCGCGGGTGAGCAGGGCACCCGGGAACGCCGACTTCAATGTATCCGCGATGAGGCCCAGCAGCTCATTTCCCTTCGCATAGCCGTACTGGCTATTGTAGAACTGCATGGAGTTCACGTCCGAATACAGCAGCATCGGCGTCTTGCCTTCCACCCGCAGGGCGTGGATCCGTTCGTTCGCGAATTCGGCCAGGTAATTGAGGTTCGGGAGCCCGGTCAGCGGATCCCGGTAAAACCGGTCCTGCCGGAACAGATGGTATTTTTCTTCAAAGCTCAGGAATTCTTTGCCGGAATCGGAGAGGTTCTGGTACGTCAGCAGCGCGAGCTCGGTTCCGTCCGGCATGGTGCACCAGTAGCCGACGGCATGGATGTTATGGTATCCGTCCTCATGCAGGGTGCGGAAGAAGACATTGTAGTTGTTCCGGTGTTCGGCAAATCCCTTCGCGGTCTGCAGCACGCGGCCGGCGTCGTCGGGATGCATCGAATGGTACTGCCCTGCGACGAGCAGGTGCATCAGCTTCTCCCGGCCCATGTCCATCTGCGCGCAGAAACCGTCGGACACCAGCACGGGAAGGATCTTCTTATCCACGTACTGGTAGATCGCAAACGGGATGCGCATGGATTCATAGAACCTGCGGAGGTCTTCAGGAAACTGATACACAAAAACAGCCCCTTCCGGAGATGAAATATATACGATGTGATTTGTCCTGGTTGCAAGCTATTATAGCGCAGGATCAGGGATACTTCAAGGGCCGTGGAAGCGGGGATCCTGTATCCCGGAACGAACGTGATTTAACACTTTTGGAACATCTTTTTCCTTGAAATATTCGGAAAAACGGCATATAATACACGCGTCCGGAAACGGAATGTTCGTGTTTTTGGAGGAAGAACCGTGGAAGCGCTGAAGCAGAAGATCCTGGAAGAAGGCAAAGGGGTCGGTTCCGATATCGTGAAGGTGGACATGTTCCTGAACCACAGGATCGATACGAAGCTGCTTTTCGCGATGGGCGAGGCGTGGGCGGATGAGTTCCGCAGCGCAAAGCCGGACCTTGTGCTGACGGTGGAAGCCAGCGGGATCGCGATGGCCGTCGCCGCCGCGCACGCGCTGGGGGATCTCCCGGTCGTGTTTGCCAAGAAGAGCAACACGGCGGTGCTTACCAGCGAAACGGTGCAGGCCGGGGTTTATTCCTTCACCCACAAGACGCAGAACACCATCCGGATCGAGCGGAAATACCTGCCGGAAGGCAGCCGCGTGCTGATCATTGACGATTTCCTGGCCGACGGGCAGGCCGTGAAGGGCATGATGAACCTCTGCGAACAGCAGAAGGCGGAAGTCATCGGCGTCGGCATCGCGGTGGAAAAAGGCTTCCAGCCCGGCGGAAAGCAGCTGCGCGAAGCCGGTATCCGCGTCAAATCGCTGGCAATCGTCGACCGGATCGAGAATGGGAAGATCATTCTCCGGCCGGAAGACGACTGAACCATACACAAGTTTTTCTTGAGGAGGAAATGGATCCATGAAGAACAAAAAGGCCCTGATTGCCTGCCTGGCTGCGCTGGTAGTGATTGCTGCCGTGCTGCTGATCTGGCAGCCCTGGAAGAAGACTGAAACGCCTGCCGCGGCTCCCGCTGTTGTGGAAGAAGCCAAGGAAAAGGCTGAAGAAGCCAAGGAAGCTGTCAAGGACGCTGCCGAGGAAGGCAAAGCTGCCGTAGAAGGCGCTGCCGAAGAAGTCAAGGAAGCTGCCGAAGGCGCTGCCGAGGAAGTCAAGGAGACCGTCGAAGAAGCCAAGGAAGCTGCCGAAGGCGCTGCTGAAGAAGTAAAAG
>CAMMYM010000105.1 GCA_946527725.1 uncultured Clostridia bacterium
TTTCGGTCAATGCCTTCCATCAAAAAACCAGCCGGAAGATTTCCTTTTCCGGCTGATTTTTTTGTGGAAAGCGTCAGCTCTTTCTCTTTTTGGACACTACATCAAATATGACCGCCACCAGCAGAACTCCGCCTTTGACCACATATTGCCAGGAATCCGTAAAGCCAAGAATAGACATTCCCA
The DNA here is from genome assembly GCA_946527725.1 of uncultured Clostridia bacterium. Lineage (GTDB taxonomy): Bacteria > Bacillota > Clostridia > Christensenellales > Aristaeellaceae > Aristaeella. The sequence continues at coordinate 184 of CAMMYM010000105.1, forward strand.
TATTCAGCACGCCCAGCAGAAGCGCGCCGATGACCACGCCGCCAACCGAGCCGCTCCCGCCGTAAGCCGAAGCACCGCCGATAAAGCAGGAAGCAATCGCGTCCATTTCAAACGACGTACCCGTCTGTCCTGATACGGACCCGACGCGGGCCAGGCAGAGCATGCCGCACAGTCCGGCCAGCAGTCCCATATTGGCATATGCCAGAAAGTATATCTTATTCGTGTTGATACCGGACAGCTTGGTAGCCTTCTCATTGCCGCCAACCGCATAGAAATAGCGTCCGACTACCGTCTTGGATGTAATAAAGTAGTAAATCATGCATACAGCCAATACCCAGACAAGCATCACGGAAATACCTTTATACTGGCTGAGCTTTGTGCAGTACCACATGATCAGTGCTCCAACGATCACAACCTTCCCGTAGTCCAGCAGAGAAGAGTTGAGATGGTAGCCGTTCTTTTTCTTGTTCAGCCGTCCCCTGATCGTAAACACAAGAATCAGTACCACGACGACAGCGCCAATCACAAGCGGAGACCAGATGTGCGGGTTATCCACGGGAGCTTCCTTTGTGGAAATCACATCGAGTCCGGGGATATTGATATAGGAGGTAAACAGATTATTAAATGATGCGTTCTGCATCGGAACCGTTTTGCTGTTAACAATAAGGCGTCCAATTCCCCTGAAAATGAACATGCCGGCCAGGGTTGTGATAAAAGGCGGGATCCGGACAAATCCGATCCAGTATCCCTGCCATGCTCCAATGCCAAGCCCGACAACCAGGCACAGCGGAATCACAATGTACGGATGCCATCCAAGATTGGTCACCAGTACTGCCGCCAGGCCGCCGACCATGCAGATGACCGAACCCACTGACAGGTCAATATTGCCGCCGGTGAGGATACACAGCAGCATGCCGCACGCCATCACCAGAACGTAGCCGTTCTGCAGCAGAAGGTTTGACATGTTCTGTGCATACAGCAGCCTTCCGCCTGTCAGCGCCGAAAAGAGTATAAACACTGCGACCAGTGCGATTGTCATAGAATTCTTTGTCAGAAAGCCAAGGACATTTCTTCTTCCACTGCTGTTGATAGCTTCCTTTGCCGCGGTAGTAGCCGCCATAGAATAACACTCCTTTTTCAAAAAAATGTTTCTATCGTCAATGCCGAGAAACCTAGCTGTCTCTGATAATGTATCCCATTATTTCTTCCTGCGATGTTTCCTGTGCGTTCAATTCTGCCAGCAGTTTCCCTTCATTCATCACGTAAATGCGGTCGCACATCCCAAGCAGTTCCGGCATTTCCGATGAAATCATAACCACAGATTTTCCATCCTCAACCATCTGGTTCATCAGGCAGTAAATATCATATTTTGCGCCGACATCAATTCCGCGGGTCGGTTCATCCATGATCAGAATGTCCGGTTCAGTAAACATCCACTTTCCCAGCAGGGCTTTCTGCTGGTTTCCTCCGGAAAGGTTACCCACTTTCTGCTCTATGGAAGGGGCCTTCGTCCCCATTTCCTGCCTCATCTTCTCCGCAACGACTTTTTCCTTGTCCTGATCAATCACACCGCCGCTGCTGATTTTGTCAAGCCGGGGCAGCGTAGTATTGAACCGGATGCTTTCATTCAGCAGCAGTCCGTTCGTCTTTCTGTCTTCAGTTACATAAGCCAGGCCGGCGTGAATGGCGGCTTCCGGGTTTCGCAGGTGTGTTTTCTTCCCATGCAGATACAGTTCCCCGCTGATATTTGTGCCGTATGAACGTCCAAATATGGACATAGCCAGCTCTGTCCTGCCCGCGCCCTGGAGGCCGGAGAATCCGATAATCTCTCCTTTATGAACCTTAAAGGAAATATGATCGTCCACAACTTTTTCCGGATAAAGCGGATGGTGTACCGTCCAGTCTTTCACTTCAAGGCTGACTTCGTCCTGCACCTTATGCTGCCGTGCCGGATAACGGTTCTCCATAGCCCGTCCGACCATGCCCTTGATGATTCGCTCTTCGTTGAATTCATCCACGCCTTTGACCAGCGTCTCGATCGTTGTGCCGTCTCTGATAATCGTGGCCTTATCGGCGCAATAGATAATTTCGTTCAGTTTATGTGTAATGATAATGGATGTAAGGCCCTGCTTTTTGAACTCCATCAGCAGATCCAGCAGCATTTTTGCATCCTCGTCATTCAGTGAGGAGGTAGGCTCATCCAGAATCAGCAATTTCACATTTTTGGAAAACGCCTTCGCGATTTCAACCAGCTGCTGTTTGCCGGTGCCAATATCCTTAATCAGCGAGTGGGGCGATTCCTGCAATCCCACCTGCCGCATGTGCTTCTCAGCCTCAGCATAGGTTTTGTTCCAGTCGATTACTCCGGCCCTGTTCTTGATCTCGTTTCCCAGGAACATGTTTTCACCTATTGACAGAAGCGGAATCAGCGCCAGCTCCTGATGGATGATAACAATATTCATCGCTTCCGATTCCTTCAGGGTTTTAAACTGGCACAGCTTCCCGTTATAATAAATCTCGCCGGAATAGGTGCCATAAGGATAAATACCTGAAAGCACATTCATCAGCGTAGATTTTCCAGCGCCGTTTTCTCCGATCAGTGCATGGATCGTACCGCGTTCTACCGTAAGGTTCACATTGTCTAGTGCTTTTACGCCTGGGAATTCCTTGGTGATGTTTTTCATTTCCAGAATAATATCAGCCAAGTACAATTCCTCCTTTATCTATACCATTGTTTTGAAAAGCGGGCGGGTTTGGCCCCGCCCGCTCCGTGCAGCTGATACCAACAGGTATATTATTCCACCGCTTCCAGATATTTCTGGTCGGCATCCCACTTATACAGGCCAGTATCAACCAGATACTGGAGATTGTCCTTGGTCACAACAGTAGGAACCAGCAGGAAAGCAGGAGTGTTCTTTTCGGGGGAGCTGAAGTAGGACTCGGTGTCATAGGTGCACTCGATTTCCTGGGCAGCAGCCAGCGCCGCGCCGTCAATTTCTTCGCCCGACAGAATCGCCTTTGCCACGCTCAGCGTCACAACCGCTTCATTCGCCACGTTCTTATAAACGGTCATCGTCTGCTTTCCGTCAACCACGTTAATCAGATTGGCGATATCGCCGTCCTGTCCGGTCACGATGACTTCGTTTCCGCCGGCATAGTCAGAATCCAGCGCCTGTACAACCCCGCGTGCGGTGGAGTCATTGGAGCAAAGCCAGGCATCCAGGACAGTGCCGTCGGCATAGAAGGAGCCAAGAATATTCTGAGCGCGGGACAGGGCTACGTCAGTGCTCCACTGTTCAGTACCAACCTGTTCGATCGTGGTCTGTCCGGAAGGAACCTTGATGGTTCCCTTCTCGATGTATTCCGCCAGCTGATCATAAGCGCCGCGGAAGAAATAGCCGGCATTCGGGTCGGTCGGAGCGCCGCCGGTGAATTCCATGTTGAAGGTCTTGTCGCCCGCGTTGTCCAGATCCAGCGCATCCTTGACAAACTGTCCCTGCAGCACGCCTACAGTGTAGTTATCGAAAGATACATAGTAGGATACAGCATCGTTCTCAATCATCCGGTCATAGGCAATCACCGGGACACCCTTCTCAGCGGCTACATCCAGCGCGGTGTTCAGGCCGGCGCTGTCGATGCAGGAGATGATCAGCATATCAACATCCTGGCTCAGCATGTTGTTGATGTCGTTAACCTGCTTATCGTTATCATTGTCGGAGTAGGTCAGGATTACTTCGTATCCGGCGGCTTCAAACTGTTCTTTCAGATAGGCGCCGTCACGGTTCCAGCGCTCCAGAGACTGGGTAGGCATCGCAATGCCGACCTTCTTGGCGCCTTCAGCAGTCGCAAAGGAACAGAGCCCCAGAATCAAAGCCAGGGCAAGTACAACAGACAAGACTTTCTTCATAGGTAAACACTCTCCTTTTTTCTATTTGTTATGGGATTCCCATAACATTGTTGTAAGAATATTATGCGAATTAAACCTTTTTGTCAATAGGCCGGGAGCATCGCAGACAATCCCCCTCAGGTACTGCCGGGAACAGGCAGAGTATTCCTGCGCATAGAAGGATCCTAGCATGGTCCTCTGTCATCATCTCTATGCGGCAGATTGGCCCGGCTCCATGTCTGCGAAAAAACAGTAAAAAAACATTCAGCCCCGCCCT
>CAMMYM010000106.1 GCA_946527725.1 uncultured Clostridia bacterium
TACTGGCCCACCAGGCCCTGGATGCCGACAGGCAGCGTCTTCAGGGCTTCGCGGCTGTTGAAGATGGTGGCAAACATCAGCTCATTCCAGCACTGGAGGAACGTGTAGATGCCCACGGTGGAAATTGCCGGCACCATCAGCGGGGCAATCACCCGGAAGAAGATTCCCCATACGCCGCAGCCGTCCAGGAAGGCGGCCTCATCCAGGTCGTAGGGAATATCTCCCATAAAGCCGGTGCTGATCAGGATAGCCATGGCCAGGGAGAAGGCGGAATAGGGAATGATCAGCGCGGCGTGGGTATTCAGCATGTTGGCCTTGCTGAGCACCACATACAGGGGAACGATGGCCGCGTGAATCGGGATGGTCAGTCCCAGCATGAAGAACTTGTTCATGGTTTCACGGCCTTTCCAGACCAGCCGCGTCATGGCGTAGGTCGCCATGACCGCCGCGATCATCGTAAAGAGGATCGACGCCACGGCAATGATCAGGCTGTTCAGGAAATAGGTTCCCATGCTTCCGGTATGCAGCGCGCGGTCATAGTTCTCCCAGGCCCAGTGCTGGGGAATTCCCACCACGTTGGCCCCGAAAATCTCGGAGTTGTTTTTCAGGGAGAACGTCAGCATCCAGTAAACCGGGAAGAGGCTGACGAAGGTCCAGATGATCAGGACGAAATAGATCAGTACGTTCCGGACCGTAAGCTTGTTGCCGGCGGTATGGGCACGGCCGGCTTTGATTTCAACTGTGCTCATACTACCTTATCCTTTCTGAAAAGCATATTGATCAGCAGCGCGAACAGGAAGCAGAGGATGATCAGCATGACGGCGATGGTGGAACCCATGCCGTAGCGGTTCCTCAGGAACAGCAGGTTGATCATCAGGGTGCTGGGCACCTCCGTCGCGTGAACCGGGCCGCCGTTTGTCAGCACGTAGATCAGGTCGAAGGATTTCAGGGATCCCGTAACCGCGAAAATCATGCTGACCCGCAGGATGGGCTTGATGTACGGAATCACGATATACCGGTTCAGCTTGCTGTCATTGCAGCCGTCCAGCATTCCCGCCTCCCGCAGCTCCGGCGGAACACTCTTGATGCCCGCGTACATCAGCAGCATGTGATATCCCACATACTGCCACAGAAGCGGAACGAAGGCCGCTCCCAGTGCGGTATTCCGGTCCCCCAGCCATATTCGCGTCCAGCTTTCAAGGCCCAGGGATCTGAGAAGAAGATTCAGCACGCCGTATTCGGGATTGTAAATCTTGATCCACAGCTGGCCGATAACCACCGTGGAAATCAGCACAGGCAGGAAGAATACGGACAGGAAGAACCGCTCTCCGCGAATCCCCTTTGCCAGCTTCAGGGCAAGCCACAGGGCGAAGGGAAGCTGAATGATCACGGAAAAGAGTGCCAGCAGCAGGGCGTTCTTCAGCGCCCGGGGGAAATTGATGGAGCCGCTGGTAAACAGTTCCACATAGTTTTTAAAGCCAATGAACTCCGGGGTGTCAAAGCCGCTCCACTTATGAAAACTGTAGTAGGTGGACATGGCGATCGGCGCGATCAGGACGCCGATGAACAAGAAAAGGGCCGGGAGCAGGAACAGGAAAATGTTCACCCGGTAACCGATTGTCTTTTTCATGTCAGTAGATTCCCTTCAGAAAAAAGGAGGGAGGCGATCCCTTCCGGGTTGCCCCATCGGGGACCGTCTCCCTGAAATTAACTGGGTTCAATAAGCAACTGTGAAAAGTTCCTTAGGAAGGATTACTGCAGATCCGCAGCCAGTCCCTTGGCGAAGCCTTCAGCGTCGATATCGCCGGCGAAGAGCTGCGCGATGTAGTCCAGGTAGGTGTTGGCAGCGTCAGCGGACAGGAAGTTGTCGCCGAACAGGACCATGCCCTTGGACTGCGCAACCATCTCAGCAACCTGATTGCTCAGGTACTTGACGTTGGAGGTGTCATAGTTCACAGCCCAGGTGGGCAGGCCGGCGCCGTTCAGGTTGCCTTCGCGGGAGATGGTGCAGCCCAGGTCGAAAGCGGCCTTCGCGCAAACAGCGGGATCCGCGCAGGTAGCGGTAACAGCCAGGGTGTCGTTGGGGCCGCCGATCATTTCGTACAGGGTGGCCTTCTCAGCGTCAACCACGGGGAACATGGCAGCAGCAGCGGTGAACTGAGCCTTGTCAGAGATGTCGCCGCAGTTCCAGGAACCGTTCTGATAGAAAGCGTATTTGCCATCGATGAAGCCCTGCTTCACTTCTTCGTTGCCCAGGGCGGCAGCGTTGGGATCGAAGTATTCCTTCAGTTCGATGAACTTGTTCATGGCTTCGATGACCCCGGGCTGGTCCCAGGAAGCAGCGCCGGTGTAGCAGTCTTCCAGGCCCTTGGCGCCAATGGTCTTGGCCAGCAGGGGCTCGGTGTACTCAGACAGGCACCAGTTTTCCTTGCCGGAAACGCCGAAGGGGATGATGTCCTTTTCCTTCAGGGCCTTGCAGACGGTGATCAGCTCGTCATAGGTCTCCGGAACCTTCTCGCAGCCGACTTCCTTCAGCAGGTCCATGTTGGCGAACATGGTAACAACGTTCATGGTCAGCGGCACGCCGTAGTGCTTTCCATCGTAGGTGGAGTTGGCCAGCACGGTGTCGGTCAGCTGATCTTTGTACTGGGGCAGGACATCATCCAGGCACAGCACGCGGCCGGCTTTGACGAAGTCGCCCAGGAAGCTCATGGACCAGGTGAAGAAGATGTCCGGCAGATCGGTGCCAGCGGACATGGCAGCCTTGATCTTGGTCTTGTAAGCTTCGTTCTCGGTGGGCTCCATGGTCATCTCGAAGTCGGGATTCGCAGCGTTGAACTCATCCACAGCCGTCAGATAGGCAGCGCGGTTGGAGTCGCCCTCAACGGCGATGGTCCACAGGGTCAGAGGGGTCTTGTCGGCAAAAGCAGAGCCGATGCCGAGGACCATGATTGCGGCCAGAACCAGAGCAAGTACCTTTTTCATAAGAATCCTCCTGTTAAAAATATTTAATTTAGCCTCCGCTAAAAGAAGCTCAGTCTTGAGTCCGCCCTATCCTCAGGCGGGATCCGTCTGCTTTTCAACCATCGGCCAGGGATATTCCACCGTCAGGCCGTCCTCCCCTTCCAGGGAGAAATAGCAGAGCGTGTCATCGAAATACTTGATATACGTCAGCAGGACCGTACCTTTCTCCGGGTCCACCTGGTAGGCGCCGGTGAACGTTCCGTCCTCCAGGAAGCGGTAATCCTCCCGGAAGATGAAGGTGGTTCCCTCGGATTCCTTTCCGATCCAGGCGCCGGTCAGGCCCTGCCCTGGATATTCCTTCGCCCGGGTGTATTCCTGGGGCATGTAGAGGAGGAGCTTTTCCTCCGTCACCTGGTAGCGGAAACGAAGTTCCGTTTCTCCGTCCGTAAGGGTAAGGAACTCTCCGTCATCCGCAAGGGTGTACTCAGCGCCCCGGAATACCGCCGTCCCGTCCCCCCGGACCTGCAGCGCGGAAACCGTCGGCTCGTAATTGAAGGCCCAGTCTCCTTCCGGAAACTTTACAGCCGGCGCCTCTTCCGCCCCGCATGCGCCGGGCGCCGCCAGCACCAACGCCAGCGCCGCCGCACACAGCAGCAGCCTGACTGCGAAACTTTTGCTTCTCATCGTCCTGTTCGTTCCACCTTTTCCAGCGTAAAAAAGCGACAATGCAAACAGTCCTTCCAACCCGGGATTATTCCGCTGCAATCGCTCAACTTTTACGAAATGGATTATACAACTTGTACATACCTTTTGCAAGGGCGGTTTGCGGAATCCGGAGGGTTTTCCGACCAGATAATCGGTCTCCGATTCGCTGGAAATGTTGCAGCAAACGTTTTCCGGGCTTTGTACTGAAATTGTATTTTTCACTTTTTGCTTTTCCGGACTTGTATATATCCTTGAATTTTCTTCAATATCTTGTGGTTGTACGGCTTGGAATGATCATCTTTTGCGGCGCATTTCCCGGTAGTTTTCGTAAAAAAACACCCGCCTTTTCCGGCGGGTGTCCGATTCGGGTCCGGTGCCTCAGGG
>CAMMYM010000107.1 GCA_946527725.1 uncultured Clostridia bacterium
GCAGTTTCGAGCGTATCAGGCTGCATTTCAAGGCGATTTTCCGAAGGCTTACTGGTTGCAAGTCGAGGAAAAGCAACACAGAAATGCAGCCTTAGACGCCGAAAATGCATGTTCAGGATTTTAGAAACACACTCTAATTTCCCCGAAGGATTGGTGAACTAATGTTGAAACACAGAATCCAGTTGTCGGACCATTTTACCATCCCGCGGCTTCTCTGTTTCGCGCTGCCCAGCATTGGCATGCAGATTGTTGACAGCACCTATCAGGTTGCAGACGGGTACTTTATATCCAACTTTATCGGGGAGACAGCCTTCGGGGCTGAAAACCTGATCTATCCGCCCATTCTGATATTCATGAGTATCGGACTCATGTTCGGCAGCGGTGCCAGCGCGCTTCTGTCCCGGGAGATGGGCGAAGGACGCGTCGAACGCGCAAATCGGCTGATGACCTTCGTGGTTGCTTTCCTGGCAGCGCTGAGCGTCGCACTGTCTGTGGGGCTCTACTTTTTCATGCCTGCAATCGCCGGATGGGTCAGAGCTACGGAAGATATGATGGATTACTGCGTCAGCTACGGCCGCACATTGGCGCTGTTCATCCCCTTCCAGATGCTTTCCATGGCCTTCCACCCCCTGATGGTCGCCGCGGAGCGTCCCGGGCTGGGGCTGGCGGCGACGATCTCCAACGCCGCGGTCAACATCCTGCTGGACTGGGCCTTTGTGGCCGGCCTTGGCTGGGGCATGCGGGGCGCGGCGCTCGCTACCGGTATAGCCTGGCTGATCAGCGCGGTCATTCCGGCGGTCTTCTTCCTCCGCCAGAGGACGGGACTCCGCTTTGTACGCCCCATTTTGGACTTGCGCGCGCTTGGCAAAACCATTTACAACGGCTTTTCAGAAATGGTGGATGCCGTGGCCTACGCGGTCGTTGCGGTGGTGTTCAACCTTCGGCTGATCGAAATGATGGGTGAAGCCGGGGTCGAAGCTTATGCCGTCAGCGAGTATGTGGCGGGCTTCTTTAACGCGGTCTTCTATGGCATCAGCATGACCATCGTCCCGGTCGCCGGATACCATCTCGGGCAGGCGAACAGGAAGGAGCTCCACAGCCTGTGGAATAAGGGCATGCTTTTGATGGGCTTCTTCGGTGTGACGATTGTGGTCGTATGCGAACTCTTCGCGGGTTCGCTGGTTCGCTTCTTTGTCGGCTATAATCCGGAGCTGACCGCAGTTTCGGTTCACGCGCTGAGGATTGTCATACTGTTCTTCCTGCTGGATGGCATGACCGTCTATGCCGGTTCCTATTTCACCGGTTTGAACCAGGGCACCGCTTCCATGCTGATCTCCCTGACGAAGGGCGTCGTCGGCCCGCTCATACTGGTGTGGGCGCTCCCGCTGTTCTTCCGGGAGGACGGCATATGGCTCGCAATCCCGATCTCGGAGGCCCTGACCATGGTCGTTGTCGTTGGATGCATGCTCTGGTGGCGGCGCACGGGAGAGGACAGGGAGATAGGAAAAACAGCCGAAGGCTGAGTTTGAGCAAAAGAGGCACGCAGTAATAGTATAGAAGGGAAGAATTCTATGGCAAGCGTTCTGATCATTAACGGAAGCCCAAGACCGCAGGACGACACGGAGAAGGCTCTGAACGAAATGATTCGCGTTTTCAGCGCGGAAGGCATTGAAACGGAACTGATTCGGATCGGGGATCGGGCTGTCCGCGGGTGCATGGACTGCGGCGGCTGCGCGGCGAGCGGTCAATGCGTATACAATGACGATCCGGTGAACGAAGCGGCCGCGAAATTCGAAGCCGCCGACGGGCTTGTCGTCGGAAGCCCAATCTACTACAATACGCCGAACGGGACGGTCCTTTCATTTTTGGATCGGCTTTTCCGCAGCGCCGCCGTTGACAAGCGGATGAAGGTGGGCGCCGCCGTTGTAACCGGGAGCGACACGGGAATCATGAACAGCCTTGAGGCCATCCATCATTACTTTGCCATCAGCGGGATGAAGATCGCCTCTGTTTCCTGCCGGGAGGCAGACGAGGCGGAAGAGCTTCCGAACCAGGCCCGGCGCATGGCGGAGATGGTTAAGGCGCTGGCTGCCGCGAAGGAATCCGGGGAACCGGCGGAGATCGACGACGGCTATGTATCCACCTTTGTGGACGGCGACTTTGAAAAGCTGTGCAGGTTTCCGGTCACCGCGTTTCTCCTGCCGGAGGACGAGCCGACCTTCCCGAATCCGAAATATGGATCCGATAACGGCCTTGTTGGCATCGGCGGGGATGTTACCGTAGACTGGCTGGTGGCGGCTTACAGTCGCGGGATCTTTCCCTGGAGCGAAGAGGGAATCCCGCTGACCTGGTGGTGTCCAAAGGAACGCTGCATTCTGATTCCTTCGGAGGTCCACGCCGGGAAGAGCATGCTGAGATTTATAAAAAAGCATGAGGTCACGCTCGAAGTGAATCGGGATTTTATCGGCACCATGCATCGCTGCCGCGCCAGAAGGGAAGACGCCGGGGAAGAAACCTGGATCGACGATGACGTTGAAGGGGCGTTTATGGCCCTGAACGAAGCCGGGTATACCTATAGCGCGGAGGCGTTTGTGGATGGGGAGCTGGCCGGCGGCACCTACGGCGTCAGGATTGGCCGGTGCATGTTTGGAGAAAGCGCCTTCTCCTATAGGTCCGACGGTTCCAAGCTGGCATTATACCTGCTGGCGCAATACGCGGAAAAGGAGCGCATTGTGATGATGGATGCCCAGGTACCAGGGACGTACCTGTTGAGACTGGGCTATAAAAAGATCCCGTATTCGGAATACATGGCGCTGATGCGGCAGGGCTTGAGGGATTGACGGGCAGCGGCAAAGGAGATTGAAGGATGAGAAACGTGGTTTCGGAATTTATCAGACAGGCGGAGCTGCATCCTGACAATATCGCCGTATGTATCGTGCCTTTTCCTATTCCTTCGCCAAGAGCTTCCCCATACTGTCCAATGGCTTTGAGATCGAGACAGAGATGAGCATCCACGCCGCGGACAAGAGTTTTCAAGTGGAGAATGTGGTCGTCGGGTACCGGGATCGTCCGGAGGGCAGCCAGTCCAAATTGAACACCGTGCGGGACGGCATCAAGGTCATCCGCACCATCGTAGGCCTGACCAGGGACTATCGGCCCATGTTGTTCTTCGGCACTATTGCCATTGTGCTGATGCTGCTGGCGGTGCTGTTCTTCGTGCCGGTGCTGGCCGCCTTCCTGAGAACAGGAATGGTGGGCAGAATCCCCACGCTGTTGGTCTGCGGCTTTGTGTTTATGGCAGGCATGCTGTCTGCGGTGGCGGGCATCCTGCTGGAGACCATCCGTCAAAAGGACAAGCGTGATTTCGAGTTCCAGCTGCAACAGATCGAAGTGAACCGCAAAACAACAATGGAAAAAGTGCATGGCCTGTAATGAAAAGTCCTCTGAATTGGCCGCGGGACCTTCTTCTACTCTTTATTTGGCTATTTTTATTTTCATCACATTACTATACTGACTCCAGGTCTTAATGGCTTTCCCCGTCTTACTGTTGGTATAATTCACATAACAGCGCACCCTAAAGTAATATGTTTTTCCTTTGGTCAATCCACTGATAGTCTTGTTCAGGTTATTCCGGCCATTAATAGTGATCGCCTTATAAGTTCCTTTCCGTCCGGACAGATCTGCTTGAGACTGTGCGTATTGTAATTCATAGCCATTTGCCTTGTTAGAGTTTACAGAGCATTTCCATGCGACAGCTGCTTTTCCCGCTGAGGTGTTCTTCAAACTGGTAAGAGTCATCGGTGCCAAACGCTGCAGAACAACATCCTCGCTCTTCGGGCCTTTTGTGCTCCCAGCGACTGGAACCACGTAATAATTGTACACTCTGCCCCAACAACTATCCTTTATGTCAGAGTCATAACACTGCGCGGTATTCATGCCTGTAATTGTAGCAACCTTCGTTGTACCCTCTCTACCACGCTTACGATATACTTCGTATCCTGTAGCTCCTT
>CAMMYM010000108.1 GCA_946527725.1 uncultured Clostridia bacterium
CGCCACAGGCGGTCACGGAATTCTAACCCTTCACTGCGCCAAGCATCGTTCCGGAGACCAGGTACTTCTGGACAAAGGGAGTGATGCAGAAGATCGGTACCGCCGCCAGAACAATACAGACATATCGGATCTTCAGCGTGTTCTTGGCAGCCGCGTCCGCCGCTGCGGTTCCTGCCTGCTGAAGCACTTCGGCCGAGGACATCAGCAGCACACGGCGCAGGAACATCTGCAGGGGCTGCAGTTCGCTCTTTCCGAGGTAGAGCATCGCGTTGAAGAAATCATTGTAGCGGGCTACTGCGTAGTATAGGGTCAGCACAGCCAGGGTAGGTTTGATCAGCGGCACGGCGATGTGGAGCATCATATACCAGTCGCTGGCGCCCTCCAGGGAAGCATTCTCGAACAGGTCCTCCGGCACGCTTTCCATGGCGGACCGGCAGATCATCATGTTGTAGGTGCTCAGCAGCACCGGCAGGATCATCGCCAGGCGGCTGTTGTACAGCCCCATACCGGTCACAACCATGTAGGTCGGAATCATTCCGCCGCTGAAGTACATCGTGAAGACCACGAAGAAATTCAGCTTCCTTCGCAGGAAGAATCTCTTTCTGCTCAGCGGATAGGCTGCCAGACAGGTGAAGACGATGTTGGCCAGGGTTCCGAACACTGTGTAGAAAGCGGTGTTCAGATAGGATGTCCAAAGCTGCTGGTAACCCATGACCATCCCGTAAGTTTCCGTCGTGAATCCCTTCGGCAGCAGCCACACATCCCCCCGGGCTACGGAAGCGCCGTCAGAGAAGGAAATGGAGATCACATACAGGAAGGGATACGCCGTAACGATCACGGCAAACAGCACCAGGATCCAGATGATCACATCCAGCACCTTGTCGCCGCCGCTTTCCGTCAGGAAGGAATCCGGCCTGTGCACCCTGCGTTTTGTCATGGCTGTCATGTCGTTCTCCTTTTACCATAAAGACGATCCTGTAACCTTGCGGCTCAGGGTGTTGCTGCCGATCACAAAGAGGAAGCCTACGGCGGAGTAGAACAGGCCCACTGCCGACGCGTATCCGAAGTTCTTGTTCTCAATGCCCTGGCGGTACACATACGTGGCAATCACGTCGCCGGTTTCATACACCGCGGGAGAATACATCAGATAGACCTTTTCAAAGCCGACGTTCAGCAGGTTTCCCAGCGTCATAATCAGGAGCAGGATCACCGTATCCGAAATCATGGGGAGGATCAGGTGAATGATCTGCTGCCAGCGGCTGGCGCCGTCCACCTTCATAGCCTCATACAGGGAGGGATCGATTCCCATAATCGCGGCAACAAAGATGATCGCGTTGAAACCGAAGCTCTGCCACGAGCCGGAGATCACATAGAGTTTCCGGAACCAGGACGGCAGGCCCATGAAGTTGATCGCCTTGCCGCCGAAGGACTTGATGATCTGATTGATGATTCCGTTCGATGGGCTCAGGAAGTTGGTCATCATGCCGACGACCACGACTGTAGAGATGAAGTACGGCAGATAGGTAATCACCTGGGCAGTCTTGGCAAACCTCTTCGCCCGCAGCTGGGTGATGCAGATGGCAAAGATGATCGGAATCGGGAATCCGAAGATCAGCGAGTAAAAGGAAAGCAGGAAGGTGTTCCTGATCAGGCGCCAGGCGAAAACCGATCCGAAGAACTGCTCGAACCACCGTACTCCGACCCAGGGGCTGCTGAAGACGCCCACAAACCCGCTCCCCATCTTGAAGTCTTCAAAGGCCATCATCAGGCCCACCATGGGCAGGTAGCAGAAGATCAGATAGAAGATAAAAACCGGCAGGAACATCAGCATCAACTGTTTATCCCGGTTGATCAGCTGCGCCAGCGTCTTCTTTCCGGGCACGATCTCATTCACCGGTCTGGCCATCGTTCTCCTCCGTTCTGTTCCTGTGTGATTCTTTCCGATGCAGGGTGTTCTCCCCGCCGCACTCAAACGGTACAAAAAAGCGGAAAAAAAGACAAGCATCAAATCACGCCTGTCTTTTCTGGTTCGTTTTTTTATCCTTTCCGGCAGTATGCATCATTTTCTGCCGGGGAACAAATTGATGCTGCAAATCTGCCCTGCGGGCAGTTGCGCCGATTGATGTTCCGGGAACGGAGCCGCAGCTTATCCTCGATACTCGCTGGGATTTACCCCCATCACCGTCTTGAAATTCCTGCGGAAGGTCAGAATATTGGTAAACCCGCACCGGGAGGCAATCTCCTCCAGGGAAAGATCCGTTTCCTTCAGCAGATCCACCGCATGATGGATCTGACGGTCCCGGATATAGTTCAGGAAGGTCTGTCCATACCGTTTCCGGGTGATCAGCCCGATCATTTTGGTGGAAACACCGAAGTGATCCGCAACGCCGTTCAGACTGAGGTCCTGGTCGTAAAGATGCGCTTCCAGATACCGGCAGATTTCCTCCTCCAGATCCTGTTCCTTTTCCTCTCCTTCTCCGGTTTCCGCCTCGCTCAGGCTGGCAGCAAACACCTGACGGTAATAGGCAAATATTTCCTCAATGGTTGCCGCGTCCCGAATCGGTTCCATCCGCACATGCGTGGTGCTGAGATCAAAGGCGTTTCGAAGGGCCTTCCGGATCGTCCAATACAGCTCATCCGCCATCAGCCGGATCTCCGCGGTCGGAAGGTCCGCCTCCACCATGTTTTTCTGGTAGATTTCATCCAGCATCGCGTTCAGCCCTTCCAGATTCCGTTCCTTCAGCAGGCGCGTCATCTGCTTCTGCGCATCCTTCGGGAAGTAATAGGCGGGCGTCAGATCTGAATGCTCCTCCGGGAAATAAACTGCTCCGCGTCCGCCGGTCAGCATCTGACCCAGGCTTCTCTGCGCCTCCCGGCAGGCTTCGCTCAGCCGCTCCAGATCGCTTTCCCGGTGTCCGACGCCGATGGTCAGTACGGTGTTTTCATCTGCGGCATTTTCCTGAATTACGCTGTAGAGCCGATAAAAGAAATCCTCAAATGCATCCTTTTCATCTGCTGCGGCAATAACAAAGATATTCTGAAGATTCTCGGGCACCGCAACCACCTGGATGCTCTCCTCGTTCCAGTCCCGGCAGACAGTCAGGATCAGCGTCTGCAGATCCTGATACCTGCGCTCTGCCGCGGGCGTTTCCATGGTAATTGCGATGTTCACCTCACCCACCATATAATAATTGCGCTTCAGCTCCGTGAACTGTTCCTCCACCAGCAGCTCCGTCTGTCCGGCGCCATGGATGGCAGCCTGCAGCATTCCCTGGCGGACATAGGGCGTAATGGTCACCATCTTTTCCCTGTAGCCGTTTCGCTCACCGATCAGGCTGGAGATTCCGCTCAGGATATTGGCAAACTCCTTTTCTCTGTTCGAGTCCACACCGCCGGCCGGCCCCTGATCCGATCTGCCCATCAGCTGATGAATATCGTCGATGGGCTTATAATACCGCAGTGAAATCCGGTATGTCAGCAGAACGAAGAAGATGCTGGCCAGAGCCATGAATGCCAGCGGAATCAGCGCGGAAACAGGGATGGATCCGGACAGGACGGAGAGCGGCACAAATATGGCATAATCCACCGTATGGTCCGCGAGGCTGGTCACGGACATCTCATATCCATCGGTTTCCCCTGTTTCAAAAACAGGCTGCCCCCTCCGCAGAATCCGTACGGCAGCCTGATCACTCAGCCGCTCACGCAGGGCAGCCCGAATCTGGTCCTGGTCAATCAGCACCAGCACTTCTCCCTTGGTGGAGCTCTGGCTGTTGAACCCGGTATAGGATTCTCCGTAGATCAGGTATTCCTTGTTCATCATCATCTGCTGTCCGGAGACCCCCAGCAGCCTGGCGGCGGTGCTTACTCCAAGGTAGGGCGAATTCTGCAGCACGGTGCACTCCCCTTCCAGCGAATAGACCGCACCGGGCAGGAAAACCTTGTGTTCTCCCTGAAAGGC
>CAMMYM010000109.1 GCA_946527725.1 uncultured Clostridia bacterium
AAAGGATCGTGTGAAAATGGATATAAAGGAAAGCCGTCAACTGAGGCAGGATATTGCTCCAGTCGGAACATGGGCTTTTGCCATCGGCACCAGCAACGGCTGGGGTTTGCTGGTGGTCACCAGCAATACCTACCTTTTCAGGCCGGCATCATGGACAGTGTGATCTGTCTCCTGCTGGGCGCGGCAGCCATGCTGCTGATCAGCAGGAACTATGCCTATATGATGCAGTGCTATCCGGAAGCGGGCGGCGCGTACACCTTTGCCAAGGAGCAGTTCGGCTACGACCATGGCTTTTTGACCGCGTGGTTCCTAACCATGACCTATCTGGCGGTTCTCTGGGCAAACGCCACGTCGCTGCCCCTTTTTGCGCGATATTTTCTGGGGAACATTTTTCGTTTCGGTCGCCTGTATACGCTTTTCGGTTATGAGGTTTACCTTGGAGAAGCGTACTGCGAAAGCGGATTCCTGGCCTTTTCAAACCATTTTGTCAGATCATATGGGAAATGAGACCGGAATATTATATCCGGCCCGGATAACAGCATGCAGGGATCTTATGAAAACCTTTATGATTCAATCGTTGATTGATTTGGCACCGATAAAGCCTGAACTGAGATGAACATGCGAACTGAAAGGACAGGAGGACAGGTATGAACCGGCGACATGACGTATACCTTTTCGGTCAAGTCCTGGGCACCCATTCATTTCTGCTGAAGAACGGTTTTCTTCAGCCGGATGAGTACTCGGAGATCGCAGAACAGTATTTTCTTCCCGGCGGCGAAACCGGAACGGCCGCAACCGTCCTGGCTTCTCTCGGCGTGTCGGTCTGCATGGACGGCACCTGGATCGGCAGGTCGGTTGCACCGATGCTGAAGACCTTTTACGAGGACAAGACGGTGGATCTGTCTTCCCTGTGTTTTACGGAGGATGACGGCGTAATGGATTACGTGGTGATCGCAGGGCTTGTGCGTTCACCCATGGGAAGATTCCAGACGCTGTTTGCGAGCGGAAAAAGATGGTGGAGTATCCCAAAGGAAGAGGATATTGCCGGCTGCAAGGCGGCGGCAGTGGATCCCTATTTCGGGGCTGAATCCCTGCGGGCTGCGGAACTCTGCCGGAAGCATCAGGTGCCTTTTGTAACGATTGACAGCCCGCACGGGTCGGAGCTGCATCGGCTGGCTGCCGTTAACGTGGTATCAAAGGAGTGCACGGCGGAACATTATGCGGGCATGGCCCCGGAAGACATCATGGAGCTGATGCAGCGGGAAACAGACGGACTGACTATCCTGACCCAGGGCGGCGGGGATATGCTGTATGCCCGGAAAGGGGAGAAGATACATCGGATGAGACCGTTCTCCGTCACAGTCAGAAGCACCCTGGGAGCAGGCGATACGTTTAAGGCCGGCTGTGTATACGGCCTGCTTCACGGGATGCCGGATGAGGAACTGGTGCGCTTTGCCAGCGCCTGTTCCGCAATTGCCATCTCCCGGTTTCCCCTGCCGCTGAATCCGCCGAAACCTGAGGAAGTATGGAGCCTGATAGCGGACGCGTCTCGCGGAGCAGGAACTTAACCATGCCGGAGGAGAGAAATGATTCAATACAAGATGATTGATCTGCCTAAAATCGCAATCATTGGCAAGGAAGGCTTATGCACGAGAGAGAAGAATGCAGTTCAGGACCTGTGGCAGCAAGCCAATTCCCATTTCAGTGATATTGCGGATCTTGGAATGAAAAACGCTGACGGTTCGTTTGTTGGATTCTGGGGAGCCATGAGCGACGAGACGCTGTCTTTTTTGCCATGGACGGATGGTTTCTCAAGGGGATTGTATTTGGCAGGCATTGAAGTGTATGAGGATACTCCGGTTCCGGACGGATGGGTAAAGTGGATTATGCCGGCAAGGAAATATATCGTGACCGATGTAGCTCCGGAAAGCTATGGGGAAACGTTTGAAACTGTAATCAGGGACCTGATTCCGGAACTTGGGATGAAACTCGCAGGCGCTGTCTGTGATTTCACTGAACCGGCAACCGGGCAGAATAAACTCTTTTTCCCCGTAGAGTGAGGGGAATGCAGGATTCCTTTACGGAATGAAAAGCAGACAAGGAAATGCCTCTTCGGAGACGCTTTTCTTATGCGCATATACCATTAATCATCTGCACGAAAAGTGAGCACCCATCTGTCAAAAAACAGGAAGCAGGCTTCTTTTGTTTCCATTATGCTGCCTGTGAAAGGGGTGCTTTTCTCACTTTGACTTAAAGTCAGCTTCAAGCTTTATAATAGAAAAAGCCTGTTGACATTGACAATCATAATGACGAGGAGGAAACGTTATGAATGATACGCTGAAAACCCTGGTTGAGCGCCGCAGCTGCCGCAGCTACAAGCCTGATCCCATTCCGGCAGAGATCCTGGAGCAGATCCTGGAAGCCGGAACCTATGCTGCAACCGGCATGGGCTAACAGTCTCCGATCATGATTGCTGTCACCGACAAAAAAACGCGGGACCAGCTGTCAAAAATGAACGCTGACGTCATGGGCACCAACAATGATCCTTTCTACGGAGCGCCTGTCGTCATAGTTGTGCTGGCCAGCCGTGATGTACCCACCTGCGTTTATGACGGAAGCCTTGTCATGGGCAACCTGATGAATGCCGCTCATTCCTTAGGCATCGCCAGCTGCTGGATTCACCGGGCAAAGGAAGAGTTTGACAGCGCCGAAGGCAAAGCAATCCTGAAAAAGCTGGGTATCGAGGGTGACTATGAGGGCATCGGCCATTGTATCCTCGGTTATGCAGCCCAGGAAACCCAGACAGCGGCACCGCGGAAAGATCCGGACTTCCATCAGCTTTCCGTTTTCAAAACGGGCAATATTGCAGAAAGGATTACAGCCGTATTCAAGGGCGTCCAGGAAGTCCTGCGCGGTTCCGTTAACAATATCCTTATCGCCGAATTCATCAGCGATATGGCATACAAAACCTTCAGGCAGGGGTAACGGGATCACAACCGTACCGATCAGCGTACGGAAAGTACGGTCGTTGACCAGCGGATGGCAGAAGCCATCATTTCCGACAGTGAAGGCAATATACCCGTCAAACGCCTCCAGGGTATAGACCTCATAGGATGACGGGATGAGTTCCTTATCAGAAATTCCGAGCTTATGTTTGTCCAGCAGATCTTTCACCTGATCGGGGTTTTTAACAGTGATACCGCCACGGTCGCATTCCCCGTCTCCGTCTGAATCATATACGCCATGGATCACAAGCAATTCAACGGTATAGGTTTCGCCTTCAACCTCGATGGTATCTCCCGGACGGAGGTTTTCAATTTCATCCAGGCTGTAGCGATCCTCCAGGTACAGGGCCATGGTGAGCAGGCTGCTGCCGGGATTCCCGACAGTATCCATGCTGAACCAGAATTCCCCATTATCCGGGTCATAACTGTCCTGTGTTATTTCCAGCGGCCGGACAGTGATTGCTTCGGCAAGGGAAAGGCAGGCTGTAAGGACCAGCGCCAGGGTGAGCAGGATCGGCAGTAATTTCTTCATTCGATTCATCCCCTTCGCTTCCATGACGCTTTGAATCATTCCCGGGCGTGTTCCGTTTTCATTCTGTCAGACGGGAATCAGGACAAAAAGTTCCATGGGATTCTGCAAAAGAGATCTCTTCAATAAAAGGCGTCTGTTTACCGTCAGGCGTGACCAGCAATCCTTCCGCGTGCCCAGGCAGAATGACCTCATACTGCCACGCACCCTGCCGGCCTTCATGATAATGATACCGTACAAGTCCCAAGGGGGTGACAGCAGTGCCTGCCAGGTCGGGAAGACCGAGCAGCCGGGGCTGAATGACGATCTTGCCATTTTCCTGCCGGATTCCTGCCAATGTATGTATAAATTCATAGAGCGGCAGCGCGCTCCAGGCGTGGCATTCGCTGCGGGGATGATGGGGCTCCTCCG
>CAMMYM010000110.1 GCA_946527725.1 uncultured Clostridia bacterium
AGGCTGGGCGTATAGGCGTGCGCGTCGATGATCTGCTGAACTTTCAGCCTGGTGGCTTCCTTTACATGCGGATCTTTGCGGACCACCCGCGTCACCGTGGCGGTGGAGACGCCGGCCTCCCGGGCGATATCATAAATGGTGGCTTTCCTGTTCATCTTTTTATCCTCCGGGGAGAGAATACCATGGATCCGGAGAAAAAGCAAGAAAAATGTTACCGATAACATAATATTTGTTTCAAAAATACAGAACATTTTCAGGAAATATACTTGACAATAAGGGCAAAAAGCAATAGTATTTAGACAAATACAGGGAAAGTAGAGGGAAAACGGCACGGAGAAGCCAGCGTTTGGCACTCCGGAGCTTGAAACCGATAACATTTCCCAAACATTGATGGAGGAGGAGACTCTCATGAAGAAAATGCTGTCTGTGATGCTGGCCGCGATGATGCTTCTTTCGCTGCTGGCCGTGCCCGCTCTGGCCGAAGACCAGGTGCTGACCGTGGTGACCTGGGACGCTGAAACCACCCCGTACCTGAAGGCCCAGAAGGAAGCCTTTGAGGCCTCGCATCCCGGTGTGACCATCCAGTACACCGACGTCGCGGCGCCGGACTGGCCCGAAAAGGCCCCCAGCATCCTGGCTCAGCCGAATGACACCTCGGATGTGTTCATGATCAAAGAGATTGACCAGTTGATCAACTGGCAGGCCCAGGGATACACCTATCCCCTGACCGAGTACATCGGCGATTACGATATGTCCGGATTCAAGGGCACTGAAAAGAACTACGCGGTGGACGGCGTGCAGTACGCGCTTCCTTTCCGCAGTGACTTCTGGGTGCTGTTCTACAACAAAGACCTGTTTGACGCAGCCGGTGTGGATTATCCCACCAACGACATGACCTGGGATCAGTATGCTGAGCTGGCAAAGAAGCTGACCGATCAGGAAAAAGGCATTTACGGAACCCACTACCACACCTGGACCTCCGCCGTGGCGAACTGGGATGTGTGCGACGGCGTGAACACTCTGGCGGACGGACAGTACGACGACCTGCTCTACTTCTACAAGCTGTTCCAGGATCTGGAAGACTACGGCGCCTGCATGCCCTACAACGAAGTAAAGGCCTCCGGCCTGAAGTACGCCGCCGCTTTTGAAAACGGCAATATCGCCATGCTGCCCATGGGCTACTGGCTGGTTTCCACACTGATTGGCGACATCAAGGCCGGCAACGCCAGCCTGAACTGGGGCATCGCCGCCGTGCCGCATCTGGAAGGAGTGGCCGCCGGTTCTTCCTTCGGTAACCTGACCGGCGTCATGATTAACAACAAGTCTGCACAGAAGGACCTGGCATGGGAATACATCTCCTGGCTGTGCGGCCCGGAGGGCGCCAAGGCGACGGCATCTGTCGGCGCGCGTCCTGCCTGGGTTTCCGAAGACGTTGTGGACGTGCTGGCTTCTGTGGAAGGTTTCCCGGAAGGCGAAGGCTGCAAGGGCGCCCTGATGCCCTCCTACGTGGCCATGGAGTGGCCCGTTGTGGAAAATGTGGCTGACATCAAGAAGATTGTGGAAGAAGTGCATTCCGAAATCGTTTCCCGTTCCATCTCCGCAGAGGAAGGAATCGAGGAAATGAACGAACGGGTGGCTGACTTGGCCAAGTAATCACTTTGGGAACGACTGCCCTCCAGGCAGGGAAGGCTGCTTGCCTTCCCTGCCTTTTTTCAGAAACAGGGAAAGGAACGAATCATCCATGAGTCAGACGGAAGCGAGGCGGATCCGGCACCGGATGGGAAAACAGGAAAGGAAGAACACGCTGATCGCCTATTCTTTCCTGGCACCGAATTTCATCGGATTCGCGGTGTTTACGCTGGTCCCGGTACTCTGCGCCATTGCGCTGTCATTCTTTGAGTGGAACGGCGGCGACATTTCAAAAATCAGATTTGTCGGCCTGGATAACTACGCATCGATTTTTGCCGTGAAAAAAGTGGCAGAGAAGGGAATCGAGTATTTCTTTACCCGATCAGACCTGGGCATTACGCTGAAAAATACGGTATTTTACACGATTGTGACCGTACCGCTGACCATCGTCTGCGCGCTGGCACTGGCAATCCTGCTGAACAAAATCAAAGGCGCACTGTTCTTCCGGACTGTTTTTTTCTTCCCTTATGTTTCCTCGATGGTGGCTATCTGCGTCTGCTGGTCGTTTATGATGATGAAGAACGGGCCTGTCAACCAGATTATCATGGCCCTGGGGATCAATTTCAACAAAAGCTGGACCGCGGACAGTACCATGGCGATGTGGGCGATCATCCTGGTCAGCGTCTGGCGGAACATGGGGTATTACATGGTGCTCTACCTGGCTGCACTGCAGGGTATCCCGAAGGAACTGACGGAAGCGGCTACCGTAGACGGCGCGAATAAATGGCAGCAGTTCCTGCATGTGACGCTGCCTCAGCTGAAACCCACGACATTCTTTGTGTCCGTGATGATGGTGATTTCCTGCTTCAAGATTTTCGACGTGGTGGCGATCATGACGGAAGGCGGGCCCGGACGGGCGACGAAGATGCTGGTTACGTACATCTATGACGAGGCGTTCAGCAAGATCCGTTACGGATCGGCCAGCGCGATCGCGATGGTGCTGCTGATCATCGTGCTGCTGGTGACGATTATCCAGTTCAGCTCCGAGAAGAAATTCTCAAACGACTGAGGAAGGAGGAAAAACAGGGATGGAATCTACGATTCACGGACGGGAAATCCGGAAGGACAATCCCGTGCTGCGCAAGGTGTTCCGGGTTGCGGTCTGGATTGTGCTGATCGCACTGGCTGCCTTTACGCTGATTCCCTTTTTCTGGATGATCTCGTCCTCGCTCAAAATCGACCGGGAAGTCTTTGCTTTTCCCATGCGGTGGATTCCGGAAACCTTCCATTGGGAGAACTACTCTCTGATCTGGCAGCGGGTACCGCTGGTCACCTATTTCAAAAACACGGCGTTTATTGCGCTGATGGTGACACTGCTGCAGACGCTGACGTCCTCTTTCGCTGCCTATGCTTTTGCAAAGCTGAATTTTAAGGGTAGGGATGTGCTGTTCCTCTGCTACATCGGAACGATCGCTGTTCCATGGCAGGCTTACATGCTGCCGCAGTTCATCATGATGGGCTACATCGGGTTGTATGATACACCCTGGGCGATGGTTGCCCTGCAGGCGTTTTCCGCCTTTGGCGTGTTCCTGATGCGGCAGTTCTACCGTTCGATCCCCACTGAATTGTGTGAAGCGGCACGGCTCGACGGCCTGAGTGAATACGGTATCTGGGCGCGGATCATGCTGCCGCTTTCCAAAGCAGCAATAGCGACGCTGGTGATTTTCACTTTTGTCAACACATGGAACGACTTCATGGGCCCGATGATCTATTTAACCAATGATGCGAACAAGACAATCCAGGTAGGCCTGCGACGGTTTATCCAGCAGTATTCCAGTGACTATCACCTGATCATGGCGGCGTCCCTGTGCTCACTGGTGCCGGTATCAGTGGTGTTCCTGTGCCTGCAGCGGTATTTCATCGAGGGGATAGCGACCTCAGGCCTGAAGGGGTGAGCCGGGAGGCAGTATGCTTACAGAATTCCTGAAACACCATCCGATGGCGGGCCTGCTGAAGGACGGTACGCGGACGCTGTATCCGCCTGCGGAGAAGCGGAAAGCTTGGGACGCGGTCCCCGGGGAGTACCGGGACCAGATCGCCGGAATGGCGGAAGAGTACGCAAAGATCCCCTATCCCTCGCGTACCGCGGCGGGATTTCTGGCCTTTGCCCGAACGGGAGACCGGCAGGCGGACGAGAAACCGTATTTCACGCGGCGGCGGAAGCTTTGCGCGGCGGTGCTGAACGCCTGCCTGGATCCGGATGCGGAGACGGATGATATTACGGACGGGATCTGGA
>CAMMYM010000111.1 GCA_946527725.1 uncultured Clostridia bacterium
AGGTCTCCGCCGTTGTATGCCCCTTCGCCGCCGGAAGGCGCTTCGTCTTTCCAGCGGTCCAGGTTTGCCGCTTCCCCGCGGATTTCCCGTGCCGGCGGCGCCTCCCGGATCTCCTGTGTTTCCGTGCCGGCCGGGCGGAAGCTGTCTTCCTCTTCCGGTTCAGCGCCGGATTTGTTTTTCCGTGTTATCCTGTTCCAGGAAGTCTTCCAGACCTTGTATGGTTCCCATCTGAACAAATATACGGCAAAATCGGCTGCCAGTCCGATTGCGCAGAGGATCCCGGCAATCGGCAGCCAGTGTTTTTCAAGGAACAGAAAAAAAGACTCGCCGCCTTTTTCCGTCAGCGCGGACCAGAGCACAGAGGCAAGTCCCTGCAGCCATCCAAGCAGCAGGCGGAAAACCGTATTTGCAAAGCTGCCCATGACGACACCCCTCTGTTATTCGTCTTTTTCAACGTCCACCGTCACGATGACGGTGTCGTTGGACAGGACGGCATCCTCAGAAGGCTTTTGCACTTTGATGGTGATAACGTTTGTGCCTTCTTCCAGGTTCTGCAGGTTGATGCCGGCAGGATCCAGCGGAAGGTCTTCCAGCTTCTCCAGCGCTTCGCTCCGGGCGGCGATCCGGATGACCTCAGGGCTGTATTTCACGGAAGCGATCCTGTATCCTTCCGGCAATGCGCCCTGGAAATCCACCTGTTCTTCGATCCTGAAAGAGCGCGTCGGAAGGATGTTCGCTTCGATCAGCACCGAGTCGATGGAAAGGGATTCGGTGGTAACACCGAGGAAAGGGCTGCTGACTTCTTCACCCGCCCGGTTGCAGAGGGTGATTTCGCCTGTGGTCATCAGCGGGCCTTCGGCCCATTCCAGCGATTCAGGATCGATCAGCACCTTCGCCCTGGAGATCGTCTGCACAAGGGTGCGCGGCCCGTTCACTGCAATCAGTTCGGGGTTCGCGGACAGCCCGGAAATATACCAGTCCTTGTACCAGCCGTTCTGGTACTCTCCCGTTACGGAAACGGAAACGGGGATGCGCTGCCGCACGAAATACTCCTCCACCTGCACGTTGACGGCGGAAGGAACCGTATTGATGACTTTTCCGTATGTGCTGCTTGCGGTGCTCAGGATCCGGAGTTCCTGGTTCCCGGTGCCGTTGATCCTTGAAAGGTCGACCCGCAGGTTGTATGCGGAGGTCTCCGCGGTGTCGTACTGCTTCTGCGGGATCGCAGCGGTCACCGATACGTTGGACAGCAGCGCGTCCAGGTCGCTTACGATGATATAGCTGTTCCGTTTCATCGTGTCTGCATTGATGACGGAAACGTTGACGTTCTGCCAGGTTTTGTCGCGTGTCAGCGAATTGTCCTGCGAAATCAGGCCTGCCCAGAGCACAAGCGAAATCACCACGGCGATCAGTTTGACCCATCCGTTATGGAAAACGACATGCCTGACAGCCCTCCACAGCTGCGCACCGATCGCCTGGATCCTGGCGGTAAAGGACGTTTTATTCATTTCCTTCACCTCCCGCCTCTTGCTTCAGTGTTTTCAGGAAGCGGATGACCCTGGACTTCCGGACAGTATAGACCTCGTTCAGCAGTTCCTCGAGGGCTTTCACGGTCAGCGGCCTTGTCAGTACCCCGTCCCTTGCCAGGCTGACGATGCCGGTTTCTTCGGAAACGATCAGTACGATCGCGTCCGTGTTCTCGCTGATGCCGAGGGCCGCGCGGTGGCGGGTGCCCAGCTCGCGGCTCACGCCGCTGGCTTCAGCCAGGGGCAGGATGCAGGCCGCGGCCATGATTTCCCTGTCCCGGATCACGACGGCGCCGTCATGCAGCGGCGTATTCGGCTCAAAAATATTCTCGAGCAGCGGGGCGGAAATCTCGGCGTTCAGCCTTGTCCCCGTCTCGATCACGTCCTGCAGCCCTGTCTGCTGTTCAAAAACAATCAGGGCGCCGACGCGGCGTTTGCTCAGGTCCATGATCGTCTGGATGATCTCGGAGATAATGAGGTCGCGCTCCTCGTCAAGCCCTTTCCGCGTACCTTTTTTGAAGACACGGCTCCTGCCCATCCGTTCCAGCGCTTTCCGGAACTCCGGCTGGAAAAGGATGACCAGTACGATGGCCCCGTTCTGGAGGATTGCTGACATCAGCCAGTTCAGGCTTACGAAGCCGAGGAGATTGCTCAGGATGGCAATGATGAGCAAAAGGAAAAGGCCTTTCAGCAAGGCGCTTCCCCTTGTATGCCTTGTCAGCAGGAGGAGTTCGTAGATGATGACCGCGACGATCAGGATGTCGATCAGGTCTGTAATCCGGATCCGGTGAGTCAGGTTCCATATCATGTTGCGGATCGTACCCATGATATCGTTCATCTGCTCACCTCCCCTTAATCCGTTATATTATACACGAGCGTTTTGTAAAAAGGAAGAAGGAATTCACATTTTCTTCATGTTTATGAAACATTTATGAAGCGGTTATTTGGTGATGATATACTTCTCCATCATATAGCCGTAAATGCCGTTGATCTTGATCTGGTACCATGTCGAACCTGTCTTGAGGACGGACAGCGGCGTTCCGGGAGGAAAAGAGCCCAGGATTGGGTAATTCAGCCCGGGGCCGGTGCGGAGATTGACGTTCTTTCCGTTGTAGCTGATGACGTAGCTGCCCGTACTCGGACTGACGGGCTCTTCTTTGTTTTTGCTCAGGAACTGCGTCATCATGTATCCTTCCCTGCCGTCCACGGAAATCAGGCTCCACACGACGCCCGGCGTAATCATGCCCGCTTTCGTTCCGACGTTGTAAAAGCCGATGACGTTATTGCCTTTGTAGGGCGAAGAGCGGAGGTTGACTCCCCGGCCGTTGGAACTCACCACATAGACGTCATACTGGACGGTGCCGCCGCTCGGGGTCCCCGGATCCACTGAAGACAGGAATTTTGTCATCATGTATCCGGTCAGCGTGCCGATCTTGATCTTGCAGAATTTATCGCCTTTCTCCAGGACGGTGCATTTCGTCCCCGGCGCATAGGAAGCGACAGCCTTGTATTGCGTGCCGTTGCCGGCGCGGAGCCGGACGTTGAGGCCGTTCGAACTGGTGACCCAGGCGCTTTCGCCGGCGATCAGGTCGTTGCCGCTGACGGTCAGGTATTTGCTGAGCATGTATCCTGTCAGGCCGTCCGGGGTGGTCACCGCATACCATGAGCCGGATTTTCCGTTGATCGTCACAACCGTGCCGACGGGATAGCTGGAAATCTTTTTTCCGCTGTATGCCGGCGCGCTGCGCAGGATCAACCAGCCCCCGTGCACCTTCCCGGTCGTCTCCGCGGCTGCGGCACCCAGGGTGAAAATCACCGCAAACAGGATACAGGCTGCAATGAGCATCCTTCTTTTGGCTTTCATTGTTTTCATCTCGGCTCCACCTTCCCGGCTTCTTGCTTCCTTTTCTATTCTACACGTTCGCCGTATTTTGTTGCAAGCTGTTTTCGTTCAAATCCGCTGGAAAAAAATGTTTGGTTCCGGAAATGAAACGATCGCCGCCGGCTTTTTGTTCCGCAAAAAGAAAAACCCCTTCCGTTCGGAAAGGAGTTAATCAAACGCGATACTCACGCTCATACCGCAGCCTTGTTCAGCTGCTTTGCCAGGCGGGCCTTTTTCCTGTTGGCGGCATTCTTATGAATAACGCCCTTGGAAGCAGCCTTATCGATCACGGCGGAAGTCGCGGACAACTGCTCATTGGCATTGGACGGGTCGGCAGCTACTGCAGCGTCAAACTTGCGGATGGAAGTACGCATACCGCTCTTCACAATACGATTACGCAGGTTTTTCTTTTCGCTGACCTTGACGCGCTTCTTGGCGGACTGGATATTCGGCAACTCGGTTCACCTCCCCTTAGGATCCTTAAAAA
>CAMMYM010000112.1 GCA_946527725.1 uncultured Clostridia bacterium
CCGCCGGTGATGGCCGCGATGACATCCAGGCCGCCGGCCTTGAAGTCTTCGATCTGGGTGGCGGAAACGGTCCGCTTGTAGATGATGGTGCCGATCTGGGGCTTGGTGCCTTCGTAGTTGCCCTTGAAGTACTCGTTCTTCACCAGGGTGGCGGTGGAGTCGGTATTGTCATAGGACTTCACGGCATAGGGGCCGGACCACGGGAAGGCCGCGTAGTTCTCTTCGCTGATGTCGGTGCAGAGCTTCTTGATGTTCGCAGCCTGCACATACTTGCCTTCAGCATCCTTGGCATAGAACTCATCGGACAGGTAGCAGCCATTGCCGTCGTCCTTGATTTCAACGCCTTCACCCAGGAAAGCGGCCGCGGGCTGCGCGGAGAATCCGCCGTAGGTGATCTTGTAGAAGTAGTTCGCATACTCCGCGGGGATGGTCACGGAGAAGGTGTAGTCATCGATCAGATGCAGACCGGCCAGCTCCTTGGTGCCGGCTTCGCTGTCGGGACCGGTGTACAGCTGATAGGCATCCTTCCAGCCCAGGACCGTCAGACCGGAGGTCTCGCGGGAAGCCGCCTCGGTGTACACGGGGGTCAGGCTCGCCATGGAGTAAGCGAGGTAATCCTTCGCGGTCACGGCGCTGCCGTCGGAGAACTTCAGATCGTCAGCGATCTTGATCGTGTAGGTCAGGTTGCCGTCAGCATCCGTCGTTTCCTCGTGGGAAACCACGACGGTGTCGTTCCACTCGTAGCCGCCCTCTTTGGTGGTGGCAACGGTTTCCAGACCGGTGGTCAGGTTGCCGACGTCGTTGTCAGAGGAACCGGGGTTGCTCTTTCCGAAGGCGGGAACCCGGAACTGGCCGGACAGCTCGGTGGAGGAGCCCAGGATGATGGAATCGTCCGCCTTCTCGGAAGACCAGTCGATCACCGCGGAAGCGGGGCCCCAGAAGGGGTTGGTGGGATGCTCCTGCACGCCCTTGATCTGCGCGTTGTACAGATCGTAGTACTCGTTGCTGTACAGCGGCACTTCGGGGAGCAGATAGTTCCACCGGGTCATGTAATATCTCCACCATGCGGCGTAGACGTCATCTTCCGTCTCATACTCGCCGGCGGGGGTGGTGTTGTAAACCATCGCCATGGTCAGGAAGTCCAGGCCCAGGATGTGCTTTTCGCCGTTCAGGGTGATGTAGGCGAAGCCGTCCTCGTCCTCTTCCACCTTGTCAATGGTGATATCCGCGCCGATTTCATCGTACAGAGAGTGATAATCCTCGCCGTACTTGTAGTTGCCCAGGGTCATCGCGTCGAACTCGGGCGACTCGACGATGTTTGCCGCATCCACGTCAGCGCTGGCGAGGCCAACCGCTGAGAAGAGCATGGCCATCGTCATGAGCAGGGCCAACAGTTTCTTCATGGGTAAACCCTCCTTAAAAAAATAATATGTTCCTGCCGCCCTCAGGCGGCATTGACAAACGGCTTCCGCCTTTGTCTGCTATGAAAAACCCGGTCACACTGTGATCAGCTTCCTCAATATGTGCATTACAGGTTACCACAAATTATCCGAAAATGCAATTTCAGAATCCTTTATTCCAAGTCGCCGTTCCAAAAAACAGTAAAAAAACAATTTGGCTGCAATGCCGCTCCCTCCGGGCGATATCACTGTCTTCCGGAACCGGAGCCGCTGCGGGAACGGGACGGCAAACCGCTGACTCAGGACGGGTCAGCGGTTCTGTGCTTCAGGTCGGTTACGGCTTTCCCATCCGGCCGACCAGCACCGCGGTGGATCGGGGGGCCAGGGTGATGCCGCTCTCCTCCCAGCGTTTTTCCTCCCCGGGTTCGCAGGAGAAGCCCCATGCCTCAAAGGCCAGGTGCCAGCGATATCCCGGCGGCAGCAGGGGAAGCGTGAACCGGTGTTCCTCCCAGTGGGCATTCGCCGCCACGTAGAGAAACGCATCCTCCTCCGTACCGAAGCGGACGTGATCCTCCGCCCAGAGGCTGGCGAAGCACAGCCCCGGGCCGTTCAGATCGATATTCCAGGGCTGCGTTCCGTGGAAGGACAGCTCCGGATAGCCCGTTCCGTTATGGCCGGTGTCATGGGTGGGGCTGCGCAGCACGGGATGCGCCTTCCGGAAGGCGATCAGCCGGCGCACATAATTGAAAAGGTCCCGGTTCTTTTCCAGCAGTCCCCAGTCGAGCCAGGAGATTTCGTTATCCTGGCAGTAGGCGTTATTGTTGCCGAACTGCGTATTGGCGAACTCATCCCCGGCCAGCAGCATCGGAATGCCCCGGCTGGTCAGCAGAAGCGTCATCAGGTTTTTCATCTGGCGGTTGCGGAGAATCAGAATCTCCGGATCCTCCGTTTCCCCTTCCGCGCCGCAGTTCCATGAGTCGTTCGCACTGCAGCCGTCCCGGTTGTCCTCTCCGTTCATGGCATTGTGCTTTTCGTTATAGGAGACCAGGTCATACAGCGTAAAGCCGTCATGGCAGGTCACATAATTGATGGACGCGCCGGTTCCCCGCTGACCGTACATGTCTCCGGATCCGGCGCCACGCCCCAGCAGGACCGGCCGGAGACCGAGTGTGCATACGGATCCAGCACCACCTTCGTCCGGTCAAACCGCAGGCCCCTCGCCGGGTCCCAGGGGCCGCCGAAGCGGTATCCGTATTCGAGGGTTTCGATGTTCAGGCCGAAGACGATCATCGCATAAACATCGCCCACCCGGAATTCCTTCGGAAAGGGAATCTCCAGAAACGGTTCCCGCTGGCCATGGTGAAACAGCACCAGGGTGCAGTCCGTTGCCTCCCGGGAGAACACGCTGAAATTCACGCCGTCCTCGACGACGCTGGCGCCAAAGGGAAAAATCCGGCCGATCCGGTATTGAAAACCCTTCAGCTCATGGGTGGGCGTCATATCAATCCGCTGCACCATCCGACATCATTCCCCGCTTCCGAACCTGATCACCGTGACCCGGCCGTCTCCCTTTCTTACTCAAACACGAGAATTTCGGAAAAGCCGGTGACGTCCAGCACTTCCATGATTTCCTTGCTGACGCCCCTGACCGTCAGTCCGCCCCTGCTGCTCATTTCCTGCTCGGCCGCGAGGATGACGCGCAGGCCGGCGGAAGAAATGTACTCCAGGTTGGTCAGATCCATTGTCAGCTTGTCCACGCCCGCATAGCTGGCCTTCAGTTCCTTGTCCAGGGCGAGGGAGGTGGTGGTGTCCAGTCGGCCGTCCAAAGCCACAGTGAGGTGAGTTCCGTTCAGCGTCTTCCTGATTTCCATCGTTCATATCTCCTTTCAGTCCGGCGTGTTTCATACCGAACCATCCATATTTCTTTCGCGCATCGCGCGGCGTAAGGCTTACCCGTTCTTTTTGTAGATATTCCAGTGCGGAACCTCCTGTCCGTCCTCGAGCAGGCTGAAGAAGAACTTCTGCTTCATGGGAACGTCCAGCACGCGGACGGGCTTGACCTGGTTGGACGAGGATCCCTTGCGCAGCTTCATTTCGCGCCAGAGCATGTGCGTCTGCTGCTGCTGGATGAGCACCAGCGGCACATCCAGGTCGCCGCAGTCCACCACCGCCTGGTATTCGGGGTTGACCTCGCACAGGATCTTCTCCATGAGCCTGCCGTATTCTCCGTTCCTGTCGACCGGAATCGGGGTATCCGGCTCCACCAGCAGCACATACCGCGCCAGGTCGGACTCCATATCCACATACAGCGCATAGTCGTTGATGTCCGTGCCGACGGCCTTGCCGAAGCGCTTCATCGCTTCGTTCAGGTGCTCTTCGGTGGTCTTCTCGGCCGCCACGTTCACCAGCTGGCTCTTGCGGTAGGCAAAGGTGATCATGGGGCTCT
>CAMMYM010000113.1 GCA_946527725.1 uncultured Clostridia bacterium
GATCAGCCTGCTTCAGGGCTTTATAGCGCTGCATCCGGTCAAAGCAGATGGTGCGATACAGCGGCTCGCCTGCATCCCGATTGCCTGGCAGCGGCTCCAACCGCTCAAACAGTTCATCCTGCTTGTACAGATGCTTCTCTGGGTCGTAAAGGATCGCGATATGATCGGCAAAGAAACGGAGGGCTTCCTTCTCCTGGTCATCCATCAGGTCTGACGCATATTGCAAAGCAAGCTCGACATTATGCCTGGCCAGATAATTGGTGTACGTATTGTTGACTGCAGCCCCGCAATATTCATCCGGCCCCTTAACAAAGAAGGCAGAATACTGTCCTTTGCTTTCTTCCCAGGTAAAGCGGCTTTTCCAGTATCGCGCGGTTTCCAGGAATAGCCTGCGCATATCCTCTGTAGGGGTTTGGCCGGTAATCGTCAGCATCCGTTGCAGTGCATAGGCCACGTCCGCTGTAATATGCACTTCGCACAGGCCGATATCCCAGCTTTCGCACTGCTCCGTGCCGTCAAAGGCACACATCCAGGGGAAACGGGCTCCGGCCAGATTCTGCTTCTGCGCCAGCTCTTTTGCCTGCTGCAGATGGATGATCCTGTACTGCATCAGATTACGGGCTGCCTTTGGCCGCTGCCAGCAGAAGAAGGGCAGCATGAAAACGTCGGTATCCCAGAACGCGTTGCCTTTATAGCGGCCGTGGGTCAAGCCTCGCGCGCCAATGGAAACATGCGGATCATCTGCGGCATTGCTGCACAAAAGCTGAAAGATGTTCCACCGCATTGCGCCCTGAATTTCTTCATCGGTATCCATTTCAATATCGCAATCCCGCCACAGAGCAGTCCAGGCATCGGTATGGGCTTGCCAGGGATCGCTCGATTCGATATTCGGAGTTTCCCGATCCAGCAGTACCCGCACCCGTTTTTCGATCACGGTTGTTTTACCCGCCCGCAGAGGAATATCAAAGATAAACCCGGAAACCGATTCTTCGTGAAGTCTTACCTGCTGAAGAAAACGGATGTGCCGTCCGGAAGAAACGGCCTGCATAGTCAGCGTATCATTTGTTTTTTCCAATGTTTTCAGCAGCGGAACTGTTTCTGTTTCCTCGACCATCTGATCGTCATGCACTGGCAGATTTGCTACACGATCATCCATCCGCGCTTGAACTGTAACAGTTTGATCCCATTCCGACGTAAGGGCCATCCGGACACATAGAAGCTGTGGATCAGCCATGCTGGCTATGCGCAGCATCGATACGGTCAGGCCGCGCTCCTGCCAGGTCTGGGTGAAAATTCCCTTACGCATATCAAGAGCCTGATGATAGTTAGCAGGAGTATATCCTTCCACCGTCATCCCCAGCACATCTGGCAGTTGCACCATGTCGGTAATACCAGGCTTTACCGGTTCAAAAAAACCTGCCCGAAACAGCGCGTGCTGATCCTTCCTGGTTTTGGGCGTTTGCAGATCATATCCGCGCATACCCAGGTAGCCATTTCCGATGGTAAAAATACTTTCGGTATAGTCGGTAACAGGGCCATCCAATTCAATTTGCCAGGCATGGATCTCCGGCTTCATTTTCTTTCACCCTTTCCAACACAATGATCTGATCGAGCGGACATTTAAACTCCCTGTATTGTCCGCCGACGCAGGTTTCACCTGTAAAATAATGCTTCCATATTCCCTGCGGAAGCCATACCCTGCGGACCGTAACGCCCTCTTCCACGATGGGACAAACCAGCAAATCCCTGCCCAGCATATACTGATCCGCGCAGGCACAGGCATTCTCATCCTCCGGGAAATCCAGACACAGATGTGCCATCATGGGCCTTCCGTGCTCCGTGCACCAGGCAGCTTCCTGGATCAGATAAGGCTGCAGAGCTTTTCGCAGTTTGGCATATTTCACGCTGATTTCCAGGATGCGGGGCTCATGCAGCTTATCAGCAAGGTTCCATGGGCTGCGGTCATTGTTGAAGCCGTCCTCGTGGGTTGCATAAAACTGCCCGCTTCGAGGCTCAGCATGCCATTGCATGACGGGAGAGAAGCAGCCAAATTCTGTTGCCCGGAGATACAGTTCCACGCTTGGCAATTCACCTGCAAAGCCGCCGATATCAAACCCCCAGAACAGTACACCGCTCAGTCCTGAGCTGATACCTGCCTGCAGTTGGGAACGCAGCTCGTTCCATGTGCTCAGTTGATCGCCAGCCCAATGGATAGGCCGCGTTTGCGCACCAGTGGAATCAGCCCGGCTGAAAGTAAGGCCCCGCACGCCGTTTTCCTCCATGAACCGATGGTAGGCGGCGATGTATTGGCCAGGATACTGGTTGTGCGCTTCCATACCGCTGCTTCCGTCATGCAAAACTGCAGTATCATCCAGCAGAAATTCCCCGCCGTCCGTCTTGAAGCCTTCGACGCCCATGTCCAGAAGGTATTTGCGTTTTTCAAACCACCAGGCAAGCGTTTCCGGATTGGTAAAATCGGGAAGTAAGCTGCCGCTGAACCACACACCTTCCGGGATGCGGTAAGGCACTCCGCTTTTCAGGAAAATGCACAGTTTTTTCTCAACAGCTTCCCGTTCATCTTCCAGCAGTTGAGCACCAGGCGCTCCGTCATGCTCCTGCTTAATGACCGGAATCTGCCACAGAATCAGATGCAGTCCAGCCTCTCGGATGCGGCGCACGGCTTCAGCAGGATTAACCCAATGTTCAGCGCCATTCCAGCGGTAAAAAGTACGCTCATCGCTCCAGGCTTCCAGCACCATCACGTCGGCAGGATAGTCGTACTGCTTCAATGCTTTCAGCTGAGCATCTACCTCGGCGTCGCTGTTCCAGCCGTTGGCACTGATCCACACACCGAAGGCCCAATCGGGGGGAAGGACAGGTTTTCCAGTGCGCAGAATGAACTGCTTCAATAGATCCTGCGGCGAGCCAAAGAACCAGATTTCATGCAGCAGCGTTTTTTCGTTGACTCTTTTTTCCAGAGAAAAACAATCCCGGAAATCCATGCCCACGGGAATGGTAGAATCCACAAAACAGCCGAGACACTGCTCTGTCATGAAGAAAGGGATAGGAAGATAGGTTTGTTCGCCTTGCTGGGTGAATTTTTCTGTGACGATACCGTTTGAAAAGCTGCTGCGCAGATCGACGGCATGATACCTTTCTCCTGTGCCCCAAATATGCCTGGCATACAACTGACCCTGCTGCCGGATCATGGTGAAATGCCCGTTTTCTCCTGCTTCAAGTGAAAAATCATTTATAGTAAGAACTGGCAAAGCATTATTATGAAAGCTTAAACGTTTCAGTAAACAGCCTTTTTTATTGCCGGTCAGGGTCATTTCATAACCCTCCGGCAATCTGACAGACACTTCCGGGACTGGTTTCCCCTGCGGCGGAGAGCCCCGTTCAGCGATGATTTCCAGCGCCGCTCCGGCTTTGTACAGCACATAAAACCGGGAGAAGACCTGACACCAGGCACTCTCACCGACCTGAATCAGCCCAGGCAGGGGAGGAGAAATCATGAATTATCCCTCCGTTCGCAGACAGATTCCCGCTCCACAAGGCGCAGGGGCAGGATGCATTCGGTGTGACGATGTTCTTTGGATCGGGCCGCATCCAGCACCAGCTGCACCGCCTGCCTGCCCTTTTCTCCGATATCCTGATGGACCGTCGTCAGGGCCGGATGGGCCATCTGGGAAAGATAAACGTCATCAAAGCTGACGACGGATACGTCCTCCGGGATCCGGACATGATGCTGCTGCAGGCCTTTGATAAGCCCCATGGTAATCACATCGGCCGTGACAAAGGCAGCCGTTTGCTTTCCG
>CAMMYM010000114.1 GCA_946527725.1 uncultured Clostridia bacterium
CCCGCCGTTGCCGCGGTCGCCGGTGAACAGGTTGTGTCTCCCATGCCCGGAACCATTGTGAAGGTAAACGTCAAAGCCGGCCAGGCCATCAAGAGCGGTGAAGTTCTTGCGGTTCTGGAAGCAATGAAAATGGAAAACGAGATTATGGCACCCCATGATGCCACCGTGGTGCAGGTGCTCACGGAAGTGGGCACAAAGGTGGACACCGGAACGCCCATTATCGTACTGGGATAAGGGAGGAAGACAGAGATGTTAGAATCCCTCGGAAAACTGGTTACCGAATCCGGATTTGCCGGATTCTTCAGCAACCCGGACGGGTGGCGCAATCTGGTGATGATTGTGATCGCCTGCGTTCTGCTGTATCTGGGAATCAAGAAACAGTATGAGCCCCTGCTGATGGTGGGTATTGCCATGGGCTGTCTGCTGGCGAACGTATCCTCTGTCTTTATGACAGCGGACGGATCCCTGCCGGACGCGCTGTACCATCAGGACCTGTGGGACCGGTTCCTGAATACGGGGGCCTACACCACCGGATATGAACAGTATCTGCATAATTACGGCTACATTCTGGCAGAAGGCGGTCTGATCGATATCCTGTATATCGGCGTCAAAGCGGGTATCTACCCCTGCCTGATCTTCATGGGCATCGGCGCGATGACAGACTTCGGTCCGCTGATCTCCAATCCGAAGAGCCTGCTGCTGGGCGCTGCCGCGCAGTTCGGCGTGTTCTTCGCCTTCTTCGGCGCAAACCTGCTGGGATTTGACGCGCAGCAGTCCGCGTCCATCGGTATCATCGGCGGTGCGGACGGCCCGACGGCCATTCTGACAACGACGAAGCTGGCTCCGGAACTGCTGGGGCCCATCGCTGTGGCTGCATACAGCTACATGGCGCTGATCCCCATGATTCAGCCCCCGATCATGCGGGCGCTGACCACGGAAAAGGAACGCAGCGTCAAGATGACGCAGCTGCGCGAAGTCAGCAAGACGGAAAAGATCATTTTCCCGATTATCGTTACGATCTTCGTTGTGCTGCTGCTGCCCTCCACGGCTCCGCTGATCGGCTGCCTGATGTTCGGTAACCTGCTGAAGGAAACCGGCGTGACGGAACGGCTGAGCGACGTGGCACAGAACGCCCTGATGAACATCGTTACGCTGTTCCTGGGCATCAGCGTGGGCGCCACCATGGTGGGATCCAGATTCCTTACGCTGGACACCATCAAGATCGTTATCCTCGGACTTATCGCTTTCGCCTTCAGTACTGTGGGCGGACTGCTGGTAGGGAAACTGATGTACAAGCTGAGCGGCGGAAAGATCAATCCGCTGATCGGCTCCGCGGGCGTATCCGCTGTGCCGATGGCCGCACGTGTGTCCCAGAAGGAAGGACAGAAGGCAAATCCCTCCAACTTCCTGCTGATGCATGCCATGGGCCCCAACGTGGCAGGCGTGATCGGTTCCGCCATTGCCGCCGGCTTCCTGATCAGCATGTTCGGCGGCTGATCACCGGCAAAAAGATCACTGGGATCCTCCCCGAAAAAGGGGAGGATCTTTTTTGACTTTCCCTGACAAAAAAGCATGGAAAAGCTTGACAAAGCATACGGGCAGTGTTACAGTATGCATGTGGTTAGCACTCGCAGGCTTCGAGTGCTAACAAAAAAGAAAGGAGGAGGGTATATGGATATTGATGAGCGGAAACTGCGGATTCTGCAAGCCATCATCGATGATTATATCCTGACCGGCGTTCCCGTCGGAAGCAGGACAATCAGCAAGAAATATGATATGGGCCTCTCCTCTGCAACGATCCGGAATGAAATGAGCGATCTGGAGGAACTTGGTTTTCTGGATCAGCCTCATGTATCGGCAGGGCGGATTCCTTCCGCAAAGGCATACCGTCTTTACGTGGACACGCTGCTGAAAACCGGAAGGATTCCGGACGATTCGGAATCCAGCATCCAGCGCCTGTTCTCCGGGCGGATTCACCAGATGGAGGATGTGATCGATCACGCCGCACAGGTGATCTCCAGCCTGACCCACTATACGGCAGTCGTTCTTTCCCCCAAAGGCATTCAGCCCAGAATCCAGACGATCCAGCTGGTTCCGGTTTCCGCTGAAACCGCGCTGGTGGTTGTGGTGACTGACCAGGGAATTGTCAGGGACAGCGTGATCCACATCGGCGGACAGATGGACAGCGACACCCTGTACGCGATTTCACGGACGCTGACGGAAGAGCTCAGAGGCTCGACGCTGCAGGAAGCCTGCGACCGGATGCCCGCCATTTCGGAGCGCATCAGCGGAAACAACCTGGTGCTGCAGGAGCTGCGCGGATTCCTGACGGAAGGGCAAAGATCGCCCCGCCGCGGGCACATGGCCGTCGGCGGAACCAGCAATATGCTGGCCTACCCGGAATACAGCGACGTGGACAAGGCACGAAGTTTTCTGAGCCTGATGGAAACCCGGGACAAGCTGGCGGACATCATCCGGGGAAACGGAGAAATGTCCTTCATGGTGCGGATCGGGCCGGAAACGGGAGTGCCAGAGATGACGGACTGTTCCATTGTTACGGCGGCCTATTCCACCAAGGGCGGCCAGCAGGGAACCATCGGCGTCATCGGCCCCACCCGGATGCAGTATTCCAGGGTGCTTTCGATCCTGAACGTCATCGGCCACCAGCTTACCGATATGTTCAACGGAGATGATGATACAAAGTAGTCTCCGGGAACCTGCGGGTCAGCAGGACGGGGAAACGGGAAGGGCCCGGGAAAAATCCTAAAACCAGAACAAGCGAAAGGGTTTGAAAATGAGCAAGGAAAGAAAGAACAGACCGGAAGAGGAACAAACGCCTGCAGAGGCGGCCGAACAGGCATTGAAGGAAGCGCTGGAGAAGAGCGAAGAACCGGAAATGCCGGAGGCGGACGCAGCGGACAAAAAAGAGGAGAATGAAAAGGATCTCCTTACAAAGGAACTGGAAGAGGCGAAAGCCAAGGCAGCGGAATATCTGGCCATGGCGCAGCGGGTACAGGCGGATTTTGAAAACTACCGGAAACGGAATGAGACGATCCGGGCCGATGCCTATGCGGAGGGACGGAAGGACGTGGCCGCGGTGATGCTTCCGGTGCTGGACAACCTGGAGCGGGCGGTGGATGCCGCAGCCGGATGCGAAGATGAAGCCCTGAAGAACGGAGTGGAGCTTGTTCTGCGCCAGATGGCGGACGTCTATCAGAAGCTGGAGGTTACCGCCATCGACAGGAAAGGGGAAAAGTTTGACCCCAACCTGGAAAACGCGGTTCTGCAGGGAACCGAAGAGGAAGGCGAGCCCGGAACGGTATGCCAGGTTCTGCAGAAAGGGTATAAGATGGGAGACCGGATCCTTCGGCACGCGATGGTCAAGGTTGTTCCCGAATGATGAGAAATGCCTGCAATCAGCCGAAAGGCTTTCAGGGGGATCCGGCAAGGATCCTGCAATACAGATTGACAAGAGAGAACAGATAAAGGGAGGAAATCATTATGAGCAAGATTATCGGTATTGACCTGGGTACGACAAACAGCTGCGTAGCCGTGATGGAAGGCGGGCAGCCTGTTGTGATCGCCAACGCGGAAGGCAGCCGCACAACCCCTTCCGTCGTTGCATTTACGAAGGACGGAGAAAGGCTCATCGGCCAGGTTGCAAAGCGCCAGGCCGTGACCAACCCCGACAGGACCGTGATTTCCATCAAGCGTGAGATGGGCACTTCCTACAAGGTCAACATTGACGGAAAACAGTACACCCCTCAGGATATCAGCGCCATGATCCTGACCAAGATGAAGGAGACGGCGGAAAGCTA
>CAMMYM010000115.1 GCA_946527725.1 uncultured Clostridia bacterium
AGATAATCCAGGGGGTCCAGTTGCAGAGATCCCTGCGCCGAAAGCCCATCCACCAGAAATCGTCCGTCTCCATGAACGGCCTCAGGATCCGCCTGCGGATTTCCTCCCGGATCCGCTCCCGGATCACCGGGGATATCCGGTCCAGTGTCTTTCCCAGCAGGGCTTGCGTCAGGGACAGGATCATCCCCGTCTGGGCGCAGAACAGGTCGACATAGGGCCTGCGGATGTCCGGCAGCGGGTACTCCTCAGGCGCCGGCGCCCCGGGGATCGGGTTGACGTTGTGCGCGCTGATCACCCAGCTGCTCTCTTCGCAGATGCACCAGATTCCGTCGACGATGTCATCCGTCCCGGCCTCCGGGAACACGCAGGCATTCAGCACCGCCGCGCAAAGCTTTCTCCGCCGGGTGAAGTAAGGCTTTTCATCCGCCTGCCGGTCGCCGGTGCGGGTGAAGGCCAGGAACCCCGTCGCCGTGCGTAGCGGATAGGGCATTTTCTCATACCCGGCCGCCATTGCCCGGATTTCTTCCCGGTATTCCGCCCGGATGCCGTCCCAGGCCTTCCTGTCCTCCGCCGGCGGATACAGCTCCCGTGTGCCGCCGCGCAAAAGCGCCTCCGCGGGGTGTTCCCTCAAGAATTCCGTCAGCATGGTGCCTCCTGCTCAGCCCTTCAGTCCGGAGGTCGCGATACCCTCAATGAAATACCGCTGCAGGCACAGGAACACCACCGATACCGGCACCAGCGAGCACAGAGATGCCGCCATAATCAGGTGATAGTCGCTGGAATACTGCTGGATAAACCGTCGCAGACCTACCTGAACCGTCTTGTTCATGTCCCGGGTCAGGTAGATCATCGGGCCCATGTAGTCGTTCCAGGTGTTCACAAACGTGAAGATCACCAGCGTTGCGATGGCCGCTTTGGACAGCGGCAGCATGATCCGCGCCCAGATGCCGTATTCGCTCAGCCCGTCCAGCCGTGCCGCTTCACACAGTTCCGTGGGAATCGAGCGGTAGAACTGCCGCATCAGGAATACGCCGAAAGCCGAGAAAGACTGCAGCACAATCATCGCCCACAGGGTATCATACAGACCCATGGACCGCATCATGATGAACTGGGGCAGCATGTAAGCCTGCCACGGTACTGCGATGGTTCCAATGTAGCACAGGAACAGCGTATCCCGGCCCCGGAAGTTCAGCTTTGCGAACGCATAGGCCGCGAAGGAGGACGTCAGTGTCTGCATGAAAGTTACGACAATTGCGATAAAAGCCGTATTCTTGAAATAGGTCAGCAGCGGCACCTTCTGCCAGATCTGGACATAATTGTCCCAGTGGAAGGTCTCCGGAATCCAGCGCATCGGGAAGGCAAAGACCTCCCGATCCAGTTTCAGTGAGGAAGAAATCATCCAGAAGAAGGGAATCAAGGTAAACGCGGCCAGTGCGATCAGGAGGATCCAGACGATGACCCTCAGGATCCTGCGCAGCGTCGGATTGTCCTTGCGAATCTCCCGGCTGTGAAGAGTCGTTTCCATATCCTTTTCCCCTTTTCCTCAGTCGTTCGAGAATTTCTTCTCGGAGCTGAACTGAATGATTGTCACCGTCAGCACGATGACCAGCAATACCATCGAGATGGCGCTCGCCGAGCCGTACCGGATCTTGACGAAGGCTTCGTCGTAGATGTATGTCACCAGCATCTTGGTTGCCCGCCCGGGACCGCCTTCTGTCATGATCGCAACTACGTCATAGATCTTGAAGCAGGAGATCACCATCATCACCGAGACAAAGAACGTTGTGGGCTTCAGCTGCGGCAGTGTCACATGCAGGAATTGCTGCCATTTGTTGGCGCCGTCGACAGTGGCGGCTTCCATCAGTTCCCGGGGAATCCCCTGCAGCGCCGCCAGGTACAGGACCATGTAATAACCCATGTTTCGCCAGACGCTCACCAGGATGATCGCCCACATCGCCATGGTACTGTCCGCGGTCCAGCCTTTGTTGAAGTCGATTCCCAGTGCCATGATCATCTGATTCACCGGGCCGTTTCTCATCAGCATGAATGACCAGCACACGCAGATCGCCACCATGGAAGAAACATAGGGAAAGAAGAAAACGGTCCGGAAGAACAGTGCGCCCTTAATCTTGTTCAGCAGGATCGCCAGCGCCAGCGCGCAGACGATCGTCAGGGGTACCGTAACCACCGTATAGTAGACCGTGTTTTTCAGCGTGATACCCAGATCCGCCCGGTTGAAGAAATACCCGATACCCTTCTCCGCCACCTTTTGAACAGCGAAGATGTTCGCATAGTTTTCAAGGCCGACAAACTTCAGCTTGGAAAGATCGCCGCCGTTCCATTCGAACAGTGACAGCAGAATTGCGCAGACGACCGGAACCAGCGTGAAAATAGCGAAACCAAGGAAATTCGGAGCCAGGAAAGAATAGGCTACCAGCGTATTCTTCCTTTCCAGTTTTCCCATCTTATGCCGGACTTTTCTCACTTCAGCCTGCCCCATGTGTCATCGTTTCCTTTCCCCGGTTCTGAAAAAGGCAGGGAAGGCAAGCCGCCTTCCCTGCCCGGGTTTCATAAAGAATTATACAGAATTACTTAAGCAGTTCAGCTACCCGTTCGTTCATTTCCGCAACACCCTCTTCGGGGGTAATCTCACGGGCCATGATCAGGCTGTGCTCTTCGTTTACAATCGTCTTGATGTCCGGAACCTTCTCACCGACCGGCCACTCCATGGCCACAGAGGTGGGCAGAAGCGCAGCCTTGCTGTTTTCATCAGCCGGGAAGCCTTCCACGGAAGCCATCGCTTCCGCAATCTCCTCGGAAACCCAGGCGGGACGGGCACCGACGGAAGCGGTCGCCTTGGCGCCTTCCGGACCGCACAGCCAGGACATGTACTCCCAGGCAAGGTCCTTCTTTTCGGACTTTGCGTTCATCATGACTCCTGTCATGTTGCCGAAGGAGGAACCCGCAGCCACGCCTTCCGCGTGCGGAACAGCGGTGATGCCCCAGTTCAGGCTGGCGGTGCCGGCCTTAATGTCATTGATGAACGTGGAAACCTG
Source organism: uncultured Clostridia bacterium (assembly GCA_946527725.1). Lineage (GTDB taxonomy): Bacteria > Bacillota > Clostridia > Christensenellales > Aristaeellaceae > Aristaeella. The sequence continues at coordinate 3,057 of CAMMYM010000115.1, forward strand.
CCAGTAGCCCATGGGCATCATGGCGATATTGCCGTTTTCAAAGGCAGGGCCGTACTTCAGACCGGAAGCTTTCAGATCCGCGAAGCTCATGCAGGCGCCGTAGTCTTCCAGGTCCTGATACAGCTTGTAGAAGTAAAGCAGGTTGTCATAGTTACCGTCAGCCAACGTGTAATCAGTGCCACACACAGCCCAGTTCGCAACGGTAGACAACCAGGGATGATAGTGCGTGCCGTAGATGTCCTTTTCCTTGTCTGTCAGTTTTTTGGCCAGTTCGGCGTACTGATCCCAGGTCATGTCGTTGGTGGGATACTCCACACCGGCTGCGTCAAACAGGTCTTTGTTGTAGAACAGCACCCAGAAATCGCTGCGGAACGGAATGCCATACTGTACGCCATCGATGGCATAGTTCTTTTCAATGCCTACAAAACCGGACATATCGTAGCTTCCGATGTAGTCCGTCAGCGGAGCTGCAAAACCGGAAGCCTGCCACTGAACCACCTGGTCATTTTCCTTGAGCATGATCACGTCGCTGGTATCTCCGCCGGCCAGCATGGTGCTGACCTTCACACCGTACTCATTGCCGGATTCGCAGTCAACGTACTCAATGGTCACACCGGGATGGGAAGCTTCAAA
>CAMMYM010000116.1 GCA_946527725.1 uncultured Clostridia bacterium
TCCCTTCATGTGACAGTTTTTGTTTCACTGTCTTTCATGAAGGGAGCATATCAGTTCTCTGTCTCCTGATTTCCGGTGCTGTCCCCGGCGGAACAGGGAGAAAATAAATACTGCCAGTATAAATATTTCTCTTCTTTCTGTATCAGCAGTGTCTTCATTTCCTGCCGGTTTTTCTTTATACTGTCAGTGTGAAACCGAAGGAGGGATTGCCTGTGAATCTGGCATTGGCTGATAACATCCGCGCTTTGCGGAAAGGGCGGAAAATGACCCAGGAAGCACTGGCCACGGTCCTGGGCGTGACCGTAGGGGCTGTCCATAAATGGGAAGCGGGGCTGTCCGTGCCCGAGCTGGATATGATTGTCCGGCTGGCTGACTTCTTTGACTCCTCCGTGGACGCGCTGCTGGGTTACCGCATGCAGGACAACAACCTGGACGCCGTGATGAACCGGATCCAAACATACTGGCAGTCCCTGGACACGGCGGCGCTGGCGGAAGGCGAAAAGCTGCTGGCAAAATATCCCCATTCTTTCCGGGTGGTCAGCACCTGCGCCGACCTGTACCTGACCTACGGGATTTCAGGCCGCGACCGGAAGCTTTTGCACCGGGCGCTGGAGCTGCTGGAACTGGCCAGGGTGCTGCTTCCCCAGGCCGGCAACCCGGGATCCGGCGAAGCCCGGATTATGCACAGCATTGCTTTGGTTTACTACCAGCTGGGCGAGCACGAAAAGGCGCTGGAGCTGTTGAAGAAGCACAATGCGGGCGGCCGTTACAGCTATGAAATCGGCGTCATGCTGGCGCTGTTCATGAACCGGCCGGAGGAGGCGGTTCCCTATCTTTCTGAAACGCTGGCAGTCGGGATGATCAGCCTGTTCAGCGCAACAGCCGGTTACGCGTTCGTATACCGTGCCCGCGGAAACTGGAAGCAGATGCTGGATATCACCGGCCTCTGCAACGACCTGATCGTTCGGATGAAAACTGAAAACCGGGCGGATTTTGTAGAGAAAGCCCATGCCGAAGTGCTGATCCTCCTGGCCTATGCCCGGTGGAAAAACGGCCTGGAGGAAGCGTGCGGGGTAGCCCTGCTGGAGGCTGCCAGGCTGTCGGCCCACTTCGATTCCTCCCCTGCTTACAGCCTGAAATCCCTGCGGTTCATCGAGCAGATGGAGTCCTCCGCTTTGTTTGACTCCCTTGGCGCCACCGCGGCCGAAAGCATCGGACTCCTGCTTACCATGCTGGACGATCCGGACTTTACAGCAAAATGGAAGGAGATCTCATCCCGTGAACAGTAATCCTGCCAGGAAAGGCAATGTTTTCCGCAGCCGGAATTTCCGCCTGGTTTTCCTGGGGGCGCTGGTTTCGGAATTGGGCGCGCTGCTGTACAGCTTCGCCGTCTGTTTTTATATCCTGCAGATCAGCAATAACAACGCCTTCCTGCAGGGCCTGTACCTGGCGCTGTGCGGCGCGGCCCTGCTGCTTGCAACGCCTGCCGGCGGGGTGCTGGGCGACCGGTTCAACAAGGCAAAGATCATGTACGTCTGCGATTACCTGAAGACCGGCGTCATCATCCTGGCTACGGTACTGATGCTTCTTTTCCGTGAGGCGGACGCGCATATTGCGATCCTTTTCACCCTCGGAATCCTTGGAAATATCATCAGCGGCCTTTTCAACCCCGCGGCCGGGGCCCTGCTTCCCCATATCGTGGAAAGGGATCAACTGCAGCAGGCCAACGCGTATTTCTCCATCAAAGGATCCCTGGAAGGCATCGTAGGGATCGTGCTGGCCGGCATCCTGTATGCCGTCCTGCCGATATATACGCTCTTTTTCCTGATCGGCGGCTGTTTTGCCGCTTCCGGGGTTTCGGAAATGCTGATCCGGTACGGCCACACGCCTCCGGAGGAACCGCTGACACTCCGGTCCGCCGCGCGGGATATGCGGGACGGCATGAACTACCTGAAGGAAAAGAAAGCCATCCTGACGCTGCTGGGCAGCATCCTGTTCATCAACTTTTTCTTTGCGCCCCTGGGCAGCAACTTCATTCCCTATTTTGTCCGGACAAAACTGGCCGGGGCCGGATCCTACCTGCTGGACCGGGTGCTGACCCCTGAGCTCTGGTCCTCTGTCATCAGCGTATGCATCGGCATCGGTTCCCTGGCAGGCGCTGCGATCCTCAGCAGCCGGAAGCCGGCGGAAAAGGTCGGCCACCGGGCTGCCGTCTATGTCGGCCTGGACGCCGTCCTGATGATCATCCTGACGCTTTGCTACTGGCTGGCCGTGGACAGGGGGAACCTCCTGAATGTATTCCTGGCCACCCTCGCCGGCGGCTGCCTCCTGATCGGCCTGCTGAACGCGTGGATCAACATTCCCCTGTCCACTGCCCTGATGCAGGTTGTGGACCGGGATAAACTGAGCAAGGTCAACAGCATTATCAGCATCGGCAGCCAGGGAATGATTCCCCTTTCCTCCGTCCTGGCCGGGGCCGTGCTCCAGTCTTTCGGCGCTTCCACGCTGCTGTTCGCCTGCACTTTCGGTTTCACCGTTACCGCGGTGCTGATGCTGGTGAGCAAATCCCTGCGCGAATTATGACGTTTACAGGCGCGAGCCCCGTGACCGCGTATTCCGACCGTGCATTATCTCAAAAAACAGTACTGCAGAAATCAGTTATTTCCTGCCTTCTTGGCATAATGTCTTCTTTATATTCAACGGAGCATAAACCCAGATGCCCCGACGAAGCAATTCCCAGATGCCCGTAAAAGTGTTCAATGCTTGAAATGATCCTTTCACATTCCTTCATGCCCGGACCGGTTCGCAGGGCAATGGCATATCCCCTTTTCCTCTCGGCAATCGCGGCATGGGGCTCATGCGTGTCGCACCAGGGTGTGCATCTGTCAATGAACGCCTTGAACTGGCCCGGAATATCCGCCCAATAGGAAGGCGAAACACAAATAATGACATCTGCCCGGTCAAATTCCTCCATGATCACGGGAATGTCATCTTCCAGGATACATTTTGCGGAAAGATGGCAGGACCGGCATCCCCTGCAGAATCCGAACCTGTAGTCATCAATACAGATGCTTCTGACCGTCATTTTTCCAGACAGCTGTCCTGCAACGATCCGGGTGATTTCTGCCGTTGCGCCGGTCTTCACCGGGCTGCAGTTGATAATGAGTGCTTTCATCCTGCTTCTTCCCCCACAGTCAAGGATTTCAAAAATATGCCGGCAAAGTTTCCCTCTGCTCAGTTGACCTCCAGCGTATCAAGATAAGGCTTATATCTTGGATACTGTATTGACAGCACAGGTTCCTCCCGGATCAGGCGCAGGAAGGCAGAAGGTTCTATCCATTGATAATCAGCCGTTTCACCTTCCTGGAGCACTACAGAATCCTTTTCACAATCCGTCACCGCAACGAAAGCATAAACCGCCGACCTGGTGTTTGGTTTCCGTGTCACGCTGATCAGTTCCAGCTTTTCTGCTTCCAGCCCGGTCTCTTCCAGCATTTCCCGCCGGGCACCTTCTTCCGGCGTCTCACCGGACAATGCAGATCCGCCGGCACTTGCTTCCCAGCAGCCCGGGTACATATCTTTCCGCGGATCCCGAAGCGTCAGGAGAAAATCCCCGCTCCGATGGCGGATCAGGACATCACAGACAATGTGGTATCTTCCTTCGGGAATCTC
>CAMMYM010000117.1 GCA_946527725.1 uncultured Clostridia bacterium
CCCCTTGCAATCCGCTCGCCCGTTTCCCTTAGGGTTTCCTTTTCATCTGCGCCGGTAATCCTGCTGCTCACGCCGATATGCCTGTTCAGCGGCATCAGCAGCACATAACGGCCGGCAATGGTCAGGTCCCGCGAGAGGAAGGCCCCTTTTGTGCCGTTCTCTTCTTTCCTGACCTGGACCGGAATCTTCATGCCGGACCTGATTTCATCCCCTGAAAAAGTGCTGCTGTTTTCCTTCAGCGGCAGGAAACCGGACGTTTTCCGCCCGATGTCCGTAAAAGCGCAGCCCAGGCCGGGCATCATCCGTTCAATTTTTCCGAGGATGATGTCCCCGCCCTGCCGCATATCGTTCCTGGCAATATATTCGACCAGTTTCCCGTTCTCCTGTACTGCGCAGTATTCGGAACCGGTATAAATGATTCTTTCCATGTCAAAGCTTCTCCAGCGGTGTCAGTTCGCCAAGGCTGTTTTTCCCGAGAAGCCTCTCCCTCGTCACCAGCATGCGTATTTCACCGTCAATGCCGGCCTGCGCTTTCAGGGCTTCTGCCAGCATCTGCGGTTTGCATGATTCCTTCTCGTTCAGCACAAGCGTCGCCCGGATATGGTTTCCTTCGCCTGAAACGGAAAGGATCAGCGGCTTGATGTCGACTTCCTCAAGCTTTGTCTTTGTCTTCCGCATTGCGGGTATAACGTCTTTTGCCATCATGCCGGGAAGCGCCCGGACAAGGCATTCCCCGGTTTCTGCGTCGCGGAACATCAGGTCGTATTCCGCTGCGCACAAGGTTGACATCAGGGAAGGATGGCGGTCGTCCACTGCCCTTGCTTCGCTGAGCTGCATTTCCGGAGGCATCGCCCTGTTCATCCGGGAAAGGAATTCCTCCTCAGTTGTTTCCTTTGCCATGGTGACGTCCATGATCTCCCGTTTCCCGCAGGCCCCTGTACTGAGTGCTGATGCGAATGTGACCAGGATGTGGGGATTAAAGCCCTGGCTGTAAGCGACCGGAAGGCCGCTCCGCCGCAGTCCGCGCTGTACGCTCCGCTGGATGTCCAGGTGGCCGATGTGCCGTATCCGCTCGCTTTTTTCAAACACTGCCAGCATTCGCATATCCGCACACACCTTTCCATTTCTGCAGACCGCATCCGTTGCAGCCCTTCCGGCAGTCCTTTGTCGTCTCTGCCCGCATGCTCTTTTCGTTTTCACGCCAGAGGAAAGCCTTGGAAATCCCGCTGTCGATGTGGTCCCAGGGCAGCACTTCGTCCCTGCTTCTCTCCCGGTTGGCGTAAAATGCCGGATCCAGGCCGCATTCCCTGAAAGCTTCCATCCATTTGTCAAACCTGAAGGTTTCATTCCATCCGTCCAGGATGCATCCCTTTTCGTAGGCTTTCCGCAGCACGCTGCCGATCCGCCGGTCTCCCCGTGCAAAGCATGCTTCGAGGAAACTCACATAGGGTTCGTGCCAGTTGAACGTCACGCCCTTGATGTTCAGCACCTTTTTCAGGTGTTCCGTTTTTTCGAATACTGTTTCAATTGTGTCCTGCGGTGCCCATTGGAACGGCGTAAAAGGCTTCGGAACAAAAATGCTCACGCTCACGGTGACCCGAAGCCCCCTGGCCCGTTTTTCCTTTGGCACGGCAAAATACGCGCTGACAACTTTCCGCGCAAGGTCCGCAATGCCGTCGAGGTCCTCCTCCGTTTCCGTCGGCAGCCCGTCCATGAAATACAGTTTTACGCTGTTCCATCCGCCTTCAAAGGCATCCCGGACTTTTTCCAGCAGGTCTTCTTCCGTAACGCCTTTGTTGATGACGTCGCGCATACGCTGTGTCCCGGCTTCAGGCGCGAAGGTCAGGCTTGTTTTCCGGACCTGCTGGGTTTCCTCCAGGCTCTCCTTCAGTACGCTGTCGATACGCAGGCTCGGCAGGCTGATGGATACCCGTTTTTCCTTCATATTGCGCATGAGCGTTCGGATCAGTTCCGGCAGGCAGCTGTAATCGCCGCTGCTCAGGCTGCTCAGGCTGATTTCTTCGTACCCTGTGGCTTCCTGCAGTTTGCCTGCAAGGTCAGCCAGCTTTCCGAGGCTTCTTTCGCGCACCGGCCTGTACAGCATCCCGGCCTGGCAGAAACGGCATCCCCGCGTGCATCCCCGCATGATTTCAAGCATGATCCTGTCAAAGATGACTTCCGTGTAAGGCACCGGAATCTCTTCCGGGTAATATGTGCTGTCCAGGTCTACGACAACGCGTTTTTTTACCTTTTCCGGGGCCTCAGGGCAGTTCGGTGTTACGGAACGGATCCGGCCGTCGTCGAAATACGCCACGTCATACAGCGCCGGCACGTATACCCCTTCGAGTTTCGCCAGCTCCTTCAGGCATTTGTCCCGCGTCCATCCTTCTTCCTTCCGGCGCAGGATCACCCGGTTCAGCTCTGTCATCACGTCTTCGCCGTCGCCGATCATAAAGGCGTCGATAAAGGGCGCCAGCGGTTCAGGATTAAAGGCGCAGGGTCCGCCGGCCACGACGATCGGGTCGTTTTCTCCCCGTTCATGGCCCTCCAGCGGAACCCCGCCCATTTCCATCATGGCAAGGATGTTGCTGTAGCTCATTTCGTACTGCAGTGTGAAGCCGATGACGTCAAAATCCTTCAGCGGCCGGCGGCTTTCCATGCTGAGCAGGGGGATGCCTTCCTCCTTCATGATGGCGATCATGTCGGTCCACGGCATAAAAAAGCGTTCGCAGATGCTCCAGGATTCCCGGTTGATCAGTCCGTACAGGATCTTCAGTCCAAGGTGGCTCATCCCGACTTCATACGTGTCGGGAAAGCAGAAGCCGAAGTGCAGGGGCGCCTCACGCCAGTCCTTGACGGCTGTATTCATCTCTCCGCCGGTGTAGCGGGGCGCCTTCTGTACTTTCTCAAGCGCCATTTCAAACTTTTCCTGATAATTCATATGCTTTCCATTCACTGTTTATTTGACAGGGGTCCAGTATTTCTGCTGGTAGATATCCGTCAGGCAGTATGTCAGCCTGCACTTTTCGGCGTCCACGTATGTATTGCCGATTTCCGTTTCGTCGCCGAGCGTGATGGGGTTCCCGAGCTTGTAATTGTTTTGGAAATTTCCTTTGTAGTCGTAATAGTCGCAGACGAACTGGATGACGTCGCCCTTTCCGACCCGCGCCATATTCTTCGCCTGCGTGTCCGTTTCGCCGTTCAGGTAAACGGTTTCGGCGCCTGCAATGTATCCGTACGGGTTGTCCTGGTCGAAGATGATAATCAGGTTTGCACGCGTCCCGTTGACGATGGCCGGAACGTAACCGACTTCAGCGTAGCATGTATCCTGCTCGACCATGCCGATCCGGTAGTATGCAACCGGCTGCCTGTCGATGGAAAGCCATGTTCCGTCAAACTCATAGATCAGGTCTTTCCCCTGGAGGTCAACCATCGTGTCGAATCCCATATTGATAAATCCTTCGCCGTCATCGAAGTACATGTTCTTTTCGATGCTGAGCAGGCTGTTCCACTGTTCGTCGGTGAAGGAAATCTTTCCGCCGTTCCACACCAGCGTGCTCGGGTCGAAGTGGTTTTCCTGGATATAGGCTGCAGCCTTTTCCGCGTTGATGCTTCTTCCGC
>CAMMYM010000118.1 GCA_946527725.1 uncultured Clostridia bacterium
TGGCGATGTTCACGGTGGGCGTTTATCTGGCGCAGATCGACGTGAAGGATCTGATCCGGCGGAAATCCCTGTACGCGGTGTCCGCGGCCCGGCTGCTGCTGATTCCCGCGCTGAGCCTGGGGCTGCTGAGCCTGCTGCCGGCCGGACTGTATGACATGAAAATGGCGCTGCTGCTGGCCTGCTCCTGCCCGGTGGGGGTCAACGTGGCGGTGTATGCCCAGCTGCACGGGAAGGATTACGGCTACGCGGTGGAAACCGTGATCCTGTCCACGGCGCTGTCCCTGATCTCCATTCCCGGCATCGTCTGGATTGCGACGCATCTGTGGGTCTGAAAATCGGATCAAAACAGACAAAGAGGAAGGCGCTTTCGGGCCTTCTTCTTTCGTTTGGCTGTTATTTTTTACCCTGGGTGCTTCTGCGCCAGACCGGGGTGGTGCGGACATGCGTCCAACTGTAGGGCAGCGCCGGGTTGCGGATGCGTGAGAGCAGCGTTTCAGCGGCCATACGCCCGATGTCGATGCTGGGAATCTGTACCGTGGTGAGGGGCGGCTCCACCAGGGCTGACTGAGACGTGCCGTCGAAACCGGTAATCATCACATCATCGGGGACGGAGAGTCCCTTTTTTTTCAGCGCGTTCATAACATGAACGGCCAGATAATCATTGGCGCAGACCATAGCGTCGGGTAGCCGTGGCATCCGGTCAAACCGACTGATCAGCCAGTCCGGATTATTGTAGGGAGAACTGTCCGGCTCAGTGATGCATAGCTTTTCATCCAGAGGGAGACCGGAAAGCTGCAGACCCAGTTTATACCCCATCCAGCGCTCGGAAAAGCTGCAGCAATGCTCCTTGTCTCCGCAAAAACCGATATATTTTGCACCAAGCGACGCGAGATGACTGATTACTGCAATGTTGCTGGCCCAGTTCTCCATGAGGATGATGTCGCACGGAAGCAGATCGAGCCCGGAATAAGCCGGACCGTCCACAAAAATGGTGGGAAGCCCCAGCGCGCACACGAAATCCATATATTTCCGGTCAAACAATTCAATGCCTACAATACCGGCGGTCTGATTCAGGCTGAAATGAGGAGGCAGACGCTTCTGACGCAGTTCATCCCCGGAAAGCTCGAACATTTTGAGCGTATAGCCGGCCCGGCAAATCTGATCGGTGAAAGCGGTGACAAAATAGGTGCCAAAATGATAGTCGACAGGCATGTTGCAGGTGAGCAGGGCAATGCTGTTTCCTTCGGCAGGACCGGGGACGGGAAAGGATTGCGGCGGTGAATCCGGCTGACCGGGAATTCCATACCCCAGCTCTTTTGCTTTCTGGAGAATCAATGAACGGGTAGGCGGTGGAACCGCGCCGCGGTTGTTAAACACTTTGGAAACGGTATTTCTGGAAAGCCCGCAGGCATCAGCGATATCCTGCATTGTTACACGTTTGATTGGCATGATGCTGACAACCTTTCCCATTCAATCTTTACAATGATATTGTAACACTTAAAACGGGCTGTTTCAAGTTTACATTATGTAAACTTAAGAACAGAGAGAGGCACTGTTTTCTTACCTTCGCATGCAAAATAAGGTGGATTCATGCATTTACCAGATTTGACTGTTGACATGCTGTAAATTGAAATGTAAAATAAAGATGTAGGATGTAAATGTTCATTGGGAGCGAATGTAAACGTGGAATAGATCGGAAGCAAAAAGATTCCGCCCAATGGAACAGCACCCGGATGGAACGTTATGTAAACTGCGGAACAGCGCGGTGCACGAAAGGGGGCTTTCAGGACAGCTAGAACCAAATCAATGTTGTTGCTGCTGACGAAGACAAGATGTGTAAGGAGTGAAATTCTTCATGCAAGGCACAAAACAGCTTCCGGCCGTGAAGAAAACGAAGGGAAAGCCTGGTCTGGGCAAGAGATGGCGGGATTTTTTGGAAAACTGCCCTTATCTGATCATGATTCTTCCGGCCATTCTGGTCGTGTTCCTGTTCAACTATCTGCCGATTTATGGTGTGCTGATTGCCTTCCAGGACTTTATGCCGGGGGATAAGATTCTTTCATCAGAGACCATTTGGGTTGGATTTGAGAATTTTTCCCGCTTCTTTAACGATGTTCAGTTCTGGCCGCTGATGAAAAACACCTTTCTGCTGTGCATTATCGGCTTTGTGATCGGCTTCCCGCTGCCGATTCTGGTATCTCTGGCGCTGAACGCGCTGAAACGGAAGAAAGCGGGAAAGGTTTTCCAGACCATTTATACCGCGCCGCACTTCATCTCGCTGGTGGTGCTGGTTGGTATGCTGCAGCTGTTTTTCGGCCGCTATGGTCTGGTGAACAACCTGGCCGCAAGCCTGGGCGGAGAACGCGTTTCCTATTTTCTTGAGAGTTCCGCCTTCCGGCCCATGTATATTCTGTCCAGCAACTGGCAGGACTTTGGCTGGAGCGCTGTGATCTATATCGCGGCTCTGTCCAATGTGGACCCGGTGCAGCACGAGGCGGCCATGATTGACGGCGCAAGCCGGTTCCAGCGGGTGCTGCATGTGGATATTCCAGCGATTATGCCCATGATCAGCGTGATGCTGATCATGTCCATCGGCGGTCTGATGGGCGTCGGATATGAGAAGGCGCTGCTGATGCAGACGGATGGCAACCTGGCTGTGAGCGAGCTAATCGCTACGTACGTGTATAAGCGCGGTTTGACCGGCGTGCCGGATCAGGCTTATGCCACGGCCATCGGCCTGTTCAACTCTGTCATCAACGTGGTGCTGCTGATTATCGCGAACACGACCTCAAAGCGCTTTTCTGAGAACTCGCTGTGGTAAGGGGGAAGAGGTATGAGCAACAAGAAAAACACGGTTCCCATGAAAGGTACCGCGCTGAAGGATACGCGTGGAGATAAAATCTTCTTTGCGATCAACGCCTTCTTCCTTGGCCTGCTGGCCCTGATTATCCTTTATCCGCTGTATTTTATCGTGATTGCTTCCTTTTCCGACCCGGACGCGGTGCTGGGCGGCCAGGTGGTGCTGGCACCGGTGAATATTACGTTTGAAGGATATGAAAAGGTTTTCCAGCGCCAGGATATCTGGACGGGATACGGCAATACGATCTGGTATACGCTGGTGACAGTGGTTCTGGCGCTGCTGGTGACGGTTCCTGCCGGATGGGGGCTGAGCCGGAAAACCACTCCCGGCAAGAAATTCTGGATGATCTATTTCATCATTCCGATGTTCTTTGGCGGCGGTCTGATTCCGTTCTACAACGTCATGAGCAGCCTGAAGCTGATCAACACGCCCTGGGCGGTGATATTGCCGGCTGTGCTGTCGGTATGGAACCTGTTTATGACCAAGACGTTTTTTGAATCGTCCATCCCGGAAGGCATGCTGGAAGCGGCCCGGATTGACGGAGCAGGCAAGTTCCGCACTTTTGTGTCCATCGTGCTGCCGCTGTCAAAAGCCATTATCGCCGTGATGGCGCTGTACTATGCCGTTGGTCAGTGGAACAGCTACTTTAACGCGATGATTTTCCTGCAGGATGAAAAGATGTATCCGCTGCAGCTTGTTCTGAAGGAAATTCTGATTGCTTCCGAGAGCACCGTGGGCGGCAGCGGCGAAAC
>CAMMYM010000119.1 GCA_946527725.1 uncultured Clostridia bacterium
GGCTGGAGAGAAATCCGGGCCGGGAAAAGCTGGCCTATGTCGTCCTGGACCTGAACGGCCTGAAGGCGGCGAATGATCAGCGGGGTCATGATGCGGGGGGCGACCTGCTGGTAGCTGCCACCGAATGTATCCGGGATTGCTTCGGAAAATACGGCCCCGTGTTCCGGACCGGCGGTGACGAATTTGCCGCGCTGGTGCACATGGATCCCGGGGAACTGGCGGCGGCAGAAGAGGAACTTCGGGACCGGATGCGTGACTGGACGGATGAAAACGGCCAGACGCTGAGCATTTCCTGGGGCTATGTCCGGGCTGCGGAAGCTCCGGATCAATCCCTTGAGGAACTGTCAAAGCTGGCGGACCAGCGGATGTATGCGGCCAAGAAAGAATATTACAGAAAGAGCGGCATGGACCGGAGGCGCGGCTTCCGGGAGGAACAGGACAAGCCCCTGCCGAAGGACGGGGAAGCAAGTTCCGTCTGAAAAAGCCCGGCCGGCATGCGAAAACAGTCCGGCAGGCGCATCATCATACAGCCCTGATCAATGGGCAGGCATCCCGGATGCGGGTTTTACCGGGAAGCCTGCCCTGTTTTAATGGCACGAAACGCTTCAAAGGAAGCCTCGCTCATTTTCCAGCTGAAGGAGACGGCATCCCGCAGTGCCTGGTCGGGATCGACCCCCGCGTCCGCGAGCAGCTGGCGGAAGAATTCAATCCGGATGCCCAGCAGACTTGCCTGCTGCTGTCCTTTTTCCGTCAGCAGCAGGTTGCCGTCGGACTCCGCTTCGATCAGCCCCTGGTCCCGCATCTGCCGCAGGACGATGCTGACGGACGCCTTCGACAGCCCCAGGTAATGCGTTACATCCACCGCCCGGACACACAGGTATTTCTTTTTGAGCGCCTGAATGGCATACAGGTATCGGTCCTGCGTCCTGCTCATGCTTCCGTCCCTCCCGGACTGCCGGACCGGCAGCGCCTTCGGTATTCGCTGGGAGTACAGCCTGCTGTTTTCCGGAAAATGTGTGAAAAATGGGAGGAAGACGTGAAGCCTGCCGCTTCGCCGACCTCCGACACCGTCATGTCCGTATGGGCCAGCAGCTCTTTCGCTTTTGCGCAGCGTGCCCTGTGATGGTAGGCCAGGGGAGTCATGCCGGTTTGGCGCTTGAAGGCGCGGATTAGGTAGCTTCCGTTCACATACAGCGCTTTTGCCATTTCCGCCAGGGAGTATTTTTCGGCGCTGTGGGCATCCAGGTAGGCGCAGGCAGCCTCGGACAGGAATTGTCCCTGGCTTTTTCTTTCCTTCACGTTCGCGTCCCTTCCTTTGAATCGGGCATGGAAAACATACAGACTCAGATTAGGCAATGCTAACTGCTAAAATGTTAGCACTTTCTAACTCCTTTGTCACGCGATTTGGGAAAAGGTCAATATCAAGCAATTCGTTATGCAAAACAGGTCAATATCAGGATAGAAAGCGGCCGGAGGATGTGCTATCATACCGGACGTGTTAGACAATACTAACATGGCGCCGCCCGGCTTCAGAAGACGGCGCAGAAAGGAAGAACCGACATGAAGAAGAGAAGGTTCGCCGCGCGGCTGCTGGTCAGCCTGCTGATCCTGGCAACAGCACTGACATGCGGCGCTGTCGCGGAGGGAACGTCCACCCGCTGGGCGGATGCGGCGGACGAAATCGACAAGTACCTGGACAGCGCTTTTGAAAGCTATCTGGACGGCGACGCAGGAGCAGCCTATGACAATGTGAGCAACGCCTACTTCCGGGTATATGAAACCACAGGTTTTGAACGGCAGACCATGAGCTATGTTTCCGGCAACCGGAAAAACGCGGTGGAAATGCAGTTTTCCGCCTGCAAAGCGGCGGTCAAAAAGGAAAACACAGACACTGAAACCATCCGGTCCGTCCGCGGCGCGCTGCAGAAACTGAAAGCCATGATCCGGGAGGACGGAAACAAGCTGGCGGCACTCCAGGACGGGGTGCAGAGCGAAACCAAGTATTACAAACGGGGCGAGCTGGTATCCGTCGATCCGTATCCCGAATACTCCGAGGATCCGAATGCGGCCCAGAAATATGCCAGCTGGTATGAGGCGGCGACGCTGGTCAAGGAACAGCTGGACACGGCCTACATGGCTTACCTGGACAAGGATTTTGAGGCGGCCGCCGACAATCTGAATACGGCCTACTATTCCATATATGAGGAGTCCGGCCTGAGCCATAAGATCTATACGGATTTAAGCCTGGAGAACCGGCAGAAAACAGATCAATACTTCTCCGACCTGCGCAGCCTGGTCGCCTCTGCGTCGGCGAAGTACCAGAAGAACAAATACCGCACCACGACGGACGGGGCGAAAAACAACATCCTCAAGCAGGCCAAAGCCCTGGATACGCAGGCGGCGGAAGAAAAAGCCGCGCTGGCCGCAAAAGCAGGCGAAGCCCAGGGCGATGCACAGGATACAGCCCAACAGTCCGACCCGCGGCTGCTGACCTTCCTCGGCGCGTTCGGCATCATCGTCCGCGAAGGCCTGGAAGCCATCCTGGTGATTGCTGCGATTATCGCCTACCTGGTCAAGAGCGGCAATCAAAAGAGCGTAAAGAACGTCTACATCGGCGCAGGCTGCGGCATCCTGATGAGCTTCGTCGCCGCCGCGGTGCTGGCCTGGGCAAAGCAGGCCTTCGTCGGCGCGGGCATGGCACAGGAGATCATCGAGGGTATAACGGCCCTGATTGCGGTGTGCGTGCTCTTCTACGTGAGCAACTGGATGATCTCCAAGGCGGAAGCCGCCTCCTGGAGCCGCTACATCAACGGGAAGGTCCAGTCCTCCGTGGAACAGGGCAGCGCCTTCACGCTGGCTTTCACGGCGTTCCTGTCGGTGTTCCGCGAAGGGGCCGAGGTCGTGCTGTTCTATCAGCCGATGCTTTCGGAGGGCCACCCCGGCATGGTCTGGGCGGGCTTCGGCGCGGGCTGCGTGCTGCTGGTGTTCGTGTACCTGGCCATTACCAAACTGTCCATCAAACTGCCCATCAAGGTGTTCTTCACTGCCACGTCCATCCTGATGGCCGTCATGTGCGTCTCCTTCCTGGGCGGCGGCATCAAGGAACTGGCTGAGGGCAACGTGTTTGACCTGGCGCTTCGGGTGCCCGGCGTGCCGGAAAACGACGTGATCCAGATCTTCGGGATCTATCCCTGGCTTGAAACGCTGCTGCCGCAGCTGGTTCTGGCCATCGTCCTGCTGATCACGTTCCTGATCGCCCATTACCGGGGCAAAATCGATGCCCTGAAGGCGGAATACGCCAAATCATAAGGATACCCCCGCGGCACAGCCCCGCGCAGTCCGCGAAGGATATACAACGAAATCACATAGGAGGGTTCTACCATGAAAAAGTTTATTGCCCTGCTCCTGGCCGTTATGACACTGATGAGCGTCTCCGCCTTCGGACTTGCCGAAGAAGCGGGCTTCGATGAATATGAACTGGGCGTCGAGGGCGAGCAGGAAGTCGGCTTCATGACCATGTCGATGGTTTATTTCCAGCCCGTGGACATGG
>CAMMYM010000120.1 GCA_946527725.1 uncultured Clostridia bacterium
ACAAGAAGGGCTTCTCCATGATCGAAGTGCTTTCCGCCTGCCCCACCAACTGGGGAATGACACCGCAGGAAGCCCTTAAATGGCTGGAAGACAATATGATTCCCCAGTATCCCCTGGGCGTGAAAAAGGAGGTTGAGTAATCCATGGAAGCTCAATTCCTGATCGCAGGTTTCGGCGGGCAGGGCGTGCTGCTGATCGGCCAGCTCCTGGCCAAGGCCGCCATGCATGAAGGCATGAATGTTTCGTGGATGCCTTCCTACGGTCCTGAAATGCGCGGCGGCGAAGCCAATTGTGCCGTGGTCATTTCCGACGAACCGATCGGTTCCCCCCTGGTGACGGAGATTCCGATCGCCGTCATTATGAACAAGCCCAGCATGATCAAATTCACTCCGGCGATGGAGAAAGGCGGCATCATGCTCTATAACTCTTCCCTGATCGATATCACACCCGACCGTGATGATATCACCGCCATCCCCGTGGATTGCAACGGTATCGCGGAAGAACTCGGCAACGCCCGTACAGCCAACATGGTTATGCTCGGCGCAATCCTGAAGAAAACAGGCGTGGTTTCCATCGATTCTGCCATGGAAGCCCTGAAAGCCACCTTCGGTCCCAAAAAGGAACACCTGCTCCCTATCAACCGCCAGGCCATGGAACGCGGCCAGGCCGCTGTTGCAAACCTGTAAGAGCACACTATTAGAACTGCCCGGGCTGACGCCCGGGCAGTTCCTTGTTTATCCTTCTTTTATTTGATGTAGTCCAGCACGCTTTGTGCGGCGATGCGCCCGAAAATAACGATGTCCGCCACAGCGTTACCGCCCAGCCGGTTGCCGCCGTGCACGCCTCCGCAAACTTCGCCGGCAGCAAACAGGCCGGGAATCTCTTTGCCTTCCGTGTTGATCACCCGCGCCCGCGTGTCAATTTTGACGCCGCCCATCGTATGGTGAATTCCGGGCGCGATTTTGATCGCATAATAGGGCGCGGTGGTCAGGTCCGCATTCATGCCGGTTGTCCGTCCAAAGTCCGGATCACGCTGGTCCTTCACATATCCGTTCCAGTCGCCGACCGTCTTCTTCAGTACATCCGGTGCGATGCCCAGCTGTTCCGCCAGGCCTTCGATCGTATCCGCCTGTACAGTAATACCGGATTTTACGTATTTTTCGGTGGCTTTCAGGTGATCACGCAGGTTCTGGTCAAAGATGATCCACGCATACTGGCCTTCCTGTTCCAGTTCTGCGGCAGAAACGGCGTCGCGGGTCAGCAGTTCATTCGTAAACCGGACGCCGCCCTGGTTCACCAGGATTGCACCGTCGCCGCGCACGGATTCGGTAATCAGGATAGAGGTTGTCTGCTCCACGGTCGGATGCAGCTGAATCTGTTCAATGTCCACCAATGCCGCGCCCAGGGCCTGCGCCATGATAATACCGTCACCGGTCGCGCCGGGTGCGTTCGTCGTAACAGTGCCTTTCAGGTCAGGACGGTACTGTGTGTACATTGCTTCATTTGCACCGAAGCCGCCTGTGGCCAGGATAACCGCCTTGCACCTGAACGTGTAGTTGTATTCTGCGCCTTCCGCCTTCACGCCGCAGATTTTTCCTTCTTCATCTGTCAGCAGTTCCGTTGCAGCTGTATCATACATGATCTCTACGCCCAGTTCCTTCAGCTTGGCTGAAAAGCGGTCCACCAGAAACGCGCCGACACCGGATCCGTCTTCAGGCGCATGAATACGGTTCACGGAAGCACCGCCGGAGAAGGAGATCTTCGGCAGCTCGGCGCCGATGGTATCCAGCCAGTCGATAGCGCCCGCGGATTCATTGGCCATCACAGCCACCAGTGCCGGATCATTCAGCGCGTGTCCGCCCTTCATGGTGTCCGCCGCAAACAGTGCCGTGGAGTCTTCTATGCCCTGTTCCTTCTGGTAGTGGGTTTCCGCGGCGTTCATGCCGCCGGTCGCTTTGGTGGTATTTCCGCCTGCGTAAGGCATTTTCTCCAGCAGGACAAAGTTTGTTCCGGCTTGGTTCAGCATGATGGCGGCCGTCATGCCCGCGCCGCCGGCACCGATCACCACAACGTCGGTTTCAATCTCTTTTTCCTGCTTTTCGCCGGCTTCACCCTTGTCCTTGCGGTTCGCATCCAGCTTTTCCAGGTCCGCACCGGCCTGTACCAGCGCGTCGCTGGCGGCCGCAATGATTGCATTGCTGGTGACCGTAGCGCCGCTTAAAGCGTCCACATGCGGCGTCTGGGCTTTCAGGATTGATTCTGTCAGTTTTTCCGCTGCCAGTCCGCCCAGCTCCGGTGTTTCACCTTTCGCATTGATGAATACGCCGATAATCTTGTTGGCGGTCACGGTGATCTGGACCTTCACCGGGGCAAAGATGCCCTGTGCTTCACCTGTGTAGGTACCCGGGGTAAATGAATTCTCTTCCGGCGTTTCCGCAGCGGCTGTTACGCCGAAAAGCAGCATCAGGGCTAGGAATACGCTGATCAGTTTTTTCATAGGTTCCTCCTGTCATCGGGTCGTATATGGTTTTTTCCCTGCTGACATTATAACTGGAAAAAAGTTCCGGTTCAACCGTTTACTTCACGCTGATGGCAGTAATTGTAAATTTCTTTCCTGCCTCCGTTACGCGGATCTCAATTGTATGCTCGGCGGCTTCTTTTGCGTCAAGGACCAGCACAACCTCGCTCTGTCCCCATTTTCCGGGTCCTCCCTGCAGTTTCATTTTTACCTTGCCGTCGACCAGGATTTCCGCTGCGCCGTAGGCGGTATCCGCAGATGCCAGCCACGAAAGCGTGCATTTGCTGAATACGCCCGTGATCTTCAAGGGTTCCAGGCCTTCTGACGTCTTTCCGTGGCAGAAGTTCTGCTCCCCGCAAACAATGCCCACCGGCTTGTTTGAATATGCTTTCTTGTCAATCTTGTCAAAACTGCCGCGTTCCACGGTAATCCCTTCAGGAACGGTATCGCCGTAAATCGTCTTCAGTCCCATGAAATCCGTGCTGTATGCCGGTTTTACATCCAGGCTGATATCTGAGGCTGATGTTTCAGCTTCTGCAGCGTCCTGCACTGCCTGCATCAGCGCGTCCGCCATCATACCGTGGCCTGTTGAGTTCGGATGGTATTCATCCTTGTAGAAATTCTTTTTGGGGAAATCCTTATCCAGGTGCGGGTAAATACCGTCCTTCACAGACACCATCATCAGGTCGTACCTGTCGCCGATCTTTTTGTGTTCGCCCTGCACATTCCATCCGTCGTTGCGTGCGGAGAAAAGCAGGATCACCGCCGGTTCGTTCGGCTGGCTCAGGATCTCCTTCACCATGGATTCGTAGCAGCGGTAACCGGTCGGCTCCGCCCAGTCGTTTACCGCATACTCAATGACGACAAGATCCGGCAGCCTGTCCGGGTCGCTTTCCGGTACCCTTGCGGCAATGTCCCTGCCGTAGCGCATCCAGCCGAAGGATGAAGGTGTTCCTCCCACGCCGCTGTTCACCAGCACAACGTTCTCCCCGCCGTTCGTCCCGAAAAGTT
>CAMMYM010000121.1 GCA_946527725.1 uncultured Clostridia bacterium
TTCCGTCAGCGTCACCACAAGGGCCCGCCGCGAGAATGAAATAGAAGATGTGCATTACCACTTTATTTCCGACGAAGAATATGATAAACTGCTCAGCGAGGATGCGTTCCTCGAGCATGCAAGTGTCCACGGACACCGCTACGGCACCCTGAAGAGCGAGGTTTACGACCGGATCAACCGCGGGCAGAACGTACTGCTCGATATCGATCCCCAGGGCGCGCGTTCCGTGATGGAGAAGGAAAAGAATTGCGTCAGCGTATTCATCCTTCCCCCGAGTTACCATGACCTGAAGGTCCGGCTCCACACCCGGAACACGGAAAACGAAGAGGAGATCCAGCGCCGGCTGAACAACGCCAGGGGCGAGATCGAACAAATGACGCGTTACCGGTACCTGGTGGTAAACGATGACCTTGAACTTGCGTTTGACCAGCTTGCTGCGATCGTCCGGGCAGAGAAGCAGAATTCTGTCCGGTATTTCCCTGAAATCGAAGAATAAGGCAGGAGGAAAAAAGAATGTCCATTGTAGATCCGAGCGTACTGGAGCTTCTGAACCATGCGGAAAGCCGCTACACCCTCGTCGTGGAAGCGAGCAAAAGGGGCCGCGAAATCGTAAACGGCGCGCTGCCCATGATCGACGCAGAAGGGATGAAGCCGCTGAAGATAGCCGTCGAGGAAATCAACCGCGGACTGCTTACCTATGAAAAACCCGCCGAACTGGAGGAGCAGGAATAAGATGGATCTGACCGGCAGGAAGATCGTGCTTGGCGTGACGGGAGGCATCGCAGCGTACAAAAGCGCTGAAGTTGTCTCCCGTTTGCGTCATTCCGGTGCGGAAGTCCACGTCATCATGACAGCGAATGCGGCAAAGTTCATCGCACCGCTCACATTCCAGACCCTTTCCGCCAACCCTGTGGTGACTGACACGTTTGCAGCACCGGAATACTGGAATGTGGAACATGTTGCACTGGCAAAGCTGGCAGACGTTTTCGCCGTCGTGCCGGCGACCGCGAATATCCTTGCAAAGATGGCCTGCGGGATCGCGGACGATATGCTCAGCACGACGCTGCTCGCAACCAAGGCGCCGGTGCTTGTCGCGCCGGCCATGAACACAGGCATGTGGACTGCCGACGCGACAAAACGGAACATGGAGATCCTCCGGGCAAGGGGCGTGCATGTCGTCGGCCCGGGATGCGGCATGCTGGCATGCGGCGACGAAGGCGACGGCAGGATGAGCGAGCCTGCCGAGATCGTCAGCAGGATTGAGGAGATCCTGCTGAAAAAGCAGGACCTGCAGGGGCTGAAGGTGCTCGTCACCGCCGGGGCAACCCGGGAACGGCTGGATCCGGTCCGGTTCCTGACGAACGACTCGAGCGGGAAAATGGGTTTCGCCCTGGCGGAAGCCGCTCGGGAACGCGGCGCCGACGTTACCCTGGTGAAAGGGAACACGACAGCCAAGGTGCCGGAAAACATCCGCATTGAGGAGATCGAATCCGCAAACGAGATGCTGCAGGCCATGCAAAAGGCTGCCCCGGAACAGGACGTCATCATCCAGGCAGCGGCGGTTGCGGATTACCGCGCGGCCAATCCCGCAAAAACGAAGATCAAGAAAAAAGCCGGGGAGCCCCTGGTGATCACCCTGGAGGAAAACCCGGACATCGCAAAAGCGATCGGCGCGATGAAGCAACCGGAACAGACCCTGGTCGGTTTTGCCGCGGAAACAAACGACGTCATCCGCCATGCAAAGCAGAAGCTGGCATCAAAAAACCTTGATATGATTGTTGCGAACGACGTGACGAAACCGGGAGCCGGATTCAATACGGACACGAATATCGTTACCCTGATTACAAAAGAGAAGGAAGAGGACCTTCCGATGATGAGCAAACGCGAGGTGGCGGATGCCATCCTGGACAGGATCCTTGAAATCCGCAGGAAATAAGCTGCAGGGGGAAAAGGCCGTTCACAGGAACGGCCTTTTCCGATGCCTCAGTCCGGAACGGTCTGGTCAAAGGGCAGGTCCAGCACGTTGGTGCCGTCATTCCAGAGGCGGTCCAGGCCGTAATAAGCGCGTTCCTCCTGATGGAAGAGGTGAACCATGATACTCCCGTAATCCAGGACAGCCCACCGGCCTTCGCGGGAGCCTTCACTCCGGCGCAGGGACATACCGAGTCGGGACATAAAGTCATCCGCAAGATCGGCCAGGGAGGATACCTGGGCGGCAGTCCTTCCGCTGGCAATGACCAGGTAGTCGCACAGCACGGTAAGGTCGGAGACTTTCAGGACGGTGATATCCTTTGCTTTCTTTTCATAAAGGAAGGAAGCCAGCTGAAGGGAGAGTTCACGGTCATCCATATAATTTAAATTCCTCCTGCCTGTATTTTTTTATCCGGCCTGACCGGAAATGAATTCATGACGAAAGGGACCTGAGCCAGGCGACGGTTTCGGCGGTCCAGGGATGCAGGAAGCGTCCTTTGGACTGCACGTGCGCCATTGTGCTTTCCAGGGAAAGCAGGAGCGCTTTTTCCAGGGAATACGCGGCGAGGCGCCGCGTTTCCTCCAGCGCCGGAAACGGTTCGCGGTTCGGCTCGATATAGTCGGCAAGGCATACGCACATGGCGAGCCTGGACATGCCTGCGCGGCCGGTGTTGTGGTACCTGATGGCAAGCAGTTCCTCCGGGTCGGTAATCCCGTACTCCTTTTCCGCAAGGAACGCACCTGCCAGCGAGTGGAGCAGGGCGCCGGACGCCAGGACGTCCGGATTGTCCGTCAGGCGGTTCTCCGCTGCAATACGCTGCATTTCGGGAAGGGGCAGGCATTTGGCACAGTCATGGAAGAGACCT
The DNA here is from genome assembly GCA_946527725.1 of uncultured Clostridia bacterium. GTDB lineage: Bacteria > Bacillota > Clostridia > Christensenellales > Aristaeellaceae > Aristaeella. Next base: position 2,838 of record CAMMYM010000121.1, read on the forward strand.
GCTTCCTCCGCTTCCTTTTCGCCGGCACCGAAACGGCGGGCGAGCTGCCGGGAAGTCTTCGCCACAGAGAGGGAATGCGCGAACCGGTGCGGGTTCAGCGCGGCAAAAAGCCTGCCGACCCGGGCAGCGGCATCCGCCACAGCGGGTTCGGCGCCGTAAAGCCCGAGGGCACTGCAATACTCGGATACGGAGGGGCACAGCGCGCGGGATATGCCGTCCGGCAGGGACAGGATGATGAGTTTATCGTGCCTGTATTTATACTCCGGGGAAGCAACGCCGGAGCTGCCTGCGTCTTCCGGAATAAAACCCTTGCCGGCGCTGCAGGCGGAAACGAGCATCCTCCACCGGTCCGCGCGGCTTGCGCCGCAGGGAACGGAATCCCCGCCGGACAGGGCCAGGACGACCCGGTCCAGCTTTTTGCGCTCCATTGCATCACGGCAAAAATCCAGATGGCCGACACACACAGGATCAAAAGTATCCACAAGGATGCCCGTACGCAATGTTGCCAAGAAATATGCCTCCTGTACAGCCGGGATTTATACCTTGGAACCATTATAATGCAAACAAGGCAAGATTGGAAGACAATTTTTCAGGAAAGGGTTGCAATTTACAACCAAACATGATATTATGCCATGCGATGGTTTTTTAAGGATCCTAAGGGGAGGTGAA
>CAMMYM010000122.1 GCA_946527725.1 uncultured Clostridia bacterium
ACAGCCTCCCCGGCGCGTTTTATATTCTGGTTTACGCCCGGACAATGATGCTTTCCCGCTCTGCCCCCACCGATACGTAGGCAATCGGGCATCCGACGGCATTTTCAATCATCGTGACGTAATTCCGCGCGGCTTCCGGCAGGTCCTCCCATGTCCGGATGCCGGAAATATCGCATTTCCACCCGTCCGCATATGCAATCACCGGCTCCGCCTTGTTCAGCTGTGTCGGGAACGGAAAATCGTCTGTCTCCTCCCCGTTGACCCTGTAGCGCACGCAGACCGGGATCTTCTCCATATCGCTCAGCACGTCCAGCTTGGTCAGGGCAATCTTTGTTGCGCCCTGCATTTCCACCCCGTAGCGGGTCGCTACCAGGTCCACCGGGCCAACCCGGCGGGGGCGGCCTGTTTTTGCGCCGTATTCCTGTCCGGCCCGGCGGAGTTTTTCCGCTTCCTCCCCGAACATCTCGCATACGAACGGGCCTTCGCCGACGCAGGTGGAATAGGCCTTCACCACGCCGATCACCTCTTCCGCCCGCAGGGACGGCAGCCCGGATCCGATCGGCGCATATGCCGCCAGCGTATTGGAGGACGTAGTGTAGGGATAAATGCCGTAATCCAGGTCCCGCAGGGAGCCCAGCTGCGCCTCGAACAAGATGCTCTTTCCTTCAGCCTTCGCAGCTTTCAGGTACCGGCCTGTGTCGCAGACGTAGGGCATGACCGGTTCGCACCAGTCCCGCAGCCACTTCTCCAGCATGTCCATGGTATACGGTTCGCTGCCGTACACCTTCGTCAGCGTCAGGTTCTTCCATTCCATCAGCTCCTGCAGGTGCTGCCGCAGCTCCTCCGGATGGAACAGTTCCCCGGCCATGACCGTTTTCTTCTGGTATTTGTCGGAATAGAACGGGGCAATTCCCTGTTTTGTGGAACCGTATTTCTTCTCCGCCAGCCGCTGTTCTTCCAGGGCGTCCAGGTCCCTGTGCCAGGGCAGCAGCAGCGATGCGCGGTCGGAGATCTTCAGGTTCTCCGGTGTCACCGGGACACCGCGGAACGCAACCTCGCGGATCTCTTTGACCAGGTTTTCCGGGTCAAGCGCCACCCCGTTTCCGAGGATGTTCATCACGTTGTCGTGAAAAATGCCGGAAGGCAGCAGGTGCAGCGCAAATTTCCCTTTGTCGTTGATGACGGTATGTCCGGCGTTTCCGCCGCCCTGGTAGCGGATGACGATATCGTAATCCGCTGTCAGCAGGTCCACGATCCGCCCTTTCCCTTCGTCTCCCCAGTTAATTCCTACAATTGCACAGGTCTTCATACGCGTGTTCTCCCTCAGTTTCGGGTTCGTCGCCGGTTCTTTGCAACAATCGTATATTATGAATCCCGGATCACAAATTGGCAAGCAGTTTCCGCAGGCGGTCCGCCGCAATTTTCGTTTCTTCCGGATCCCCGAAGGACGACAGCCTGAAGAACCCTTCCCCGCAGGCGCCGAAGCCTTCGCCGGGCGTCCCGATCACCTGGATCTCATGCAGCAGCAGGTCAAAGAAATCCCAGCTCTTCATTCCCTTCGGGCACTGCATCCAGACATACGGCGCGTTTTTTCCGCCCCAGTAGCGGACGTCGGCGCTGTCCAGCGCTTCCGTCAGCACCTTCGCGTTCTGCTTGTAAATCAGGATATTCTCCCGGATCTGCTTCAGTCCCTCTTCTGAAAAGGCCGCAATGCCGCCTTTCTGCAGGATATAGGAAACCCCGTTCGTCTTTGTCGTGCGGTTCCGGACCCACATGGCGTTCAGGTTCATCCCGTTCCGTTCCAGCGCCTTCGGGATGACCGTATAACCCAGCCGCGTCCCGGTAAAGCCGGCCGTTTTGGAGAGCGAGCAGATTTCAATGGCGCAGGTTTCCGCGCCTTTCGTTTCGAAAATGCTGTGGGGCATGTCTCCCTCTGCGAACGCTTCATACGCCGCGTCAAAAAGGATGACCGCGCCGTGCCGGTTTGCATAATCCACCCACGCCTGCAGCTGTTCGAGGCTGTATACAGCGCCGGTCGGATTGTTCGGCGAGCAGAGGTAAATCAGTTCTGCTTCCGTATGGTCCGGAGGCATCGGCAGGAAATCATTCTCCGGTCCCGCGGCCAGGAAAAGCGTCCTGCGGCCCGCCATGACGCTGGCATCCACATACGCCGGATATGCGGGCTGCATGATCAGTGCCGGGGAAGACGGATCAAACAGGTCCAGGATGTCCCCCAGTTCGTCGCTGGCGCCGCTGGAAACGAAGATCTCTTCCGGATCCGGCGTCACGCCCCTGCGGGCATAGTACCCGGCCGCAGCGCTGCGGAACTCGGGAATGCCGCACTCCGGCACATACCCGTGGAAGGATTCCTTCCGGGCCTGGTCGTCCACCGCGTCATGAAGGGCTTTGATCACCGCGTCGCACAAAGGCCTGGAGACGTCCCCGATGCCCAGCCGGTACAGGGGCAGGTCCGGGTGCCCGGCCCTGTACGCCGTAACCTTCTTTGAGATACCGAAGAAAAGATATGAATCTTTCAGGTTTCCGTAATTCGCGTTTGGTTTCAGGCCCAATTTCATCACCCTTCTCCTGGTTGCCGGAATCCGCCGGCTGGCGGTTATTCAACCGTCACGCTCTTGGCGAGGTTTCTCGGTTTATCCACGTCCAGTCCGCGGTTCACGCTCGTATAGTATGCCAGCAGCTGCAGCGGGATCACCGCCAGCGAAGCCATGAACCTTTCGTCCGTTTTGGGGATATACACCGTAAAGTTCACGCTGTCTTCCACGTTAAAGTTCCCGTTCGTCGTAATGCCCATCAGGTAGGCGCCGCGGGATTTGCATTCCATCATGTTGGAAACGGTCTTCTCATAAAGCTCCTTCTGGGTCAGCACGCCGATCACCAGCGTATTGTTTTCGATCAGGCTGATCGTTCCGTGTTTCAGCTCGCCCGCGGCGTACGCTTCTGAATGGATATAGCTGATCTCTTTCATCTTCAGGCTGCCTTCCAGGCTGATTGCGTAATCCAGTCCGCGCCCGATGAAGAAAATGTCATGCGTGTTTGCCATCTTGGAGGAAAACCACTGCAGCCTTGCCTTTTCCTCCAGGATCCGGACGATCTTGTCCGGAATCTCCGCCAGCTGTGAAAGCAGGTCTGCCGCTGCCTCGTCCGCCATCTTCCCGCGCACAAGCGCCAGGTACACTGCCAGCACGTCCATGGCGATCAGCTGGGCGCTGTACGCCTTGGTTGTCGCTACGGCAATTTCAGGGCCTGCCAGCGTATACAGCACGTGGTCAGCTTCCCGGGCAATGGTCGAACCGATCACGTTGACGACGGCCAGGGTTTCCGCGCCGCGTTCCTTCGCAACCCGCAGGGCGGCCAGGCTGTCCGCGGTCTCGCCCGACTGGGAAATCACGATCACCAGGGCGTGATCCGCTGTTGGAATCTTCCTGTAGC
>CAMMYM010000123.1 GCA_946527725.1 uncultured Clostridia bacterium
TGAATGACCGATGTAATATCCCGGAACATAATCCCCGGTTCCGGGAAATCCGGTATTGTCACCACATAATCTTCCAGTTTTTTGCTCATGGTATGTCCCTCCGTCCTTGTGGGAAAGCGCCTTCCGGCCGCCTTGTTCTGTGCAGATCATACCATTGAAATCCCTTTTCCGTCAAGCTGTTCCGTCCGGTTTTCGAAAGGCATGTCCCCTTGAAAACAGGCCCTTCTTCATATATAATTTCAGCAGGAAAATATCCGGATAAAGGGGCAGGAAAATGGCTAAGCTTTTCTTTCGTTATGGCGCGATGGGATCATCCAAAACCGCCAATGCCATCATGGTCCAGTATAATTATCACGAGCGCGGCCAGAAGGCGCTCATGGTCAAACCGAAGATCGATACGCGGGACGGGGCGCGCGTGGTGGCTTCCCGTTCCGGCCTGACCACGCCGTGCATCTTCATGGAAGAACTCACGGATGAAGTGGCGAAGGAATACGACTGCATCCTCGTGGACGAAGCCCAGTTCCTCACCAAAGCCCAGGTGGAGCTCCTGGTGTATATTGTGGATGTGCTGCGCATTCCCGTCATCGCCTACGGTCTCCGGGCGGACTTCCGCGGCAACCTGTTTGAAGGTTCCCAGTGGCTGCTGGCCTGGGCGGACAGCATTGAGGAAATCAAAACCGTCTGCTGGTGCGGGAAGAAGGCCACCTTCAATGCCCGGGTGCAGGACGGAAAAGTCGTCAAGGCCGGCGACCAGATCATGCTCGGCGGCAACGAAAGCTATACCGCCCTCTGCCGGAAGCACTGGGCGGAAGGAAATCTCGGGCCGGATGCCTGATTCCAGGCCGGGTCCATATAATGAAAGCAGGCACCTGAAAGTGCCTGCTTTCATTTCGTCTTCAGCCTTTGGGGCTTATTTCTTCCTGAAAACCGGAATCTCGTCGATCGGCGCGTTCACGTGGATCGTGCATCCGCCCTGCACCGTCTCCCCGGTATTGACGTTCTCCCATGTGCCGGCCGGCAGGTAAACGTCCCGTTCAAACGCGTTCAGGTACAGGATGGGCGCCACCAGGTAATCCGGTCCGAACATGTACTGGTCCTGGATCTCCCAGCATTTCGGGTCTTCCGGGAATTCGTAGAACATCGTGCGGATCAGGGGGGATCCGTTTTCATGCGCTTCCCGGTACAGCGCCTTGATGTAGTCATGCATTGCAATGCGGATATCGTAGTACTTCCGCATAATCCGGTAGTTTTCTTCCCCGTAGCTCCACAGCTCGTTGGGCTGGCCGGTATGCAGGTATCCGCCGCCCCAGTCGCGTTCATCCAGCGGCGGAATGTCGTACGGGCCGCGGTCGCCGTGCATCCGCAGCACCGCGGAGTATACGGCAAACTGGTACCAGCGGATCAGGAGCTGCCGGAAATCCGGATCGTTCACGTCGTCCGTCATGAATCCGCCGATATCCGTCGTCCACCACGGGATGCCCGCCAGGCCCATGTTCAGCCCGGCCTGCAGCTGTTCCCGCAGGGCCTGGAAAGTGCTGGGGACGTCGCCCGACCAGATCACGTTCCCGTATTTCTGGCTCCCCGCCCATCCGCAGCGCAGCAGGTTCACCGGCACTTCGTCTTTCGCTTTGCTCATCGGTTCGAAGAAAGCGCGGGAGAACATCTGCGGATACATATTGCTGCAGCTCAGCGCGGGGCCTGCGCTGTAGCGGTAGTTCTCGAAGTCGTACACGCCGTAGTCCGGCTCGGAATTGTCCAGCCAGAACCCGTCGATGCCATAATCGTAGTAATTCTTTTTGCAGGTTTCCCAGATGTATTTCCGGGTTTCCGGATTGAACGGATCGATTTCCACGCAGTCGCCCTGGTAGTCGTAGGTCTGGGCCGCGCCGCGCTCCGTGCGGATCAGGAGCCCGCGTTCCATCATCGGGCCGAAGTTCTCGCTCTTGCGGTCCACGCTCGGCCATACGGAAACGATGACCCGGATCCCCATGGCGTGGAGTTCATCCACCATCGCCTTCGGATCCGGCCAGTAGGTTTTGTCGAATTTCCAGTCGCCCTGCAGTGTCCAGTGGAAGAAGTCGATCACGATCTGGTCAATCCGGATGCCTTCCTTTTTGTACTGCCGCGCAACCGAAAGCACTTCCTCCTGCGTCCGGTAGCGCAGCTTGCACTGCCACAGCCCCATCAGGTTCTCCGGGAACATGGGGGCCCGGCCGGTTGCGCCGGTGTAATTCCGCAGGATTTCCTTCGGCCCGTCCGCCGCGGTAATCCAGTAATCCATCTGCTTCGTGCTCCGGGCGGTCCATTCGGTATAATTGTTGGCAAAGACGACATGGCCGACCGCAGGATTGTTCCACAGCAGGCCGTATCCGAGGCTGCTCACCATGAAGGGAACGGAGATCTGGCTGTTGCGCTGCGCCAGCTCCAGCATGTTCCCCTTCAGGTCCAGCCACGGCTGCTGGTACTGCCCCATGCCGTAGATCTTCTCGCCGTCGTTCGCGTCAAACTTCACCGTCAGCGAATACTCGCTGCCGCCGATGCAGCCCTTCCATTCCCGGTTCACAATCTTCAGGCAGCGGCTGCCTTCGCTCAGCGTTCCGCCGTAGCTGCGGTAATACTCGCGCAGGATCAGCCCCCCGTCCCGGTAAAAGCTGATGACCCCGGCAAAGTTCACCGTGGCGCGGATCCTGCCGTTCTCAATTTCCGCACACGGTACGTCGCTGAACGTTCCGTCCCCGTTCGGGTTCTTCACCGTACCGATCCGGACCGTGCAGTCCGATGCTTCCGGCTTTTCCGTCAGCGCCCAGTCGTGTCCTGTCCAGCCGTCGTACATGACGGCCCGGACGCGCAGGCTGTCCCTGCCCCAGCCTTCGATCCGCAGCGTTTCCCCGCTCTTCTGCGCAACCAGCGCGTTTTTCTCAGCTGTAAATATCATAAAGTCCCTGTCTCCTGTTCAGTTTTAATGTTTGAGTAATCCCTTCGCAGTCCTGCCCGTCAGTCGCCGATTCGCTCCAGCACCATGGCCGTCCTGCACGGGCTGTAAACGTTGAATCCCAGGCCCCTGCCTTCCGTATACTCCGTATGGTACACGACGCTGTGGTCGATCAGGGCCTGCCCGCCGAAGCGCGCTTCGTCCGTGCTCAGGATCACCCGGTACTGTCCTTCCCCGACCGTATGCGCGTGGAGGAAGAACTGCGGTTCTGAATAGCTGTTGTGGAAATTGACGACGAACAGCAGCCTGCCGCGGCTGTAGGTGATGATCTTCCGGTCCGGATCGATCCACAGGCTCACCGCGTAGGGATCGTCCAGCAGCTTCCGCTCCTTCGCCAG
>CAMMYM010000124.1 GCA_946527725.1 uncultured Clostridia bacterium
AGATCGGGAGGTGTTTTCTTGATCAGCGGATTCGGACTGTTGCCGATCGCAACAATTACGGTTTCTACAGGAAGCTCAAATTCGCTGCCCTCGATCGGAACAGGGCGCCTTCTGCCGCGTTCATCCGGTTCGCCAAGCTGCATTTCAATGCACTTCATGCTCCTGACAAAACCGTTTTCATCCCCTTCAATCGCAGTGGGAGCGGTCAGCATTCTGAAGATAATGCCTTCTTCCTTCGCGTGATGTACTTCTTCGGCACGCGCGGGCATTTCCTTCTCGCTCCTGCGGTAAACAATTGTAACTTCAGCACCCAGCCGTTTTGCGCAGCGGGCAGCATCCATTGCCACATTTCCCCCGCCGATTACGGCAACATGGGCCCCGGTTTTAACGGGTGTATCATGTTCCGGGAAAGTATAGGCTTTCATCAGGTTCAGACGGGTCAGGAATTCATTGGCGGAATATACACCGCAAAGGCTTTCGCCCGGAATTTTCTGGAAATTCGGCAGTCCGGCTCCGCTTCCGATAAAGACGGCGTCATTGCATTCGCCCAGAAGTTCATCCACTGTAAATGCTTTTCCCGCAACTGCGTTGGTGATTATTTTAACTCCGAGTTCTTTCAGGCTGGCGATTTCACGGCTGACAAGTGCTTTCGGAAGCCGGAATTCCGGAATTCCGTACATCAGCACACCGCCGGCGGTATGCAGAGCTTCATAAATTGTAACATCCCATCCTGCTTTGGCCAGTTCACCCGCGCAGGTCAGGCCGGCGGGTCCGCTGCCGATCACAGCCGCTTTCTTTCCGCAGGGAGATTTCTTCTGAGCTTTGGCTGTGCCTTCCAGCATGGCAGTATCAGCGGCAAAACGTTCCAGGCGGCCGATTGCAACCGGCTCACCTTTGATCCCGCGTACGCATTTGCTTTCGCACTGGGATTCCTGGGGACATACACGTCCGCAGATTGCCGGAAGCGCGTTCTGGCTCCGGATAATCTGGTATGCGGCAGTGATATCTCCGTTCTTAATCTTTTCAATAAAATCCGGAATCGGGACATTGACCGGGCATCCGGTAACGCAGGGCATATTTTTGCAGTGCAGGCAGCGATCAGCTTCCTCCATCGCAATTTCACGGGTATATCCGAGGGCAACCTCTTTAAAATTCCCTGCCCGGACAACAGGATCCTGCTCCGGCATGGGATGCTTCTGAAGACTCATATTCGCCATTTTATCTCGCCTCCCCTGTCAGATTGCAGATATGTTTTTCCTTCGCGCGGGCTTCTTCTGCCCGAAACATCCGGCCGCGCGCCATTGCTTCATCAAAATCCACAAGATGTCCGTCAAAATCGGGGCCGTCCACACATGCAAACTTCGTTTCACCGCCGACTGTAAGACGGCAGCCGCCGCACATCCCGGTGCCGTCGATCATGATGGGATTCATGCTCACAATCGTTTTGATCTGAAGCGGACGGGTCATTTCGCTGACTGCCTTCATCATGGGCAGCGGACCGATTGCGATGACGGTATCATAACTGCGTCCGTCATCGATCTGTTTCTGCAGCGCTTGTGTTACAAAACCTTTGTTGCCGTTGCTGCCGTCATCAGTCATAATGATCAGGTTGGTGCAGGCGGCTTCCAGTTCATCTTTCAGGATAATCAGGTGTTCATTCCGGAAACCGACAATCAGGTCAACTTCGGCACCTGCATCATGCAGTGCCTTGGCCTGCGGATATGCGATGGCAACTCCGAGTCCGCCGCCAATAACGGCACAGCGATGGATGCCTTCGGTCTGGCTGGGCTCTCCGAGTGGACCGACAAAATCCAGCAGGCTGTCACCCTCATTCAGGGAATCCAGCTTGTTCGTGGTGTATCCGACTTTCTGGAAAATAATCGTTACTGTTCCCTTTTCCCGGTCATAGCCGGCAATTGTGAGAGGAACGCGTTCTCCTTCTTCATCGATACGGAAAATAATAAACTGACCGGGTTTTGCCTTCCTGGCAACCAGCGGGGCTTTAATATCCATCAATGTGGTGGTTTCATTCAGTACCTGTTTCCTGATGATCGGATACACTCTGATCTCCTCCGTCTGTTTCATAGTAGCCAAATAATTGTACACACTTCATCTGTCTTTCGCAACTTGTTTTCCGTCTTCCTTTCGTTTTTTCTGGTACGAACAAAGCACATTTTATGACTTTTCATTCGATCAACGGTATGCTATAATCTGCGTATCTTGACAAAGGAGGTTTTTTCTCATGCCACTTGTTACAACTACCGAGATGTTTAAAAAGGCCTACTCCGGCGGCTATGCTGTCGGCGCTTTCAACGTCAACAACATGGAAATCATTCAGGGAATTACAGACGCTGCGGGCGAACTGAAGGCTCCCGTTATTCTGCAGGTTTCCAAGGGCGCACGTGCCTATGCAAACCACACCTATCTGGTCAAGCTGGTTGAGGCTGCGGTTGAACTGCATCCGGAGATTCCGATCGCCCTGCACCTCGATCACGGCGACAGCTTTGAACTCTGCAAGAGCTGCATTGACGGCGGTTTCACTTCCGTTATGATCGACGCTTCCTCCAAGCCTTATGAAGAAAATATCGCCCTGACCCGCAAGGTTGTGGAATATGCGCATGACCATGGTGTTGTGGTTGAAGCAGAACTGGGAACCCTGGCCGGTGTTGAGGACGAAGTATCTGTTGAAGCGGACAAAGCGATGTACACCCATCCGGAAGAGGTTGTTGATTTTGCAACGCGTACCGGCTGCGACTCCCTCGCAATTGCGATCGGCACCAGCCACGGCGCATATAAATTCAAGCCCGGCACAAAGCCCCAGCTCCGGTTCGACGTACTGGAAGAATGCTCCAAGCAGCTGCCCGGATTCCCGATTGTTCTGCACGGCTCCTCCTCTGTTCCGCAGGAATTCGTTGCTGAAATCAATAAGTACGGCGGCAACATGCCCGGCGCGATCGGCATCCCGGAAGAACAGCTCCGACAGGCAGCCCGCAGCGCGGTGTGCAAGATCAATATCGATTCCGATATCCGTCTTGCAATGACTGCTGTGATCCGTAAGTACTTTGCAGAGCATCCGGATCATTTCGATCCCCGTCAGTACCTGAAACCCGCACGCCAGGCTGTACATGATATGGTCGCTCATAAGATCGTTGATGTGCTTGGCTGCGATGGAAAAGCCTGATCGATTTCATCATAAAAGCGGAGATTCCGGTTGGAATCTCCGCTTTCTTTTATCTTTCGGTAACGCCTACATATCTTTTTGGAGGCTGTGGTTCATA
>CAMMYM010000125.1 GCA_946527725.1 uncultured Clostridia bacterium
TTCCTGCTTTCGCAGCGACCTGTACTGAAGGGGGCAAAACGGAGGGCAGCAGGTGCGATGTGTGCGGTGCGGATCTGACTGCGCCGCAGGATATCCCCGCGCCGGGCCATGCCTGGGACGGCGGCACCGTGACCACTGCAGCCACCTGTACGTCGGAAGGCGTCAGAACCTTTACCTGCACCCGCTGCGGAGCGACCCGGACGGAGAGCATTCCCGTGGCCGGACATCAGCCGGAACCCATTCCTGCTGTTGCGGCGACCTGTACTGAAGGGGGCAAAACGGAGGGCAGCAGGTGCGCCGTGTGCGGAACGGTTCTGACTGCGCAGACGGATACCGCTCCGCTGGGACACAGCTGGGACAGCGGGACTGTTATGAAGCAGGCCGGATACCTGGAGGACGGTGAAATCCTCTATACCTGCACGCGCGACCCGTCCCACACCCGGAAGGAAACCATTCCGGCAAGCGTGAAGGATGACAGCAGTTCCATTTCCGTCTTTATGGGCAAGCTCCGCAACGTTCCGCCGAAAGATCCGAATGCCCCGGAGACGGAGCCGCTGACCATTGTCCAGCACCCCCAGGGCGGCATTCTTCCGGAGACCGGTACGTTTGAACTGACCGTGGAAGCCACCGGCGGCAATCCGCCCCTCCACTACAGCTGGTTTCGGAAGTATGAGCTGAAGGGCGAAGTGTTTGAAGAGCGGGTCGGAGAAGACAGCCCCGCGTACCCCGTTTCCGAACCTGGCTCGTATTACTGTATCGTTGGTGACAATAAGACGGGGTTATATTCCCATACGGCGGACGTCTACAGGGAACTGCGTATTGTGGAACAGCCGCAGAACGCTAATTTCGTTGAGCATGACAAGGTGACCGTCAAGGTGGAGGGCGGCAACGGAAACTATATCTACAAATGGTACGCAGACTGGGGAACTGGCATACCGTACCTGGTCATCACCAGCACCGAACCGGACTTTGATGCGACCAATGAGAAATATTACCTCCAGCCCGGGGTGGCTGTTTACTGCATTGTATCCGACACTACGGAAGCGCAGGAAGTTACGTCCGATCCGTCCTTGCTGTATGATGCGAATCCGCTGACCATCAGCTGTTCGCCCAAGGTGCTCCTGCGAGAAGGAGAAACCTTCGAGTTTGGCGCGTGGGCTGCGGGCGGTGTGGAACCGTATGACATCATTTGGTACAACAACACGACGCCCATGGAATCCGTGATGAAGCCGGACGGCGGAGTGTACATCACTGTCGTTTCCAACGGCGGCTATGCATTCTTCCGGTGCGAGGTCACCGACAAGATGGGCAGGAAGGCCGTGGGTACTTCCGAATACGACTACCGCGGGCTGACCATTGTTGAACAACCCCAGGACGGCACTCTGCCGAAGGACGGCAGTTGCATGCTGAGCATGACCGTGGTGGACGGCAAGGCTCCGTACAGGTTCCACCTCTTCAATCCCAACGGGGACAACGAGGTTATCGAAACGGAAATGAACAAATGCCAGTTCAGCGTCAGCGAGGCTGGATGGTATAACATTTATGTCGAGGATGCCGACGGGATTTACGCCTGGTCGGATTATGCAGTGATCTCGGATTACGAAAGGCTGACACTTGTGGATTATACGGCTGACGCTGATATCATGAAGCAGGGGGACTGCACTGAGTTGACCGTCACGGTGACAGGCGGCAGGAAACCGTACACCTATCACTGGACCAAAACGGAACATAGCCCGTACGATCCGTCGATCTTCCATGAGGACGTGCTGTGGGACTATCCGACAGTACAGGTTTATGAGCCCGGTGCCGTATATGCCTGCACTGTCAGCGATGCTGACGGGGATTACTTGCGTGTGGAGAATATGCGGGTCGGCTATGCCGGCGATATCTGGATTCTGGAGCAACCGCAGGGCATGGTTCTGCCGTATGACGAGAGCGATCATTATTCTTTCTCGCTGGATGCTTTGGCGATCTCCGCTTCCGGAACGGAGCTGGAAACCCGGTGGTATGTCGCTTCCGGCGGCGGGAAAAACGTACCCTATACGGACTGGAAGGGTCCCGGCGGGCGCCACCTTACCCGCGAAGGCAACGCGCAGCAGATCAGCACCAGCTACTGCTGTGAGTTCTATGACCCGCATACCGGCCGGCGGAAGCTCAGCAAGCCTGCGGACGTCTATGTGGAACTGACCTATATCGAGACGGTCGAGGTCATGGCTGAGGATAAGGAATATGAGCCGCAGATCTCCACGCGCTTCTTCTTCCAGGGCGGCCTGCCTCCCTACAAGATTTATGTGAAGGGCGATATGCCCCACGAAAAGCTCGACTTTGCGAAGAACGTCTCACCGTATCAGGATTGGTTCTACCGGTATAAGAACGTTCAGATGGACGGCGGATGGTCCTACCGCCAGGTCACCTATCAGATCACGGTCCAGGATGCCAAGGGAAACGAGGTTACCATTCAGTATACGCCGACGCTGTACTCCAACGGCGAGGGCATACCGGCAAGGGTCACCTTAAGCACAAACTGATGCACCGATGGCTGCGCATACGTCAGGAGATATGACTTCCGAAAGGGGAATGGATATGAAAAAGCTGCTGGCTATCCTTGTCGTGCTGGGGATGCTCCTGCTTCCCGGTGCCATGGCAGAGGAGACGACCGGAGACGCTGCCGCGCTTACCGGCGACTGGTATACGATCATCAACGGAACATGCATCCGCCTGAACTTCGCGGAGGACGGAACCTATACGCTTGCCGCTGCAGGACGGGATCCCGTTGCGGGCACCTGGGAAGCGCAGGATGGCAGCATCTGTCTGGATGGCGTTCGCCCTCCGGAGATTACGGCGGCCGGCGATCTGCTGGAGTGGACCGGGCAGGGCGTGTATTTTTCCCGGGAACCGGTTGAATCCTATACGCCGGCGGATCTGCTGGCAGAGCTTCCGAAAGGCATCCTGAACGGCTATTGGGTCTGCGCTTACGCGGACCGGAACGGTGCGGCCGTTCCCGCTGCGGACGGGACCGACCTGTATGTGGAAGGCCGGACCGTTATTCTCGGCGGGCCTGAGCTGGGTGATACGATGGTCCGGCTGAATACGGAGACCGGCGCGCTGGCGGGGGATACGGAAAGCGGATATGTCCGCATCGGGATGCAGCAGGACGATATGCTGCGCCTTACGATAACCGGCCCGGACGGCGTGACGCAGATCCGCTATATGATCCGTGC
>CAMMYM010000126.1 GCA_946527725.1 uncultured Clostridia bacterium
AGGGGGCTCTTCGTATGCGGACAGTGATGAATGAACGGGCGGCAGTGACCGTAAATACTGCGAACTCTATCCGTACAGGTTTTGTGTCCGATCATCCGAAGAGCAGACCGGAATAATCCCCGGTATATATTCGGTTTGACCGGCTGCTTATCCGTGGCGGATAAGCAGTTTTTTTGCGTACAAATTAAGGAGGAACATGATGGGAAATATCGGCTGGATCAATACGGAAAACTATTCTTTTGACTGTATGCTCCGCATGGAGCGCTTTCAGATCAGGCTGATGCTTGAATGCCTGAATGCAGAGACTGAAAGCGCCATGGCAATCGCACTGAAAGCGAATCCGAAGACAGCGTGGCTCTTCAGGCAAAAATGCCCGGAGATGGCAGATAAGCTCAAGGCACTGACCGCCCAGGTACATGAAGGATACACGCCTGAACAGATCCGGGCAGCGGAGACCAGGGTCATGGATGAATTCGAAGACTTTGTGATATACACGACACCGGAAGTGATGACAGAAAAATGCGACTTTATCTATGGCTGGAACAAAGAACGATTGTTTGAGATGTGCAACCTGGAAGGGAAGATTGTCCTGGACGTCGGAAGCGGAACAGGAAGGCTGGCGTTTGCCGCTGCGGAGAAAGCCGCGTTTGCGGTGGCCAGCGAGCCGGTGGATGCTTTGCGGGAATTTTTGCGCGACGAGATCGCAAGAAAGGGCATCAGGAATATGAGGGTCTGTGACGGGCTCTGCCACTGTCTGCCGTTTCCGGATAACAGCTTTGACGTTGTAATGAGCGGGCACGTGGTCGGTGACTTTTTCCGCGAGGAAGTGGATGAACTGGCGCGGGTCGCAAAACCCGGCGGCTGGCTGCTGGATGTGCCCGGAGACCAGCACCGCGAAACCGGGAGGAACGAACAGCTGTATGCGGACGGCTGGGAGGAACTTGCCTATACAGGTTCTTTCGGCAAAACGACCTGGCGCTACCGCAAGCAGGTACGGAAATGAGTAAGGAGGAATCAAAGCATTGAATCAGGTTTACCGAGTGGTACAGGTTCACAGGGACCGTTACCTTGTGCGAAATGAAGAAAAAGAATTGTACTCCGCCGAAAGATGGAAGATGTTCAGCAGGCTGGAGAAAGAGAATCAATGGAGCAAGATCCGGAAGAATGAGAAGATGATGAACATTGCCATGGAACGGCGCAAAAGGAACGCGGCGCTCCAAAGACACGGGAGGGGGACTGGAAGATGATGACGGAAAAAGCAAAAAAACTGTATGCGCTTGACAGTTTTGAACTGCGGCCGGTACCCGGCCATGAGGGCGGGCGAAACCAGGTGTATATCTGCAGCCTGAACGGAGAGAACAGGTATGTACTCCGGATCTCGGCACTGGGCGACCGGACGGAAGAGGAGTACCTTGCGGAAACGGAGTTCGTCCGATACCTTGCCCTGAACGGTGCGCCTGTAGCGGATGTGATTCCCTCTGTCCGGGGGAAACTGGTTGAACGTATCGAGTATAGCGAGGCAACAGCCTTTCTTTCCCTGTTTGAGTACGCAAAGGGAATGCTGCTGAGTGATAACGGATACCGATACCGGGAAGGCGTCCCGCTGGATGAATATTTCTGCAATACAGGCAAGGCGCTGGGAGCCATTCACCGGCTGTCCAGACAGTACAGGCCGGTTCACCGCCGGGGTGCGTTTTCAGACAAATACACAATGGAATATATCGACCGCCTGATCCCGGATGCCTATACGGATCTGAAGCAGGCGGTCTGCAGGCGGCTGGAGGAGTACCGGACGCTTCCAACGGATCCGAAGGATTACGGACTTGTCCATTTCGACTTCAGCGACGGCAACTATCATGTTGATCTTGAAACGGGCGACATCACAGCCTTTGACTTTGACAATTGCATCTACTGCTGGTATATGTTCGACCTGGCCCATCTCTGGACGCACGGTGTCGGCTGGTACCGGCATATACGCGATGCCGGGCAGCGGATGGCCTGCATGGACCGGTACTTCGGGAAGATTCTGGAAGGATACCGGAGCGAAACGGATGTTTCGGAAAGGATGCTGGAGAAGCTGCCGCTTTTCATCGACATGACAATCATTGAATTTGTAATCGACGAGTTTGAATGCTGTGCCAGGGAAGGCGGGGAACCGGACAGGGAAGACATCGGTAATGCTGTATACTGCCTGGTAAACGATATCCCGTACGGCGGCTTCGGTGAGGAATGGTGAAGCGTCAAGAGAGAATCACGGGCGCGGTTTATTTGCCAGGACGGAGATCCGGCACCGGAATCGGTTGCCCGGGCGGATCCGTGTTTCAGAGACAGGCCGCCGGTGCGCCTGACAAACGGTTCAGAGGAGCAAACCAGGGAGGCAACTGCCTGTTGCTTGTCAAGCTGTGTGATACGCAATACAATCAGGCTGTAAAAAATCCGGAGGTGATTCTGATGACAACAAAGGACGTATTGCTTGATCTGCGGACAAAATTCGGCCTGTCCCAGGATGAACTGGCCGAAAAGGTTTTTGTAACCCGGCAGGCGGTTTCCCGATGGGAAAACGGGGATACGGTTCCCAATACAGAAACGCTGAAACTGCTTTCCAGATTATACAATGTGTCGATCAATACCCTGCTTGGCGCGCCGAGGCAGCTGATCTGCCAATGCTGCGGCATGCCGCTGGAGGACGCGCTCCTCAGCCGGGAAAAAGACGGCACAATCAATGAGGACTACTGCCAGTGGTGTTATGCCGACGGGGCATATACCTACAGCAAGATGGAGGACCTGATCGATATCAGCGTCCGTCACATGGTTCCGCAAGGATTTACAGAGGAGCAGGCCCGTAATTACCTGAAGCAGACGCTGCCGCAGCTGGACTACTGGAAAAGGTATGAAGAGCTCAGTGACGGCGGTCAGTTTGAGGCATTCAAGGAGCAGCTGATCCGGGAGATCAATGACCTTCACATTCCGGGCCTGCCGAAAGTCGAAAAACTGAACGCGCTGGTGGGCAGGGATGTCAATCTCGCCTATCCGCTGCCAAGCGGGGAAAAAGCCAGGTTCCTGAAGGATGGGACGACATACCTTGGCAACCAGCTGGAATCGGAGTTCGGCGGGGACCGGTGCTTCGGGATCCTGGCCT
>CAMMYM010000127.1 GCA_946527725.1 uncultured Clostridia bacterium
CTGTGATCAGGCCGGGGTGAAGGCATCCTTTCCCAGGCCGCAAACCGGGCAGACCCAGTCTTCGGGAATGTCCTCAAAGGCGGTTCCGGGAGCGATGCCGCTGTCCGGATCACCGACTGCAGGGTCATAGACGTAACCGCAGGGGCACTCGTACTTCATGGATGTTTCCTCCTTGTCATGTTCTCAGCCGTCCGGCTGTTTCCTGGTTCCATCATATCCGACGGAACACCGGGCGTCAAGGAAAAAAGATGCCGGGAATAAGCAAGATTTGCATACTTTCAAGCACAATCAGCATGGAAGCAAATGGATTTTGCATATACAATGAACTTGCAGAATATGGTAACGATATATTGTTTTTTACACATCGTTTTTTTGCTCTGCTGCTTTTCAAGAAAGGAAGATGCTGGTTGAGTCAGGTACAACAGCCCTCTCTGAGCCGGGAAATCCACCGGCCCCGCACGAACTGGAACACCTATCTGAAACGGTACTGGACACTGTATCTCCTGCTGGCGCTCCCGATTGCGTTCTTTGTTATTTTCCGCTATATCCCCATGGCCTACATCCTGATGGCCTTCAAGAAGAACAACATCATCCAGCCGCCGTGGTTTGTGGCCTGGGCCAAGAACAACGGTTTCGAATGGTTTATCAAGGCCTTCAAGGACCAGCTTTTCCTCCGGTCGCTGGAAAACACCATCAAGCTGAACCTGCTGGATCTGATCTGCGGCTTCCCGGCGCCGATCCTGATGGCGCTGGTGCTCAACGAGCTGGCCTTCAAGAAGTTCAAGCGCTTTACCCAGACGGTTCTTTACCTGCCCCACTTCCTGAGCTGGATCATCATTTCCTCCCTGGCGCTGCGGCTGCTGGCGGACAATGACGGCCTGGTCAACATCCTGTACAAGAACGCGACGGGCAACAAGGATGCTGTCATTCCCTTCCTGAGCAACCCCGGCTGGTGGGTCGGATCCTACATCGGCCTGGGCATCTGGAAAGAAGCGGGCTGGGGAACCATCATTTACCTGGCGGCCCTGACCGGCATCAGCCCCGAGCTGTATGAGGCTGCCGCCGTGGACGGCGCCGGGCGGTTCCGCCGGATCTGGCATGTTACGCTTCCCGGCCTGCGGCCTACCATTATCGTGCTGCTGATCATGCGGCTGGGCTATATCCTGGGCAGCGAATTTGACCGGCCCCTGGCCCTGAGCAACAAGCTGGTTACGGATGCATCCACGGTGATTTCCATTTATGTTTACCAGAAGGGCATCAACGGCGGCGGACAGTTCAGCCTGACGACAGCTGTGGGACTGTTCCAGTCCGTGGTGGGCGTGCTGTTCCTCTTCGGTGCCAACTTCCTGGCCAAGCGCTTCGGCGAGCGCGGCATCATGTAAGGGAGGGAGGACGCGTATGATTAAATCGAAATCCACAAAATTCGGCGACTTTGTGATCGTTGCCGTGTGTATCGTCCTGATCTTTGTCTGCCTGCTGCCGATGCTGAACGTGCTGGCCCGGTCCCTCTCGGATACGCGGTACCTGATCCGGAACGAGGTGACGCTCTGGCCCAAGGGCCTGAATTTCGAAGCCTACAAGACGGTCCTGAAGAATGAGCGGTTTGTGCATTCCCTGTGGTACACTGCCCTGCTGACCATCGGATGTACGCTGCTGAGCCTTTTCATGACGGTGATCTGCGCCTATCCGCTGACCTATGACAAGCTGAAGGGCCGGAAGTTCCTGAACGGGTTCATCGTATTCACCATGTACTTCAGCGCCGGTATGATCCCGCACTACGTGATGCTCAGCAACATGGGCATGCTGGAGACCGTCTGGGTGCTGGTGATCCCGAGCTGCCTGAGCGTGTACAACATGATTATCATGCGCTCCAGCTTCTACAGCGTTCCGGAATCCCTGCGGGAGGCAGCGGAAATTGACGGCGCCGGGCCCATCCGGATCCTGGTCCAGGTTTACCTGCCCCTGAGCAAACCGGTATTGGCAACCCTGGCGCTGTTCTACGCGGTAGGCCGCTGGAACGGATTCTCCGACGCGCTGCTGTACATCAAGAAGACCCGGGATCTTTATCCCATCCAGCTGTACCTGTACAACATCCTGCAGAACGCCAGCAGCGGCGAAGCGGCTGCCCAGGAAGGATTTGCCATGCCGGGCCTGAGTGAAACGCTGAAGATGGCATCCGTTATGTTTGCCACCGTTCCGATTCTGCTGGTTTATCCCTGGCTGCAGCGCTACTTCGTCAGCGGCGTTACGATTGGGGCAGTCAAGGGATGATTGAGGCTGCGAACACATACGTTGGAAATTTTAAGGGTGGAAAACCCTTGAAATAATTAAAAGGAGGAATAACCATGAAGAGAATCCTGGCTCTGGTACTGGCGCTGGCACTGATTGCCACGCTGGGCATCACCTCCGCCTTCGCGGCGGACGAGGGTTTTGTGGACGGCAAGTTCACCGAGACCCGTCACATCACCGTGCGTCTTTTCCAGCGCGGTGACAACGTTCCCGAGACGTCCCCCTTCGCAGACTACATCCGCAAGGGCATGCTGGAAAAGTACAACGTGGAAGTTGAATTTTCCGTGTGCGGCCGCTGGGATGACGAGACGGACCTGGGCAACCTGCTGGCCGCCCAGAACGCTCCCGATGTCATCTACACCTACGCCTATCCCACGATCCTGAACTACGCGGACATGGGCGGCATCATCGACCTGGCTCCCTACATCGAGGAGTACAAGGACCTGCTGCCGAATATGTTCAACCTGCTGGGCGAAGAAAACGTCTACTGGGACAAGGATCCCGAGACCGGCAAGCTGTGGGCGCTGGAAACCCGCCTGGTCAACAATGCCCGCATCAACACCTTCATCCGCAAGGACTGGCTGGACAAGCTGAATATGCCCCTGCCCACCAACAAAGCCGAGTTTGAAGCCTGCCTGATCGCCTTCCGCGACAACGCCGAGACCCTGCTGGGCGCGGATGCTGCCAAGATGGTTCCCTACAGCACCAGCCAGGATATCGGCTGGCGGAACAACAACCTG
>CAMMYM010000128.1 GCA_946527725.1 uncultured Clostridia bacterium
CGGCCTTGAACTTCTTGCCGTTCGGGCAGCCGCCGCCGATGTCCTCGATGATGGTGCGCAGCGGGATTCCCATGGGAACCTCGACCAGGCCGGTGTTGTTGATCTTGCCGCCCAGCGCAAAGACCTTCGTGCCGGTGGAGCGCTCGGTGCCGATGGAACGGAACCAGTCGGCGCCCTTCAGGATGATCTGGGCCACGTTGCCCAGGGTTTCAACGTTGTTGATGTTGGTGGGGCTGTCGAACAGGCCCTTCACCGCCGGGAACGGGGGCTTCGGCTTGGGTTCGCCGCGACGGCCTTCGATGGAGGCCATCAGCGCGGTTTCCTCGCCGCACACGAACGCGCCGGCGCCCAGGCGGATGTGGATATCGAAATTGAAGCCGGTGCCGAAGATGTCATTGCCCAGCAGGCCGTATTCATGGGCCTGTTCAATGGCCTTCTCCAGGCGCTTGACGGCGATCGGGTACTCCGCACGGACGTAGATCCAGCCTTCGTCCGCGCCGATGGCGTAACCGCCGATGGCCATGGCTTCCAGGATCGCGTGGGGATCGCCTTCCAGCAGGGAGCGGTCCATGAACGCGCCGGGGTCGCCCTCGTCAGCGTTACAGACGAAGTACTTGTGCTCCGCCTGGCTCGCCCGGGCAAACTGCCATTTCTTGCCGGTGGGGAAACCGGCGCCGCCGCGGCCGCGCAGGCCGGACTTCAGCATTTCGTCGATGACCTGTTCGGGGGTCATCTCGGTCAGCGCCTTGGCCAGCGCTTTGTAGCCGTCAAAGGCGATATATTCGTCGATGTTCTCGGGGTCGATGACGCCGCAGTTCCGCAGCGCGACGCGCATCTGCTGCTTGTAGAACCCGATCTCGCTCAGGCTCTTCTGCACGGTGGTCTCGTGGGTCTTGTGATCCACGTAGACAAGGCGCTGGACCTTGCGGCCCTTCAGCAGGTGCTCAGCAACGATCTCATCCACGTCGTCTTCCTTGACGCGGCTGTAGAAGGTTCCTTCGGGATAAACGATAACAACGGGGCCCGCTTCGCACAGGCCGAAGCAGCCCGTACGGACGACCTTGACTTCCTTGTCGAGGCCCTTTTCCTTCAGCTGCTCCTCGAAGCGTTCGATCAGCTTCGCGGATCCGGATGAAGAACAGCCGGTGCCGCCGCAGACCAGCACATGAGAACGATAAAGCTCCATCTGGGTTTTCCTCCTCTAATCAGTCTTTCGCGGCGCCGATGGTGTATTCTTCCACCGGATGGCCGTTAACAATGTGCTCGGAAACAATGCGCGGTACCATTTCCGGCTTCACATGGATGTAGGTTACCTTTTCCTTGCCGGGCAGGATCACGTCCAGCATGGGCTCGTAGCGGCACATGCCGATGCAGCCGGTCTGGCTGACGGTCACATGCTGCAGGTTCCGCTTCTGAATTTCTTCCATAAACGCCAGCATAACGGGGCGGGCGCCGGCGGCGATGCCGCAGGTAGCCATGCCGATCACGACGCGGGCTGCGTCCTCATCCTTCCGCATGTTGATGTTTTCCAGCGTCCTTGCGCGGATCGCTTCGAGATCTGCCAAAGATTTCATATCCATACACCTCCAAAGATTGTATTCATTTCCTCGTCCAGCGCTTCCTTCAGCCATGCGGCGACGGAAGGCTCATTGAATGGGATGTCGCTGCCCAGCGCCGCGCGTACCTCCCGGGTGTCAAAAGCGCTTTCCCCTTTCGGGCTTTTGCTCTCGATCCGGAAATCAGGCGCCAGGGGGTTGGTCAGCATCAGGCTCAGGAGCGTTCCGCTCACGTCCCCCGGGGGCAGGCAGTCGATGTTTTTCGTGTCCATGGACGCGGTAAGCACCGTGCCCTTTCCCTCTTCGCTCTCCAGGGTGAAGCTTCCGCCCGCCTTTTCGGCGTTCTCCTTCATCATGGGAATCCCCAGCCCGACCTTGCGGGTCGTCCGGGTCGTCGCGAAGGGGCTGGTCACGCGCTGGAGCAGCTCCGGGCTCATGCCCTTGCCGTTGTCCTCCAGCTGCATGGTAAGCATCCCGCTTTCATCCAGCGTCAGCCGCACCGTCACCAGGCTCGCGCCTGCCGTGATGCTGTTCTGCGCCAGGTCCAGCAGATGCAGGCTCAGGTCACGCACGGTACTTGTCCAGGATGCCCGGCACGAGATCCGGCGTCAGGCGGCCGTAAACTTCGTCGCCGATCATCATGACAGGGGCAAGGCCGCAGGCGCCCAGGCAGCGGGTTGCGTTAAGGGTGAACTTACCGTCTTCCGTGGTATCACCGGGCTGGATCTTCAGCTCTTCGGAGATCTTGTCGATAATCTTCTGGCTGCCTTTTACGTAGCAGGCTGTGCCCAGGCACACGCCGATTACGTGTTCTCCCTTGGGTTTCAGGGAAAACTGGGAATAGAAGGTGGAGACACCGTACACCTCGGACAGGGTCACACCCAGCCCGTCGGCGATCATCTCCTGAACATCCTGAGGCACATATCCGAAGATGTTCATGGCCTCCTGCAGGCAGGGCATCACAGCGCCGCGTTCGCCTTTGCGCTTCTCGATAACCTCCTGCAGCTTTGCGTATTTTTCCTTGTTGTCAGGCATACCGTCCTTGACCTCCTTATGTATTTTGAACCTTTTGCTGGAAAACGCAAAAGTCCTTTTTCACGATTAATAAGGATACCATATTTCCCCGTTTCTGAAAAGTGTTTTTCCTTTGTTCCGGAATATTTTGGGTTAGTCATCCCTAACGCAAACCCTTTTCCGTCAACACTTCCGGCCTTCCTCCTACCGCCCCTATCCAAGCTCCAGGACTCCAAAAGCCGTCCCTTTTAGGATTTGCGGCTCCAAAAGCCGTCCCCTTTAGGGGAAGGTGGCGCTTTAGCGCCGGAAGGGGTTATCAGGTCCGGAAGGGGTTATCATCTGCAACCTCAAGGCGCCGGAAGGGGTCCGCTGATCTTCTCAAACAGCCCTCCCAGCGAAAACCGTTCCACTTCCAAATCAAACACAGCCTCCAGGATATCCCCCAGGTGGT
>CAMMYM010000129.1 GCA_946527725.1 uncultured Clostridia bacterium
CGGGCAACGGCTTTCTTACGACGGCCAACAGCACTGTATTCTCCCTTAGCCATTCTCAAATATCTCCTTTCCGCGTCTTACTTCAGTTCAAGCACTTCAGGCTTCTGGGCAGCCTGGTCATGCTCTGCACCGGCATAGATCTTAAGCTTCTTTGCCATCTGGCGGCCAAGCGGTCCCTTCGGCAGCATGCCGACAATCGCATGGCGAACCGCGAACTCGGGCTTTTCAGCCATCAGCTTGCGGTACTTGGTTTCTTTCAGTCCGCCGGCGTATCCGCTGTGGTGGTAATAAATCTTCTGGTCCAGCTTCTTGCCGGTCAGCACGGCCTTGGAAGCATTGATGATGATCACATAGTCACCGGTGTCCATGTTCGGGGTATAAATGGGCTTGTTCTTGCCGCGGAGAATCGCCGCGACCTGGCTGGCCAGGCGGCCGAGCACCATTCCATCTGCATCTACGACATACCATTTCCGGTCGATGTCTGCAGTCTTCGGAATATAAGTCTTCAAAGGATTTTCCTCCCCATGTGATGGTAGATCGTTCCTGCCATGATGGTCGCATGCCAGGATCAGTTTCAAGAGCTACCGGGGCTAGCGGAGCTTTTGATGCCAACGAAGATAATACCGCAAACGCAAAGGCAAGTCAAGCTTTTTCTTTGAATTTTCAAGGCTCGGTGAGGATTCCGCCTTTTCGGAGCCCTTTGGGGTAATGGTTCCGGATCCGTCCCTCGCTCCCCTTGCCCCATCCGAGCCGCAATCCCCGGTATTGCATCAGCAGCCATCCTGTGCCGCCGCTGCGGATTTCCTCGCCTGCAATGTACGCTGCGGCCTCGCCTGCCGTCAAGTCTGCAGCCGGGATCCCGAAATCCCCGGCGCCGATGGAAACAGCGGCCGCATGGTCCGGAACAGCTGTTTTTCCCCTGGTTTCCCCGAGGTGCAGTCCGGCCCTGAGGATCTTGACCCCCGCGGTTCCGGGTGCTTCCGGAACCCAGGCCAGCGTATTGCCGAACTTTGCGTTCGGCTTCGGAAGCATGGGAAACTGCCGGCTGAACGTTTCCGTTTCGGCCGCGGTTGGCCGGGGAAACGGCACTGTCAGCTTTGCGGGGCCTGCGCTGCCGCTGCGCCGCAGTTTTGCCGCAAACTGGCCTTCTCCCCGGATGCGGTGCGGCAGGCACAGGTAGCATCCGTCGCTGCTGATGCTTCCGGCGGTAAACGCCTCGCAGGAAAACTCCGGATGCCTGTCCAGGAAGCGCCGGACCGTCCCTTCGTTCTCCTCCGGATGGTAGGTGCAGGTTGCATAGACGATCCTGCCGCCCGGCCGGACGAACCGTGCGGCCTCGTCCAGGATCCCGTCCTGCCGCACCGCGCACCCGGATGCCTGTTCCGCCGTCCATTCAAGCCTCGTCTCCGGATCCCTCCGGAACATGCCTTCGCCGGAGCAGGGTGCGTCCACGAGGACCCCGTCAAACACCCCGTCCCATGCATGCGGCAGGGCTTCGGGATAGCTGTTGGTGACGATACTGTTCGGAATACCGATCCGCTCCATGTTCCTGCTGAGGACGGCGCATCGTTTGGATACGGGTTCGTTGCACACAATCAGCCCCGTACCCCGCAGCTTCAGCGCCATCTGCGTCGCTTTCCCGCCCGGGGCGGCGCACAGGTCCAGGATCCTTTCCCCGGGGCGTACGTCCATAACTTCCGCCGGAAGCATGGCCGCGGGCTCCTGCAGGTAGAAGGCGCCGGCTTCGTGAAACACCGTGGCGCCCGCTTTGCTGCTTTCGCTGAGGTAATATCCGCCTTCGGCCCAGGGGATGCTTTCGCCGCCTGTATAGGCTTCCATTCCCTCAAACGGTTTCATGCCGTTCATTCGTATCCCCCGTTCAGCGGGAAGGGAAAGCGCACGCAAAAAAGCCGGCAGCTCGTCTCCCAGCTGTCGGCGCATCCTGCTGACAAATGCTTCAGGCAGTGCGGTCATTCCTGCGCCTCCATCCATTCGGGAACCATGTACCTTGCAACAGGCGCGGACGGCGTCCGCAGGCGGCAGGCTTCCAGGATCCCTGCCATGCCGGTGGTGATCACCTTTTTGATGCCCAGCTTTTCCGCGCTTTTCAGGACCGTTTCCTCCCCCTGTTCGACCATTTCGCATGTCGTCTGGCCTGCAAGGTTCGTATTGTTGATCATCATGTCGATCCGCAGCCTGCCGCGCCGCTGGATCCGGTCCGCCAGGTCCGCGATATCTTCCGTGTCCTGTGTCAGCGGCCTCATGCAGTTCACGACGAGCGCCACCGCTGTTTCCTTCCGGAACTGCATAAAGGACGGGTAATAACGCCCCAGTGCCGCGGCGCCTGTGTCGTCGCCGCCGACGTCAAAGATGACTTTTTCGGACGGAACGGTAAAAACGCTTTGGATTTCTGCGGGCAGCGCCGGAATATCCACAGTGGTCATCGCATAGGTCGGCATCAGGACGCGGATGCCTTCCCGGCGCAGTTCCTCAGCTTTCTCCCCGGTCCTGAAATAGGGGTTGACGATATCGAGGTCAACGAGTGTGGTCGATCCCTGCCGGTTTGCGTGCAGGGCGAGGTTGATGGAGATCTCTGTCTTGCCGCTGCCGTAATTGCCGGTCAGGACGATAAACCTGCTGCCTTTGAAGAATTCTGTCATGGATCGTGATCACTGTTCCCTTTCCATTTTTCCGGATATACGGGTTCGTTATACGCGTCCTTTTTATCCATCAGCGGTGCGGGAGGCCTGTAAAAGAAACCCGGTTCGCTTTCGTCGTCCCCGAGGAAACTGCTGAGCCGGTTCCGCCTCCTCCGGTTCTTCCTTGCGTCAGGCAGGTATTCGTTTCCGCCGGCGGCGGCTTGCCTGTCCTCCGGCCTCCTGTACGGACTGTCCGCCGGAACGGTGTATCCGGCTTTTGTGATCTCTGCCCCGGCGGGCACTCCGCCGCTGTAAACCTCTTC
>CAMMYM010000130.1 GCA_946527725.1 uncultured Clostridia bacterium
GCCGCCGAAGCAGTATGCCTCTCCTTTGAGGATCTTTTTCAGCTTGTATTGTCTGCGAATTGGCAGGAATTCCTTTCGGGCGACGAAGCCATCAACGTTGCTGCAAAATGTGCCAGAAGCAAAATAATGAGTCCGAGGGACTGCCAGGCTGTCGCAAAAAAGGCAATTATCGAAAAAGTAAAAAGAACGACAGGGAGGAAGGAATTCCCCGAAACAGGGCCGCAGCTGCCTGTCCATATTTCTGTTCATTCGGATCTTGTGAAAGTTATGATCAACACCTCAGGGGATGCTTTATCCCGGAGGGGATACCGGACCTGGAACGGAGAGGCTCCCCTCCGTGAAACGCTGGCTGCCGCACTTGTCCAGCTCAGCCCGTGGAAAAAGGAATCACCGCTTTATGATCCGTGCTGCGGAACCGGAACAATCCTGGTCGAAGCTGCGTGGATGGCGGAAAACCGTGCCCCCGGCCTGCGGCGCCCTTTTGCCATCGAACAGTTTTATCCGTTCAGGAATGTTCCGTTCAGCAGCATCCGTAGACGTGAAGAAGCCGGTATCGTTCCTGAACCTCATACGTTCATCGCCGGTTCGGATATATCGGAAGAAGCGCTTAACCTGGCCGGCAGGCATATCCGGCAGGCTGGCGTAACGGGGCTTGTGCAGGTATCCCGCAAGCCGCTGCAGGAAGTAAACCTCCGGGCAGGGAGCGGCACGTTCATCTGTAATCCGCCGTACGGGGAAAGACTCAGCGACCAGAAAGCCTGCAGGATGCTTTACCGGGACCTCTGCCTGCTGAAAAACCGCCATCCGGCCTGGTCCATGTGTGTCATATCGTCCGATCCTGCATTTGAAAGGTCATTTGGGCGTAAAGCTGATAAAAAAAGGCGCCTTTACAACGGGCGCCTCGAATGCACGTATTATATTTATTCATGATCAGGGAGCCGTTACGATCGTATAGGCAGTATCCTGCTGGATCGCATTCAGGATCCTCGTACGGTCCTCGCCTTCGGCAATGAGCGGCCTGTAATCGTTGACCCGGTCTTTTGATGATGAACTGCACAGCAGCGGTATCAGCTGGATCCGCGGCGCCTTTTTTTCGCCGTTTACGTTGAAATATGCGCGAACCAGAAGTGCGTCATAGGACCGTACAGAAGCGGATCCCCCGAAAACAAGTTTTCCGAGGCTGTAAACCACTGGCATGCTATTGATATAGTCAATCCCCTGCGGGGCGTTTGGCCCGTTACCGATGACAAGGTCCGCACCCGCCCTTTCACAGGCCCTCGCCATCGCATTCTGGATTGTATTATGGCGAAGGTCCTTTTCTTCTCCCCAGTAACAGTGGTAAACGATGTATTTACACCCGATTTCTTTCAGCCTGCGGATATCTTTATCGATAATAAGCCTGTCTGCAATGTAGTCTTTTTCCGTGCAGGATGCAAATCCGAAAAGGCATCCTTTGATTTCTGCCGTCAGCGGGTGCTCGCGGCCGATCCAGTTGCAAATCCCGCCAAGGGAGTCAGTCGTTGAGTCAAAGCCTTCCTGCTTGTAATCGCTTGTCCTGTCATTCACAAGGTTGACAATTTCGACGGATGCATTTGCAAAAACCTTTGCGTATTCAGGCAAACCGCGAACCGTGGTTTTTTTCCGCTGGTCAGCGTTCCTGCTTGTGCTTTTCAGAACGCAGGCCAAATTGATATAAGTCAGGTCATCCCCGCTGAATATGTCGTTTAACAGGCTCAGCGGATAATCTGTTCCAAACTGGTCAATGCACTTTTTGAATGAATTCCTGTTGTTTTGGGCGCCTTCCCTGTCTCCCGGAATGACGTCGCCGCCAAAGGTGATGACAGCTTCGCCGTCTTCAGCCGCCTCCGGTAAACCGGCAGCTGTGATGATGGTTGCCCGGCTGTCCAGGTATGGAACGTTTCCGCTGAGAACTGCTTTTTCTTTTTCCCTTTCCATGGGATCGTCAAAAATGATCAGTTTGGTCCTGTAGGGGATATGCGTCCATATCCAGTAGGCGTTCAGGCCTGCCTGCGGTCCCGGGGTATCCTGGATGCGTATGCATGCGTGGGAAGCTTTTGCGCCAAGGTACGGCTTTCCCCTGGTGAAATCCTTATGCCCGTCAGAAGAATACGGAATCTGGTGCAGCAGGTTTCCTCCGTCATATTGGATGACAAAATCGTATCTGGAACCCTGCATGGAAAAATCAACGCGATGGAGCCCGGTAACATAGCACCCGGCAGATGTTTCCCGGAAATACTTATTCTCCGCCATTCTCCCGGTGGAAACCATCAGCGTTTCGATTTTCTTCCCCCGGTAATACACCGTCAGTGTCTGGTCTTTCTTGCTCAGGAGCAGCCCGTAGTCCTGCGAAGGATACACAGCGGTCAGGCGTGCTGCAGGAATCCATCCCTCCATATAGGAAGCATCCTCATGGTTCCATGCACCGACCCGAGCCCATTCGCCGCTGATCTCATAAACGGAAAGGCACTGTGTACGGCCGTGCAAAGTTCCAAGTACGCTGCTCTTCAGGTCGCAGGCTGAATAAACGTCCTGTGATTCCTGGTAATCAGCGTCCACGACAAAAGCAGGTTCCGTCATGGCTTTCCAGATCGTTTCATCATCAGCGTCTTCGGAAGGCATGATATCCCCGGTGACGCATAATTCCTTCCGGGGCATTTCCCCGTCTATAAGCCTAAGCGGGAAAGTGAATACATCATCCGGCCTGGAAGTTTCATATACCCTGACCTGATAATTCCCGGAAACCGGTTTTATTTTTTCTATGATTTCTGCAAGGGTGAAATGTTCGACCCTTCCTTTATGCATCGTACGCTGGACAGAATATACCGGTTCACTGCCGCTGCCGCTGAAAACCTCCAGCTTCAGTTTTCCGTCAAGGATTGTTTTTGCTTCAAGGAACCATTCGTC
>CAMMYM010000131.1 GCA_946527725.1 uncultured Clostridia bacterium
CTTTTGCTCCTTTGCAGTTGGCAGACCGCAGAGGCATTATAGCAAAAGGAGTTTTCCTATCATTTGTATAGCTATAAGCTTCCCCGAACCCCACGCCTAGCGTGGGGTTTTAGTGAAACAAAAAGAAACCGCTCCGCAATCTCCTGCGGAGCGGTTTCGTGATGTATCCTCAGATGTCCAGGAGGTCGCTGAAGGCTTTCAGCGCACCGTCTGTTTCATGGGCAAGCACGCGTTTCGCAAGCACTTTCCCGAGCTGCACGCCTTCCTGGTCGAAGCTGTTCAGGTTCCAGGCAAAGCCCTGGAACATAACCTTGTTTTCGAAGTGTGAAAGCAGCGCGCCCAGGGATTCAGGCGTCAGCCGGTCGCCTGTGATGATGCTTGAAGGCCTGTTCCCGGCAAAGTATTTGTTCCTGTTTTCGTCATCCTTGCCGCACGCAAAAGCCATGATCTGCGCAACCACGTTCGCGCAGAGTTTCTGCTGGCTGGTGCTGCCCTGGATCTCGACGTCTGTTTCGTTCTGGCTTGCCCGGAATCCGACAAACTGGATCGGAACGACGTCCGTGCCCTGGTGGAGCAGCTGGTAGAAGGAATGCTGCCCGTTCGTGCCGGGTTCGCCGAAAATAACGGGGCCGGTCGGGTACTGTACAGGCTCCCCGAAACGGTTGACGCTCTTTCCGTTGGATTCCATGTCAACCTGCTGCAGGTGCGCCGGGAAACGGCTCAGGGCCTGGCTGTAAGGCAGGACGGCTGTGGCCGGGTAGCCGAGGATGTTGCGCTCGTAGACGCCGATCAGCGCGTCCAGCATGGCCGGGTTCTTCAGCAGGTCTTTCTCGGCTGCAAGCTTGTCTTCCGCTGCTGCGCCTTCCAGGAAGCGCTCGAAAATCTCCGGTCCGAACGCCAGGGAGAGCACCGCGCCGCCGACTGCCGACGTGGAGGAATACCGGCCGCCGATATAGTCGTCCATAAAGAACGCGGCCAGGTAATCGCTGCTCTTTGCCAGCGGGCTCGTTTCGCTGGTTACGGCAATCATATGTTTGGACGCATCGAGCCCGGCGTTCTTCAGGGCATTCCTGACAAATGCTTCGTTCGTCAGCGTCTCAAGGGTCGTTCCGCTCTTGGAAACAAGCACGAAGATGGACTTTCCGAGGTCGGCTTCCCGCAGGACCGCGGCAGCGTCGTCAGGGTCCACGTTGCTGATGAATTCCGCTTTCATGCGGAAGCATCCGTTCGTCTTGGCCCAGTTCTCAAGGGCAAGGTACATCGCGCGCGGTCCGAGGTCGCTTCCGCCGATACCGATCTGGATAACCGTCGTAAACTTTTCGCCGTTTTCGTTGGTGATTTCCCCGCCGTGGACTTTTTTCGCAAACGCGGCGATTTTCTGCTGCTGTTCAAGGTAGAAAGCACGTTTGTCCACGCCGTCCGCGACGACCGCTTTGCCAAGCTGGCCCCGCGTAAGCTGGTGAAGCACAAGGCGTTTTTCACCGGTATTGATGACAGCGCCGTTATATAATTCCTCAAACTTTTCGGCCAGGCAGCTTTCTTCCGCCAGCTGCTTCAGCTGCCCGAGGACTTTGTCGTCCACCTGTTTTGCCGCGTAGTTGTAGGCCAGCCCGGCTGCCATCGGAACCTGGTACCTGGCAACCCTCTCCGCGCCTTTTTCGCCTGCGAGTTCCTTTTTCAGGTCGACGGAATAGGAATCGTTCTTCATCTCCCGGTAGGATTTCAGCGTATCAAGATTCTTCCAGTAATCCATTTTCACTCCTCCGAATCGCTGTGTGTATTTTGTCATCCGGATTCATTATACCGCGCCGCGGCAACTCTTTCAATGGATTTCATCCGTTCAGCCACCGTTTCAGGAATTCCCGCGTACGCGGGCTTTCAGGATTCGTAAAGACCCGGGAGGGTTCCCCTTCTTCCTCAATGATGCCTTCCGACATATAGACCACATGGTTGCTGACTTCCTTCGCGAAAGACATCTCATGGGTCACGACCAGCATCGTCATCCTGTCTTTTGCCAGGGATTTCATGACGTCCAGCACTTCGCCGACCATTTCCGGATCCAGCGCTGAAGTGGGTTCGTCGAAGAGCAGGACCTCCGGCTCCATCGAAAGCGCCCTGGCGATGGCGACACGCTGTTTCTGCCCGCCGGAAATCTGGTCCGGCCTGGCGTTGATATAGGGTGCCATGCCGACCTTGTTCAGGTAATACAGGGAGCGTTTCCGTGCTTCCTCCTTCGGGATGCGGGCCACCTTCTGCTGGCCGATCATGCAGTTGGCCAGTACGGTCAGGTTGTTGAAAAGGTTAAAGCTCTGGAATACCATGCCGACCTTGGCCCGGTATGCGGAAGCGTTCATTTTTCCCTTCGTGATATCCTGGCCGTGGAAAAGGATCTCCCCTGTCGTCAGGGTCTCCAGCAGGTTGATGCAGCGCAGCAGCGTGGATTTGCCGCTGCCGCTGGCGCCGATAATGGAGGTGACGTCGCCCTTGTCGACGGTGAAGTCAATATCCTTCAGCACCGCGTGGGACCCGAAGGTTTTGGAAAGGTGCCGTATTTCAAGAATATGTTCGCTCATTTTTCCGCTCCTTTATACTCCTTGCTGACCTCGTCGTACGGCAAAGCTGTATCCTGCGGAAAGGTGTATGTTCCTGCCGACATCATCAGCTGGTCTGCGTTGACCAGTTCGAAATTGGTTTTCCCGGCAAGCTTTTTCTCAAGCTTCCTGAGCAGGAAGGAAGCAAGCAGTGTCAGGAAAAGATAGCCGCCCATTTCCAGGAATGCCGACGGGAAATACTTGAAAACTGCGCCGGATACCATTTTATGTACGGCAAAGAAATCGGAGAAGCCGATGATAAACATCACGGACGTGTCTTTGACGTTGATGATGTAGTTGTTCCCGA
>CAMMYM010000132.1 GCA_946527725.1 uncultured Clostridia bacterium
TCAGCAGAGATCCTGACGACAGCAGGCAATCCTGCATTACGAGGTGTGTTTGGAGACTGTTCTGTAACGGGGAACGTGGCTGATCAGAAGAGGGCGGTGGCATGACCGCTTGTTTGCTGATGCCATGGCGCGGTACAGGCAGCGTCCGGCACTTTTTTGTTTGCATTTTTCAGTGCTGTCCTGCCGCATTCCCCGGTTCTTGTTCATGTCATATCAAAATGAACAAGAGGGATCACCATGACACAGGATATGCTTTCACTCGGTTTTGACCATATCATCAGACAATTGCAGGAAATGGCCGTCTCCAGGTCTGCACACCGGATCCTGGGTAATACGGAACCCATCCTGAACGAGAGCCTTTGCCGTGCACGAATGGAGGAAACCACCGCTGCCCGCCGCGTAATGGAAAATGCGGGAACTCCGCCCCTGACAGAGACGGAAAGCACACAAACCGGTCTGTCTGCAGCGATGCAGGGCGGCATGCTTTCACCCGCGGATCTCTGCTCCGTCGCGCGCTTCTGCGCTGCCATCCGGCGCCTGCGCCGCTATCTTCAGGGAGCGGCCCCGTTCAGCGCTGCCATCGCCTCCTGGCATACAGAGCTTCCGGAGCTGGATCTCCTGGAGGAGGATATCAGCCGTGCTGTCCGGGAAGACGCCGTGCTGGATGACGCCTCTCCGGCCCTGCGTGACCTTCGCCGCCGGCGGGAACATGCAGAGCAGGGAATTCGTGAAAAACTGAACCAGCTTATTTTACATCATAAAAAAGAACTGGCTGATACATATATTACGCAGCGCGGCGGAACCTATGTGCTTCCTGTCCAGAAACGCTTCCAGAGCCAATTCCCCGGCCGTATTGTGGAAGTTTCCGGAAAAGGTTCCACCGTGTTTATGGAGCCTTCCGCTGTCCGGTCCCTGCGTCAGGAACTGGATCAGCTGCTGATCGATATTGATGCGGAAGAGCGCCGTGTCCTCTGGGCTTTCAGCGACCGGGTCGCTGCCGAAGCGCAGCCGCTCAATGACGCGGTCCGCGTCATGACAGACCTGGATGTACTCTTTGCCCGGGCAAAACTGAGCCTGGAAATGAAAGCCTGTCCGGCGGAAATCACGGCGGAGCGCCGGATCCGCCTGGTGGATGCGCGGCATCCGCTGCTGGACCCGGATGCCTGCGTGCCGCTCAGCCTGGATCTGTTCCTGCCGGATGCCGGTATCGCAGTCACCGGACCGAACACCGGCGGAAAAACCGTCTGCCTTAAAACAGTCGGCCTGCTGACCCTGATGGCCCAGAGCGGACTCCATATCCCTTGCGGGCAAGGCACCGTCATCGGCATGATGGACAGGGTGCTTTGCGATATCGGCGACAGCCAGGATATCAGCCAGAATCTTTCCACTTTCTCCGGCCACATGACCAACGTGATCCGCATCCTGCGTGAATGCAGCCGGGACAGCCTGGTCCTGCTGGATGAGCTTGGCAGCGGCACGGACCCTGCGGAAGGCTCCGGCCTGGCTGCAGCCATCCTGGAGGAGCTGCTCCGCCGCAGCTGCTTCTTTATGGTCACCACACATGACCCGCAGATCAAGCAATGGGCGGAACAGACCAAAAATGTCGTGTCTGCCCGGATGGCCTTTGACCAAGCTTCCCTGCAGCCCCTTTACCGCCTGGAGCTCGGAAAAAGCGGCAAAAGCTGTGCCATCGAAATTGCCCGGCGGCTTGGAATGGATGAGGGGCTCCTGGCCCGGGCACGCCAGGTAACCGACCAGGGACCGGAAGCGAAGCCGGAAGGACGGACCTGCCCGATGCCGGTTCCTTCCACCCGCCTGCAGCGCCGGGTCATCCGGAAGGAAGGCGGCTTTGAACATTTTGCCATGGGAGACAGCGTCCTGCTTCTGCCGGATAAAAAGAACGCCATCGTTTACCGCCCGGCGGATGAAGACGGCAATGTCATCATCCAGCTGCAGGGGCGGAAGCTGACTGTACGGCATAACCGCCTGCAGCTCCTTATCCCTGCCTCAGCATTGTATCCCCCGGATTATGATTTTTCGATTGTCTTTGATACCGTAGCCAACCGGAAGGCTGCCCACACGATGGACCGCAAGTTTGACCCGGACGCGGTAATCATCCTGAAAGAAGGAACAACAGCACACGAATCAGAAAGGAAGGACAGATCTCATGAATAAGCTGAACAGATACAGCCGATACTTCACCAAAGAGTTCCTGATGGGGCCCAATTCTTTCCGGTTATTGGAAGAACTGCTTCGCCGAAATCCCTTTGTTACCCGCTTTGACAGGACACTCGACCTGGGATGCGGCATGGCCCTGACCTCTGTTTTCCTGGCGAATGAAACCCCCGCAAAATCCGTTTATGCCTTTGATCTCTGGGTAAACGCAACGGATAACCTGAAGCGAATCCGGGAACTTGCCCTGGAAGACCGGATCATCCCGATCCACGGCGATGCGCTGGACATGCCCTTCGCGCAGGACTGGTTTGACGCCATCGTCAGCGTGGACTCCTATCATTATTTCGGATGTAAAGAAGGAGTACTTGCCGGCAGGATTCTGCCGTTTCTCCGCAGGGGCGGCTCCGTGATGATTGTTGTTCCCGGCCTGAAGGAGGAACCGCGGGGGGAAATGCGCACGCTCTTTGAAACCTGGGCGGAAGGCGATGATTCCCTGTGCTTCAAAACTGCCGGCTGGTGGAAAGAACTGCTGGAAAAAGAATGCGGAAAACAGTGTGAAATTTCTGTCATGGAGGCTGAATGCTGCGATGAAGCCTGGGAAGACTGGTTCAACACCGGCCATGAATATGGAATCCGTGACAGGGAATTCCTGTCCCGGGGACTGGACCGGATCCTGAACTTTCCCCTTATCTACGTCCGGAAGAAATAAGAAAGCAGGA
>CAMMYM010000133.1 GCA_946527725.1 uncultured Clostridia bacterium
CGTCGCTCAGCATGTTGTCGATATCGTTCACCTGCTGGTCATTCTTGTTGTCGGAATAGGTCAGGATCGCTTCGTAGCCGGCGGCTTCGAACTGTTCCTTCAGGTAGGTACCGTCACGGTTCCAGCGTTCAAGGGACTGGGTGGGCATCGAAATACCGACCTTCTTCTTCGCTTCGTCAGCGGAGGCGAAGGACAGCAGGCCCAGGACAAGGGTCAGTGCGAGAACCAGCGCAAGGATCTTCTTCATAGGATCATACACTCCTTTTCTATTTTTTCCCGGATATCCCATCCGGAAATGAACTGACCATATTCTACACGTTCGCATTCATTTTGTAAACCGGTTTTTTAGTTGAAATTCTTTCGGAAAATGGTTGATTTTTCTGCATCGCAAACGTTTTCGGGCATGTAAACGTTTGCGATTTGTCTGTACTTTTTCTGTATGCAAAAAAGCGCCGTTCCGCGTCAGCGGTCCGGTGCTTCCTGCAGCTGTCCGATATGTTCGAAAAAGTCGTTTTTCAGCTCGTCCTCCCCGACCAGGGAGCGGTACAGGCCGAAGAGGCTGTTGTCCCAGGGACCCCAGTCCTCAACGTGGTACCTGGTCGACTGCTGGGAAAGATGGCAGCGGAATCCGTCCTCTGCGACTTCAAAGGAAGTCTTTCCCCCGAAGGCGTCCAGCGGCTGCCGCCAGTCCATGTCCACCACGTTTTTGTCGTACAGGTGGATGTAGCATTTCGGCACATCCCACACGCCGTATTCCTTTGCGGATTTCCGGTACTTCTTCCTGTCGGCGGCGCTTTTCAGGCATTTCATCACCGCGTCCGCGCAGACCCGGTGGGCGCCGTGGCCGTATTCCCCGTAGATATCGTGGGTCAGGAGCACGTCCGGCCGGAAACGGCGGATCCAGCCGGTCACCATGGCATAGATCTGCCCCCGGTTCCATTTTTTGTACTGTTTCTCCAGCGTGGCGGCAAATGCGTCCCGGAGGTTGCCCCAGACGGGGTATTGCCGGACGCCGCAGGTCCAGAGGCTGTCGAGCAGCTCCAGCCGGCGGTACGGCATGGACGGCACCAGGACGCAAACCTGGCAGACCTTGCCTTCCTGGCCCGCGTAGGTCGGAAGGGCCCCGCCGAACCACAGCACTTCGTCGTCCGCGTGCGCCACGAGGAGCATCAGGTCTGCCTTCTCCGCGCTGGGCTCCCAGGCCTGCGCTTCCGGCGGGCGGGTGCCCGCGCCGTAGATCCGCAGCTCCGACAGGTTGAAATGCCGTTTCTCCCCGGGGGCGTTCGCCACCCGGAATTCCCTCGTGCCTTCCGGCAGGGGCAGGTAATCCGCCAGGAACAGCCCTTCCGTATGGCCGGCGTCGGTCCATTCGCCGTTTTCATCCAGGACCTGCACGCCCCAGGCGTGGGGATGCTCATACCACTGGACCATGACGCCGGAGGCTGTCTCCCCCTCCGGTACGGTCACCTGCACATACGCGGTGTCGCCGTTGTTCGTCTTCCAGTAGGAGCTGTAATTCCTGTCCTTGCAGTAAGCGAACGTTTTCCTGCCGGAACCCGCGGTAAAGCGGCAGCGGGAGGTGATATCCTCCGCGGTCTCCGCACAGGCGCATAAATCGAGCAGCGCCAGCACCAGGACAATCACTGCCGCCGCGGTTTTCCGGATCCTGCCCAATGCCATCGCTGCCTCCTTTTCCTTCGTTTTCACCGCACGTATTTTACCGGATGGGGCCGGGAACGTCAAGGAAACGCCCTGGCCATGATGAGGTCCCCGTTTTCCTTCAGCCACTTCTGCCATTTCCGGTAATCCGGGAAAACCCGCAGCACCTCGCTGTAAAACCGCGCGGAATGGTTCAGTTCCTTCAGGTGGCACAGCTCGTGGACCACGACGCTGTCCAGCGCTTCCGGCGGCGCCAGCATCAGCAGGCAGTTGAAGTTCAGGTTTCCCTTGCTGCTGCAGCTTCCCCACCGCGTCTTCTGGAGGCGGATGGTAATCCTGCCGTACCGGACGCCGATACGCGCCGCGTAACAGGCGGCGCGCTCCGGGATCACCTGCAGCGCCTGCTGCGCCAGGGCGCGGATTTCCTCCTCCGTCAGTTTCCGGACGCCGCTCCTGGCCTCCGCCCGCGCCTGCGCCCTGGCCATGTGTTTTTCGATCCATTCCCGGTTTTTCAGGACAAACGCGCTGATCTCCTCGTTCGTCGCGCGCAGCGGGGCGCGGACCACCAGGCGGCCTTCCCGGACCTCGGCGCACAGGGTTTTCCGCCGGCTGCGGATCACCTCATAATCCGGCATGATGCTCTCCCCCGTCCATCCGCAGGCTGACTTCCCCGAAGCCGAGGGTTTCCGTGCCCTTTTCCGTCCGGACCACCAGCCGCCCCTGCCCGTCGATATCCAGGGCATGGGCCGGATACTGCCTGCCGCCCGCGATCACCAGCACGTCCCGGCCGATCACGTTGGAGCGCCGCCGGCTTTCTTCCAGGAAAGCGCCTGTTTCCAGGCTGCCGTACAGCGCCTCGAGCTCGTTGCAGATCTCAGCCGCCAGCCGGCACCGGTCCGGAACGGTGCCCGTCTCGTTCCCGACGGATCCCGCGATGTCCCTCAGTTCCGGCGGGAATTCCGTTTTCCCCGTGTTCACCCCGATGCCGAGGACGACGTATTCCGGCTTTCCCGCGTCCGCTCCGAAGCCGGCTTCGCTGAGGATGCCGCAGATCTTTTTCCCGCCGATATACAGGTCGTTGACCCATTTGATTTTCACGTCCGCGCCGCTGAGCTTTTCCACGGCCCGCGCCGCAGCCACCGCGGCAAGGGAGGGAATCATCGGCACCTGCTCC
>CAMMYM010000134.1 GCA_946527725.1 uncultured Clostridia bacterium
TCCTGCTTTATCCCTTTGTCCAGAAATACTTCGTGGCCGGCCTGACCGTCGGCGCAGTCAAAGGCTGATCCGGCATGCGTAAAATCCGGCATCCCGGATCAGCGCCACTCTCCTGTTTTCGGATTTTGGCCCTTCGGGGCTGAAACATATTTTATTAAAGGAGGAACCCCGTATGAAGAAACTAGTTGCAATGCTGCTGGCGCTGGCCATGCTCTGCTGCATGATCCCCGCCATGGCGGAAAGCGCAATCGACACGTCCGAGCACGTGAAGATCGTGTACCTGGTGACCGGTGACAAGCCCACCAACCGCACGGATGAGGTCCTGGCCGCGATCAACCAGATCCTGACCGAGAAGGTTAACGCCGAGCTGGAATTCCGTTGGATTGAGTGGACCGACTGGCAGACCCAGTACAATCTGGCCCTGGCTACCCAGAGCGGCGATATCGACCTGATCGGTACCGCGACAGACTGGCTGGACGCATGGCCCAACAGCCAGAAAGGCGCGTTCATGCCCCTGAGCGAGGACATGCTGAAAACCTACGCCCCCAAGACCTGGGAGAGCGTATCTCAGGCTCACTGGGATCTGTGCAAATACAACGGCGAAATCTATCTGATGCCGGAAGACAACTATGCGCAGTGGACCAACCACGGCTTCATGTACCGCGGAGACTGGGCCAAGGAAGCCGGTCTGGAAAACGGCGTGCATTCCTGGGCTGATCTGGGTGTGTACTTCCAGTACATCAAGGACAACAAAGCGGATGTGATTCCGTGGGACGCCAACGGAAACGGTTCCTCCTACAGCCCCCAGATGGCCGGCGGCTGGCAGACTTCCCATACCGGCAACATCGCCATCGAAGGCTTCCCGGTTGCCATCTTCTACGGCGAGAGCAAGGAAAATCCCTATACCCTGAGCCGGTATTACATCGAGGGCGACGAGCTGGTTAACTTCGCGAAGGAAATGAAGAAGTGGGCCGACGCGGGCTACTGGCGCGCGGACGTGCTGAACTACACCGGCGACGTTGCGGTTGAGATGGAAGAAGGAAAGACCGGTGCTCATCAGCATCATACCCAGACCTGGACCACCGAGCGCACCACGATGGAGCGGAAGCAGCCCGGTTCTGACCTTGGATTCTTCTGGTTCGGCGAAGAAACCAAGAACCTGATCTCCCTGAACATCACGCACGGCGCCATGGCCGTCGCCGCCCAGAGCAAGCATCCGGAACGCGCCCTGATGGTCTACGACCTGATGCGGAACGATCCCGAAATCTATCATCTGATGCAGTACGGCTTCGAAGGCGAAATGTATACCGTGGATGAAAAGGGTCTGTTCTCCCGTCCCGAAGGCTTCGAAGACAGCACCGACGGCGTAAGCTTCAACTTCTGGTGGGGCCGGAATGACAACCTCGAGTACAAGAACGCGCAGCTCGACTGGGATGCCATCGACGCGATGTACGCGGCCTATGACGAAGTAAAGATCGACTATCCCTATGGTCAGTATATCTATGACAACTCCATGGTGGGCGTGTTCATGGATAACCTGAGCAACGTGTACAACACCTATATGCCGCGGATCGTCTTCGGCATGAACGACGATCCCGAAGCGCTGGTGGCCGAGTTCCGTCAGGCGCTGCAGGATGCCGGCATCGAGATGGTCATGACCGAAATCCAGAACCAGCTGGATGCGGTGTATAAGAAGTAAGATTCTCCCTACCCGGGAGAGGCCTTAAATCCTTTCGGGGATGCCTGTCCGGTTCTGCCGCGGGCATCCCTGTCTTTCTATCTGTCAGGAGGAAAAACATATGCGGGAAAGCAGAAATATGGATCTGCAATGGCGGTTTCACCTGGGGGAAGCCCCGGACGCGTTTTACATGGGTTATGACGACCGGGCCTGGCCGTGTGTGACTCTCCCCCATGACTGGGCGGTGGAGCATCCTTTTGACCGGATGCACTCCAGCGGCACGGGCTATCTGCCCGGCGGGATCGGCTGGTATCGGAAAGCGTTCTTCCTGTCGGAAGAGGACGCCCGTCGCCTTGTAAAGGTGACCTTTCAGGGAGTCTACAAGCATGCCCGGGTCTGGATCAACAGCCATTATCTGGGGCAGCATGCCTACGGGTATACCCCCTTTTCCTTTGATCTGACGCCCTTCATCCGGGCCGGGGAAAACCTGATCGCCGTCCGCGCGGAGCACACGGAAACCGCGGACTCCCGCTGGTATACCGGCAGCGGCATCGACCGGCACGTTCTTCTGACCCTGACGGACAGTGAACGGCTGCTTGAGAATCATATTTTTGCGCGGACGGAAGCGCTTCTCGAAAACAGCGCGCTGGTGCGGGTGAGCTGCGCGGCGGAGAATGCGTCCTCGGTCCGGATCCGGCTGATCACTCCGGAAGGCCGAACCGCCGGGCAAAGCACGCTGCGTCATCCCGCGGGCGAAGCAAGGATCGAAATAACCGATCCCCATCCCTGGAGTCCGGAGGATCCCTTCCTGTATACACTGCGGGTGGAGGCGCTGAGTAAAGGGAAAATCGCTGACCGAGTAGAATTTCCTTTTGGATTGCGCACCGTTCGCTTCGACCCGGATCAGGGTTTCTTCCTCAACGGGAAAAACCGGAAGCTGAAAGGGGTCTGCGTCCACCATGACGCCGGCTGTCTCGGCGCCGCGGTGCCCAAACCCGTCTGGCGAAAGAGACTGGAAAAGTTCAAGGCCATGGGATGCAACGCCATCCGTACGGCGCACAATCCGCCGGATCCGGATCTGCTGGATTTGTGCGATGAAATGGGATTTCTCGTGATGGACGAAGCCTTCGACGAGTGGGA
>CAMMYM010000135.1 GCA_946527725.1 uncultured Clostridia bacterium
GACTGAACAAAGATCTTCAACGGAATGGAGAACAGTATGAAAAAAGCATTCAGTAGGCTGTGATCATTCTGATAAGTCGTGCGGATGCGGTACGATTGAAAGCAGCAAAACCAGCGGCGGGGGCGGATGTCCCAGCGGGCAGGTCCCGGAGGACCGACCCACCCCCGTCGGCTGGTTTTTTCATATTCTCATAAACAGGATTGCTGTCTTCCGGTCATGCCATACGCCGCTCCAGGATCTGCTGCACCACCCGCAGCGCCCCCGTGTGCTTCATCTGCGCCCACCGGTCCGTATGTCCCATTTCCTCCCTGATCTGATCTGAGCTGAGACTTAAGCCACAAAAGCCACTTTTTCAGAATCAGCTTAGAGTTCATAGCCCGGGAAACGGAGACTATTTGTTTATAGGCGAACGAACTAATGGAACAAAAAAGACCGTCCCTCCGTCCCAGGAGAAACGACAGATTACAAAACGGTCCAGGGAATATCCGGCCATGCGGACGTCGGCACACTTCTGAATCGATACGCCCATCCCCAGGACAACAAAGTCAAAGAATTGTCTAAGTCAATGCACAACATTCTGAAACTCGACTGATTTTGTGCAGAAAATGTGCGCGGAAGGCAAAAAAACGCAAAATGGCCCGACAAAAAAATTCTGGAAACCTTGATTTATAAGGCTTCCAGAATCTGTGGAGCATAGGAGATTCGAACTCCTGACCCCAACACTGCCAGTGTTGTGCGCTACCAACTGCGCTAATGCCCCGAACAGCGGATATCTTACCACATCTTCCCTGCTTTGTAAAGCATTTTTTTCTTTCCTGTTTGAAGTACCGTATGATAAAATAAAAGCAGAAGGAGCGTGAATACGATGACCCTGCAAGAAGCCGTTGAAAAACTGAACGAAATTGAAAAAGCGTCCTATGCCCTTTCCCATGCCCAGAGCATCCTGAGCGTGGACGGGGAAACCGTGGCGCCGAAAAACTCCTGGAAGGGCCGCGGGAAAGCCCTTGCCTACCTCAGCGAACTGGCATACCGCCAGCTGGTGAATCCGGAAACCGGCGAAGTGCTGGAAACAATCCTGAAGCATCAGGCTGAAGCGGATCCCGTCACCTTCCGCCGTGCCGAAATCATGAAGGAAAACTACGACGACATGCATGTCCTGCCCATGGATGAATACGTCGCCTGGCAGGAACTGATCAATGAATCCGGCGCAGTATGGCATGACGCGAAAGAAAAGAGCGACTGGGCCATGTTCGCCCCATACCTGGACAAACTGCTGGCCTACAGCCGCCGCTATGCTTCCCTGAAAGGGCCGGATAAGCTCCCGTACGATGTGCTGCTGAACGAATATGAAAAAGGTGCGTCCATGGAAACACTGGACCCCTTCTTCCGCATGCTTCGGGAGGAGCTTTCCCCGCTGATCCGGGAAGTCGCCGCGCGGGAGAAGCCCCTTCCTGCCTTTATGAAGCAGGTCTGGCCTGTCGCACAGCAGCGCAGGTTTTCAGAAAAGCTGATGGCCATGGAAGGGCTCGATCCGCTGAACTGCACGCTTGGTGAAACGGAGCACCCCTTCACGGACAGCACAAACAAATGGGATGTGCGCATCACAACGCACTATCATGAGGAAGATCCCTTCTCCAGCATGTACAGCGTGATCCACGAAGGCGGCCACGCCCTCTATGAACTGGATGTCCGCGACGACCTGCAGTTCACCTGCCTTGCCGGCGGGGCCACCATGGGAATCCATGAAAGCCAGTCCCGCTTCTATGAAAACCTGATCGGCCGCAGCCGCGCTTTCTGTACCCCGCTGCTGAAAATCATGCAGGATGTCTTCCCGGACCAGATGAAGGATGTATCGGAGGATGAACTGTATTCCGCGATCAACCTGTCCAAGCCGTCCCTGATCCGCACGGAAGCGGATGAGCTCACCTATTCCCTGCATGTCATGATCCGCTATGAGATCGAAAAGCGGATGGTTGCGGGCGACCTCGCCGTGAAGGACATTCCCGGCGAATGGAACCGCATGTATAAAGAGGTGCTCGGCGTGGACGTACCTGACGACCGGCACGGCGCCCTGCAGGACAGCCACTGGTCCTTCGGCGGCATGGGCTATTTCCCCTCCTATGCGCTCGGCAGCGCCTACGGCGTGCAGATGCTCCGCGAAATGGAGAAAACCGTGGACGTCTGGGGCACTGTAGCCAAAGGCGACCTTTCCCCGGTCACCGCCTGGCTGGCGGACAGGATCCACCAGTACGGCATGCTGAAAAAGCCGCAGGACCTGCTCCTTCCCGCCATGGGCGGCCCGCTGGATCCTGCCGCCTACACCGGATACCTGAAAAAGAAATTCAGCGAACTCTACGGAATCTGATATGCCCGGAACAGGAAGGGGCACCGCCGAAAACGGCGGTGCCCCTTTTCCCCTTTATGTTCAGATCAGGTCTGCAATATCGGGATTCTTTCCCTTGATAAGCACTTTTGCTCCCTGG
Source organism: uncultured Clostridia bacterium (assembly GCA_946527725.1). Classification (GTDB taxonomy): domain Bacteria; phylum Bacillota; class Clostridia; order Christensenellales; family Aristaeellaceae; genus Aristaeella. The sequence goes on from CAMMYM010000135.1 coordinate 2,484, forward strand.
GCGGCTTCCGAGGAATCCGCATGCGCCAGCAGCCATTTGTTGGCGGCCCAGAGGATTTCGTCTTCCGGATTCTTCACGGTGATTTCCGGCTTGGCCAGGTTGGTTCCCTTCGGCAGGACGATGACGACCTTGAAGCCCTGGCCCTTCTTTGCGCTGCAGGGCGCATAGTGCAGCGTCGTGGCGTAAACTTCGACCATCACGCCGGCGGGGCAGTAATACGCGGCAACCTTGTCCGCGTCCAGCACGCCGTCAACCAGGTCTTCCCGCTTGGCCAGCAGCAGGATGAAATCCTGGGTGCCGACGTTCAGTTCGCTGT
>CAMMYM010000136.1 GCA_946527725.1 uncultured Clostridia bacterium
TTTTCGTTTATCGGTAAAAAGAGAAAAGCCCTGAAATCAAGTGATTTCAAGGCTTCCGGGTCTGTGGAGCAAGATGAGTTATAAAGCCAGATGGGTTTGCGTTTGCGGGAATCATGCCGCATCCTTCATTGCTTCCTGTTCATATTCAGCGGCATAATCGTCCAGCAGTTCATACAGTCTCCTGGCAATCTCCACATAGTCCTCCGTATTCAGGTTTGCGAGGGAGATGCGTACCGTTCCTTCCGGCGCACTGAAACCGGGGCCGTACATCAGTACAACGCCCTCCTTTCCCGCAAGGTCATTCAGAAAGTCTATTTCCGTCCGGCTTTTTTTCAGCCAGGCAGCGAAGTCCGCACCGTAGCGGCTCTCTGCCAGGGCCAGCACATCTACCAGTGTATAGTACTGTGCGTTCTGGGCGCTGTCATCCGCGGGAAGCGCCAGGGCTGTCATCAGCGCTGTGTATCTGGCATGTACCGTTTCGTTGGCCAGGCGGATATACGGGTCTTCCTCCGCGTTAACAAGGTGGGTCAGCGACATCAGCGCCATAAAGACCTGACTCGGCGTACTCAGGCCGCTGGTGTGGTACAGGCCGATGGAACGGCTGTCGGCGACTACACGGTCGATAAAAAGCATCTCGTCCGGTTCAGAGGTTACAATGGCATATTCATCACGCAGGAATTCCCGGTCTTCCTCCGGAAGTTCCCGCAGAAGCCGGTCGCAGACGTTGTCCTGATTCATGGCGATCAATCCCGTACGCCAGCCGGTTACCCCGTAAAGCTTGGAAAAAGAATACACCAGAATCGTATTGTACGGAAGAACGCTGTAAACTGTCTGGAAATCCTCGGCAAAAGTTCCATAGACGTCATCCGTCAGGATAATCAGGTCAGGATTCTTTTCAACTACCTGGGCCAACCGTTGCAGGGTGTTCTCTGACAACGCATGAGATGCAGGATTGGAAGGGTTTACCAGAAAGAATGCTTTCACGGACGGGTCTTCCAGTTTTGCCAGTTCCGTTTCAGCAATATCCCAGTTTTCCTCTTCCGTGCTGGTCACATCGATGGAAACCAATCCATAGTTTTTAACAGACGGAATCTGCATATAGGGGGTGAAGATAGGCGTTCCGATTGCGATCTGATCCCCGGGTTTTAGCAGGCGGTTGTGACTGAGGGCGTCAAAAATATAGACCATCGCCGCGCTGCCACCTTCGGTCGGAAAAACCTGCGTTTGTCCCGCCAGGTCCACGCCATGGTACAGTGTCGACTGCAGGTAGGCGTTCAGGATCGTTTCTGTACACGGGAGGCATCTGCTGGGGGATGGATAATAGTCTCCGATCACCGCATCCGCCAGTTCCTTCAGCAGCGAATCCTTATCCAGTCCAAGCGTCGAAACACAATAATCCACAGCAGCGATCAAAAAAGCGTCCGTGCTGTTTTCCGGATCCATAGCTGCGTCAAACCGGTCACCGATGCCTTCTTTTTGTGCATGGCCGGCCATAGTGCCCTGGCTCATGTCCAATTCACATTCACGCGTGGCAAAATCACTGAAGCGGGTATACGCATATCTTGCTTGTGTGTTGATCCAGTTCGGATTTCCCCGTCCCGCATCCAGCACCGGATATCCGGCTTCATTGGTTTTGGCCATTTCGCGTTGGTTTGCGGTTATTTCAAACGCGCCCAGTTCCTTTTGCAGCTGTTCTTCTGCTTCCTGCTGCATCGTGATGATGCTGTTTCCTTCTGCAATTCCGCTTCCGGAAACCAGTGCTGTTAAGCAAAAGATTAGCACCAACATCTTCGCAATGATCTTCTTCATTTTCCTCGTTCTCCTGTCACAGCTTTTTTGCATATTATTTATTCCATATCGATTGTCTTTTTCCTGTCGGGGAGGTGTTCTTTGTTGCTGCTTCGTCCTGTAGATGCATCCGGCGATATTCTGCCGGTGCTTTCTTCTTCTGTATTGGTTTCCGGATCTTTGGCGGTTACTCAACTGGTTCGGGACCGGCTGAACCTGCTCACCGGGGAATGGTGGGAGAATCCGGCCTGGGGATGTGAGGTGTTTGAGATGATGCGGAGCGGACGGGTGATTGCGCAGGATGTTTCCGCGCTTTCATCTTATCTGTGCTCATATATCGCTGCAACCCGGGGCGTCCGGTCGGTAGAGGATGTGCATACCGCGGTTTCTGGCCGGCAGCTGATATTCTCCTGCCGGGTGATGACGGAGGATGGTGCCGGGGATGTTTTTTATTCTGTAAGTTTGTGAAGTGTCCGAGAAACAGGGCTTTCATAAACCAGCTGTCCGCAGGATAGGGTTTTCCTTCAATGCAATCCATCTCATCCCTTTCTGTCCGAAATTCAGGGTTTTCTAAAAATCCATTGTCCGATGAACGGGGATTCTGAAAACCGTGGTGTCCGAACATTAGGGGTTGTCAAAAACTCCAACTGTCCGAAATCACGGGTACATTTTAAACCATAGACAAAAAAACACTGGAAGCCCTTAAATTTCAAGGCTTCCAGGTCTGTGGAGCATAGGGGAGTCGAACCCCTGACCTCGACAATGCGAATGTCGCGCGCTACCAACTGTGCTAATGCCCCATGTATGGGTCCCGGAAGGATTTCCGGGGGAGTTTCCTGCGTTTTACGTCTGCAGGTCTGGTGACGTGTCCATTTTGGTCAACTCCCTGACCTTTGTGGGGTGAGGACGGAGGACTTCGCCCTACCAACTGTGCTAATGCCCCAAAGCCGACAGATTCCGGCGACGAATGGGAGTA
>CAMMYM010000137.1 GCA_946527725.1 uncultured Clostridia bacterium
ATCGAAATGACGCTGCAGAATTCCTCCTGGTCCACGGTGCGCGACGAATTCGGCACGATCGACAGCGTGCTGGTCGACGGGCTCACCGTCCTGGAAACAGCGGACGGGAAGGTCCCGCGGTCACGCTTCTCCGGCCAGGATGAAGAACACCGCATCACCAACGTCGTGATGCAGGACATCACGATCCTGGGGAACCGGATGACCTGCCTGGAGGATATGAAGGTTTCCGTGAACGATTACTGCGAACAGATTGAAGTGCGCTGAGAAAGGAGCCAGCCAAAGATGAAAAAAAGAGCATGGGCAGCCCTGCTGGCGGTATTGACGGCCGCGGCGCTTCCGGCCGGCGGATGGACGGAAGCTCCGGACGAGGCCGAAACGATCGTGACGATCGTGACGGCTCCGGAACAGACACAGGCGGAGCGGCCGCCCTGCTTTCCGGACCCTGCCGACAAGTTTATCCGGCTGCCGGAAACGGAAAATTACGCGCTGGGGAAACCGGTGCAGGCAAGCGCCCACAATGACGTGTACGTGAGCCGAAACCTGAACGACGGCAAGGTGGAAACATACTGGGAAAGCAAGGGGTTCCCCGCGGAGGTAACGGTCGACCTGGAAGGCACCTTCACGATCACGGCAGCGGCTTTCTGCCTGAACCCTTCCGCGATCTGGGAACCGCGGACGCAGGAGATCACCGTCCTGGCCAGCCTGGACGGGGAAAACTTTACGGAGGTTTTTCCCGCGGCGGCCTGTGCGTTCGACGCGGAAACCGGGAACCGGGTCCTGATCGGTTTTGCACCGACGGAAGCAGCGTTTGTGCGGATTATCATCACATCCAATACCGCGTATCCGTCCCATTCAGGCGGCGCCCAGATTGCTGAAATCTGCATCTACTGAACCTGAGGCGGATCCATGGAAAAAGGAACGGCCCTGTGCGATTACACAGGACCGTTTTCTGTTTCACCGGGATTTTGCTGCGGCAGTTTTCGCCGGGGTAAAAGGCTCCGGCTTGCCGAAGAGGTATCCCTGCAGCTTGCGGCAGCCGATTCCCTGCAGGAAGGCCGCCTGTGATTCCGTTTCGATGCCTTCGCAGAGCGTATCGAACTTCAGCAGGGAAGCAAGCTTCATGAACTCCGTCAGGAGCAGCCTCGTTTTGTTTTCCTCGTCTCCTTCATCCAGCTTCCGCAGGAAGCTCATATCAAACTTGATCAGGTCGAAATCGATGCTCTGGAGGACATCCAGGGAGGAATAACCGCTGCCGAAGTCATCCATCCATACGGCAAAGCCGTTGGCCCGGAAGCGGTTTACCTGTTCGTTCATGAAATCCAGGTCGCGCCCGATCACGCTTTCCGTGATTTCCACGGTGATCAGGCGGTGGGAAATGCCGGCGGCGTCGACGCGCTTCCGGAATTCCTCCACAATATCGCAGGATTCAAAGTCGGACCTGGACAGGTTGATGGAGTGCGGCACGACAGGGAGGCCGGCCGCCTGCTGGCTGCTGATCTTCTCGAGCACCTGGTCCAGGATGCAAAGGTCCAGCTTGTAAATCAGCCCGGCATCCTCCAGCAGGGGAATGAAATCAGCCGGGGAGAGGAAGCCTTCGGTCGGGTCGATCCACCTGGACAACGCTTCCTCGTCGCAGAGGCGGCGGCCGTCGGCGCTGACAATCGGCTGGTAATAGACCCGGATCCATCTTTCGGCAATCGCCTTGTCAATATTGGACAGCAGGTACTGCCGTTTCCGGACCACTTCCCGCATTTCTTCCCGGTAGTAGTTGAAACCGGAGGCATCCGACTGCCGGACGCTGTCGCAGGCCATCTTGGCACGGTCGAAGGACGCGCTGACAGAAACAGCCTCAAAGCTGGCGGGATAGATGCCGATCCTGACCGGCAAGGCCTTGCCGCTGTTGATTTTCGCAGCCTCGGCAAAGAAGCGTTTCAGCCGTTCCTCCAGGCCGTCCTCCGTCGTACCGGCGGCGAAACGGTCCGCGGCGATATGGCTGCAGTTTTCCTTGCCGAAGAACCGGACCAGCGTTTCGGCAAAGGCTTTCAGCAGCTTGTCACCCTCGGAAAAACCGTATTTATGGTTGTAGAATTTCATGCCGTTCAGGTCGATGTAAAGGAGGACAGACTGCCTGCCCTCGCCGGCGGCCCGGGAGCGCTGCGCTTCGTACAGCTTGAAGAACCATGACAGGCTGGGAAGCCCGGTCAGCTCGTCGTAATGGCTGGCATTCAGGATGCTTTCCTCATGCAGGGCCCGGTTCAGCGCCCGGGTCATCAGCGTGCCGGATTCGTCGTCGCCTTCGACGTATACGCCTTCGTCCATGAACCAGACGTGGGCGATCCGCGCACCGTCATCCGTATGCATGTGAATGCCGCGGGCGTGGACAACGCGGTAATCGCGATCCATGCCGGCTTTTGTCCGGTACACGACGTCGAGCTCCTCCCTGCCTTCGGAGAAACGCAGCATCGCGCCGGAAACGCGCTCCTGGTCATCCGCGTGGATATCGCTGTACATATCCCGGTCGAGGATGTGCAGCGCCTGGTCGCGGCTGGGGGAACCGAAAAGCTTGCAGAAGCCGTCGGACACCACAAGCGTTTCCACCCGGTGGTCGCTGAACTGATAGACAGCGATCGGCTGGGGGGATTCCGCAAGCGCCTTTCCGGCCTCAGCGGGATAGGGCCCCGGCTTTTCCCGCCGGGCCTGG
>CAMMYM010000138.1 GCA_946527725.1 uncultured Clostridia bacterium
TTTACGGTCACTGCCGCCCGTTCATTCATCACTGTCCGCATACGAAGAGCCCCCTTTCCTGTGAAACTGAAAAAAATATACTATGAAAAACGGTCATTGTCAATTCTTTCGGAGCGCTGCTGACTTTCCAGGTTGTCACCCGTAAAAAACATCAATTTGCTTTTTCATTTCTCTGGCAATGTCCCTGACGCCGTCTTGCCGACACAGGGAGACCCGCTGATGAGGATCAACTCCTTTTTCATTGCTACACAGTAGTCAAGGTTTTCTTTCTCATGATACGGAACTTGTCTCTTATTGTGCCATGCAGGCATAAAGCGTTACCCACTTGTTCTCTTCACCGACGTTTCCTGCCTTAAATGCCGGAACACTTTTGGATGCTGTTAAAACATATCTTCCGTTTTCCTTCCGATACTGATCCAGCACTTTATAGCCGGCCTGCATCGCTTCAGAATCCGGCCGGCACCCTAAAACCCTCAGCGCATAAAGGATGTTCTGTGCCCCGACCTTGATCGGGTCAGAAGGATAGAATGTGCCCATCATTACGTCAACCATAGGTGTTCTCATATCGTCTGTCCTGTAAAAGATGTTCCTTTTTGCAAAATACTGAACGAGTTTACTCTCGCAGTCCATCCTGTATCCCAGCAGATGCAGTTCAGCAACAAGCAGGAGGTATTCCACCGTCAGCCTTGCGCAGCTCTTATGCGGTTTCCCCGGATCGTTGATCTTTTTGTTTGTGCTGATGCATCCAAAGCCCCCGTCTTCTTTGATTCCGCTTAAGACACAGGCGATTTCGTTCTTTACGGTATCCTCCTGATCATATCCCAGTTTCACGAGATTCCTGAGCAGATACGGTTCTCCGCAAAGCATTTTAAACCCGGTTGTGTCTATGAGAGCAAACACCTCATCATCGATATCTTTTCCGATATCTTTACGGATCAGTCCCCATTCGGCAAATGCCATGACGGCATCAAACTTATCCCACAGCTTATCCTTCCTGAGTTTTTTCAGTGCCCGTTCGTACATTTTGCTCTGCAGCAGCAGCTTTTTGCATTCGATGACTTTTTCATCATCGTCCGGCAGTTTCATATATTCTTTCAGCGTTCTGAGCCGCACCTCCGGCGTCTTTTCCTCCAGCAGCCACTCCAAAATCAGCCGATCCATCTTTTTACCTCCGCATCACTTGTTTTTTCTGACAGGAATGCAGATCTCGCTGACATAATCCCGTGAAGACGGATCTCCGGGCAAATAGTTTTCAATATCATAATCCGGTATCAGCTCATAATCGGAAACCGGCAGCCACTCCCTGTAAATCCGTTCCCACATGGCCTGAATTGCCTTGGGTGTCGGTCCGACGCATTTAAAAACCGCCCAGGTGTATTCCGGAATATGGATGATCTCGAATCCCTCCGGGATGCCTTCCACATCGGAAGCTTTACAACCGATGCCGTACCGGAACTCATCGCTGTCCGTTTTCTGCTGGGCACAGAGTCCCAGATATCCTGGAATCTTCCGGGTTTCTTCATGGGCATAATACTCATCCCAGAATTTGGGGATCTCTGTTTCGCTTGTTCCTGCGTGAAAATCCTTCGCGTGCATGAGAAGATCCATCGCTTCCCATTTTTCAATCGTATACTCCATGATACCGCCTCCTTCAATTGCTATGCGAACGGTAAGCCGGTTCATGAACTGAATGGGGCTTCCTTTTTTTGCCTGCATCGGCGAAACACCGTGGAACCGTGTAAACGCTTTGGTAAAGCTTTCCGGCGAATCATAGCAGTACTTCAAGGCAACGTCGATGACCTTTTCACCGCCGCTGATCAGGTCCGCCCCGGCCTGCGACAGGCGCCTTTTCCGCAGGTATTCCGCCGGGGACATTTCTGTCAGCAGGGAAAACGCCCTCTGGAAATGAAAAGCGGAAAGGTTTACATACCCCGCGATATCCGCCAGCGTAATCTCATCTGTCAGGTGATTTTCCATATACCCGATGGCGTCGTTGATTGTTTTGATCCAGTTCATCCGGTCTCCCTCCTTTCGCAATTGATGATAAGGCTAGTCACAGCAAATATCCTGTCATGGATTGCTTTGTTTTGTCCAATCATGACTGCGGCAGCCAGTAAACCAAATACTCCCGCTCGGCTTTAAAGCCGAATTTCTCAGCCAGATGCCGGGAAACATCATTTTGCGCGTCCCAATGGACCGTGATGCTGCGCTCTATGCAATCCTGAAGCATCCGGGCAACACAGGCCGCAGCCAGTTTTTTTCCCCGGTGGTTCTCCAGTGTGGATACGTCCAGTTCAACTTCATTTTTTACGCTTAGGAAGGAAGAGGCGGCTGCCACGATCTCCCCGCCGTGATATACTACAGCGCCGGAGCCCTCCGCCTGAAAAGCGGCCCAGCCGGTATAATTCTCACCATGGGAAAAAGGATGCTGTTCAAAAGCCGCTTCATCCATATCGGCCACCCGGTATCCTTCCGGGAGTTCCGGGTTTTCCGGCATGATAAAGCGGCATGCAGGTTTCATCGCCGTTCTCCGGTATACTGCAGCATTGGGATACTGTTCCCTGATCAGTGCTTCCCAGGCATTTGACAGGCATACCAACGGCTTGCCCCTGAAATGTGATTCCACCCGTGCAATGGCTTCTGCCTCCGGCTCCCCATCCAGGTAAACAAAC
>CAMMYM010000139.1 GCA_946527725.1 uncultured Clostridia bacterium
TCAGGCCTTTCGAATGCACATAATCAGCCAGCGCTTTCATACCATTGGGGAATTTCGCGGGATCCGGCACGAGCCGTCCGTCCGCACCGCGTTCGCGCAGGGCCCAGCAGTCGTCGATGACCAGGTATTCATAGCCGGCTGCCAGGTAACCGCGGTCTACCATGATATCTGCCATTTCACGGATCAGGGTGTCAGAGATTTTGTCACCGAAGGTATTCCAGGAGTTCCATCCGAGGGGCGGGAGTTTTGCAAGCATTGGTTTATCCTCCTTCATCAGAACGGCGGTTGTATTTCGAAAGTTTTTCCATCGAGGAGCGGGAGGCGGCCGCCTGTGGAAACGCGCAGCGAGACTGCGCAGAGCTTCAGGCCGCGGGCTTTCATCTGGCGGTTGAAACTGCGGTCGCCGTAAAGGTCGTCGCCCAGGACCGGATGGCCGAGGGCGGCCAGGTGGGCGCGGATCTGATGCGTCCTCCCGGTAACCAGGTGTACACGGAGGCGGGAGACAGGGCCTCCCTCCAGCGTTTCATAGGCAGTGATGACAGGCCTTGCGCCGGGAACTTCCCGGTCCAGGATGCGGACCTTTCCCCGGACGGCATCCTTGAGCAGGAATGCCCTGCATTCGGCGGAAGGAGGCTTTGGAATTCCGCGGACAAGGCAGACATAGTACTTTTCGACAGTCCTTTCCCTGAAGGCTTCCTCCAGGATCCCGAGGGCCTGCCCGTTTTTTGCGAAAAGGCAGAGCCCAGAGGTTTTGTTATCCAGGCGGTGGCACGGGAGCGGCGGGAATGCGGCCGGATCCTTTTCAGCCGTATACAGGCGGCACAGCTCCGCCAGGGAGAGGGCGCCGCTTCCGTCGCTTTCCACGCTGACGCCTGCCGGCTTGTTGACGAGGAGGACGTCGCCGTCCTCATAGACCACGCGCAGGGGGCTGCCGCTGCGGCCGGCATCCGGAAGATAGACGCGCAGTTCCTGGCCGGCACGGACAGGGCTGTCCTTCTGCACGCGAATGCTGTCCAGCCTGACGTCCCTGGCAGCAAAAAGCTTCCGCAGCGCGCTTTCGGGAAGGTCCGGGAGAATCCTGCGCAGGAAAAGGCCGGCTTTCATTCCGTCCGCTTCGGGCGGGATCACAACGGTTTTCAGCGCCATTACTGCACCCTCGACGAAGAGAACCAGACCCAGCGGGGGATCCTCGCGCTCAGGTCCTGCAGCGCCTTGAGCATCTCCGCCGACGGAAGGGAAACAAGCAGGGAGGAAAGGACTTCCTTCATTTTTTCAAAAGGCACGTCCTGTTTTGCAAGGATAATCAGGTCTTCCACAGCGTCTTCAGGGTTCAGTTCCGGACGGACTGCGTCCTGGACGGTATAAAGCATATGTTCATAGAGGGGGGATTCCAGGTCGTTCAGGCTCTCGGAAGCTTCTGCCAGCGCCTCAGGGGACATTTCCTGGCATGCGGCTGCTGCGGCAGGCAGCTGGCGGAGCATCTGGCCGGGATCGGCAAGACCCGGATGGGTCAGGATCAGGCGTCCGTCCCTGTCGTAGATGCAGCTGCAGCCGGTCAGGAACATCCGCGTAATCAGGTCGGGCCTGTTTTCGGCATAGGTATCCCTGAGCAGGGCCTGCAGGTGAAGCATGGGGGCAGCGGCCTGCATCATTCCCATCAGGTAAAGCGTGTTGTCTATACTCTCAAAGACGGATTCAACGGCATCACGGATTTTCTTATGGCCTTCGCCGGCCAGCAGCAGGAGCGCGGATGCGCACAGCTGGTGGGGCATATGGATGACGCGGGTCCCGTTTTCCTCCCGGGTGCGGCACCACAGGCGGCGGACAAGGCCGCGGGCGGGGATGACTTCCTCCCAGTCCTGCAGGGACAGCTTTCCGCCGAAGAGCACAAGGCGCACCATCAGGTCATGCTCCTCCGGGGAGAGGAGCGCAAGTTCCGCCGCAAAGGCGGAAAGCACGCGGACGCGGAGCTCTTCCACGGTGTGGAGCTTGCAGACGTCTGCGCTGCGGTCCTCCATGGGGAAGAAGGACATGCTGTAAAATGTTTCCGCGTCCGTATCCGTGCAGTCCCCGTCAAAAAGGCAACGGAAAGGCAGGCCTGCGAGATCTTTCTCACAGGCCTCAAGCTGGTTGGCCCGCAGGATGCTCATGGTCTTGTCTGTCCATGAGTCCGGGGAGGAGCCGCTTTGTGTATACATATGCAAATCCTTTCCGGAATGGCAGCGCCGGATCCGGGAATCAACCGTTGCCCGGAAAGCGCCGGGTCACGGAATCAGAGCCGGGTGATCCATCCGTGGGTATCTTCAATCCGGCCGTACTGGATGCCGGTCAGCGTATCGTAAAGCTTCTGGGCAACCGGGCCGATGCCGCCGTCCCCAAGGGTGACCTTTTCATCATCCATGGCCAGGACGCCGACCGGGCTGATAACGGCAGCCGTGCCGGTGCCGAAGGCTTCGGTCAGCTTGCCGGACTTTGCGTCGGCAAAGATCTCATGGACATCGAGGCGCGCTTCTTCCGCTTCGTATCCCAGCTGGCGGGCAAGCTTCAGGACGCTGTCCCGCGTGATGCCGGGCAGGATTGAACCGTTCAGGCGGGGTGTGACGATCTTTGTGCCGTAGGCGAACATCATGTTCATGGAGCCGACTTCCTCGATGTATTTCTGCTCCACGC
>CAMMYM010000140.1 GCA_946527725.1 uncultured Clostridia bacterium
TTCCTCCTCTGGCGCTGTGTATGGATTATTTGCCCGCCCTGATATTCTTTACCGTGACAGGCCGGATGGACAGATGCCCATATACGCGGACGCCGCCGTCTCCAACAGGTGCCTGGGCCAGCAGGCCGACCTTCACCACCCGCTCAGCAGGAAGATGAAAGTAGCGCATCATGCAGAAGTCCTCACCGTTTATTGAGTAATGGAACGCGAAGTGATTCCCCACGCGGCATACCTGGAGCCATGATCTCAATTCGCTCATCAGTCAACCTGATTTCACTTGTTTCAGCCACTGAAATTCCATGTTCCTTACCTCCAAAGCAAGTGATTGTATGTATTATATTCCCATACAGCCGCTAAAAACAGGGATAAAATCGCCATTTGGAAGCACGATTTACCCAGCACAGGAAAAGACACCAGCGCACATGCCGGTGTCTCTGATCGTTAAGTGTTCATGCAGCAGGGTATATCGCAGTTCTTTATTCGGGATTCTGAATCCGGTCCGGAACGATCCAGTAATCGCACACAGGTCCGCCGGTGGCCAGGGTATATTCCCTGTGCAGAATACCATGACTGAACGCGGTCGTCATGTAGTCGATCTCACAGGCAACGGGCAGCACCTCCAGAAAACCGTTTTCCCTTGCAAACTTTTCAAGCGGGCAATGGGTGAAGTAATAATAGGAGCCGTCCCGGTGTTTCGTATCGTCGAAATTGAAATCCCAGGTCCTGTCCTTGTATTCCGGGTGGGCATCCGCCCAGTCCTGCATTCTATGGAACCGTGCCTTTGCCGCTGCCAGATCCTCAGACCGGTTGATGTCTTTTCCGCCCATGATTTTTCCAACGATCGGCCTTGCCATAAATGCTTTCGTCACACGACGAAGGCTCTCCGGGGAGATGGCACCTTCAGCTGCTTTCCAGATCGCCAGAAACACAAAGCACATATAAACGTTACCCGCCATAGGGTTGTCCGCACCAATGTCGTCCGTCTTTTCCAGCATCCGGCGATAGATCGCAGGCGCTGCCTTCAGCGCTTTGCGGGTCAGCGCTTTCCCGTACTCCTTCGTCATCGGCTTTCTGAGCAGAAGGGAAAACAGGCGAAGATAAGTTCCTTTGTATGGCATCATATCCGTCACATCTCTTTTCTGTCATTTCATAATCACCGTAATCCACAGTTTCGGCGCAGCATGGCTGATGAAGCATCCACAATGCCGTCCTGTGCTGCCAGCTCCGCATGTGTTTCTTTCTGCACGATATACCCGCTATCCACCACCAGGATTCGTTCGGCGTGACGCCCATTCCTGAGGCCGGCCGCAATTCCCCTGGCAGATGTCCGGCACCAGACATCAGGAACGCGGTTTTTACAGCGCCCATGATTCATCCTCCGTCAGAAAACCAGGTTCACCCCTGCCGCAGCATTGAACAGCCGGGATATGGACAGTCCGTCCAGGATGATGTCCGGCCGGTTCACTGCGGTTTCCTCCTTCGGACAATCTCATCGTAACATTCCCCGCCATCCGACAGATCCGAATGCCTGATGAAGGTCACATGACGGCGCAGATTTTCATACGAGGTCGTGTCCGTCATGCAGAATATCCTGCACAGACCACGGATGCCATAGGCCTCGAACATCTCAATGTACACGCATTTGGAGATGTGGTATTCGATCCGGTCTTCGCCGACATCGAACCGGTCATAGGTAATGCTTCCATCCCGGACCCGCCTGTCATGATCCGAGATATTCCATTTTTTTGCGATACTGAAGCTGTTTGGCAGCAGATCGATGGCGCGGAGAATTCGACGGAAGAAATTCCGCTGCCGCGCAAACCCATGGTTGACCGCCCTGATGATCTCCGCCTCAGAAAGACCGAGAGCCTTCAGCTCCAGGCACATGGCGATCACAGCATAGACATGGACCGCGTTGACGGTGGGATAAATGCTGTGCGCCCTGAAACCATCTGAGGCGTACATTTCCCGCAGCCGTGACTGATATGCCGCGGCTTTTCCTTCAATATCATGAAAATGGCAGAAAGACAATGCTTTCCGGTATACCTTGCCGTATTTCCGAATGATTTTCTCCATCAGTGATTTCACCTCCTGATATCCACGCCGGCAGCGCCTGCACGAACGGAAACGTGATCAGCCGGATTATCCTTTTTCGTGTTGAAGCTGCTGTCATCCCAGCCAGGATATAAGCCGACCTGCTGCCCACAGTCCATACGTCCGCCGCATCATCTGCAGGCTATGCGGCGTATGGCTTTGCAGTGTTCCGCAGCGTTTCCGGCCTTTGCAGCTCTTGAAAAATCACATCCCATTGACGCCGGAAAAGCAGAAGTTGTCTGCACAATCATTTCATGCTTTCCCCTCGTACTGTTTCCGGATTGCGTCCCAGTCCGGCATCTGCGCCTTCAGAGCACGCCAGCTGGGCATGGGAAATCCCGGCCCGCGGGCAAGCACTTTCTCAAAGTCTCCGTCCAGCATCTCCATTTCCTCAAAGGCGTTCCGACAATGCTCGCAGGCGATGAGATCCCCGGCAGTTTTCCACTTGGCCATGCCGAAGTAGAGCAGCTGCATAACTGCGCCTTTGATTCCGGGGGCGTAGTATTGATCATCGTCCTCCGGCAGAATCGGGATGCCCTGTGCCTTCAGCATGGCATACGCCTCCCGGGA
>CAMMYM010000141.1 GCA_946527725.1 uncultured Clostridia bacterium
GTCAACCTGCACACCCGTTCCAATGAAGACGAAGTGGTCATGGTGATCCCCACCGTCGATCTGGACGTCGACGTTTCCATGGGCAAGACCATCCGCTTTACCACCCAGCCCAGGCTGATCCAGCTGTTTGACAAAGCTTCTGGCAATAACCTGATCTGGTACGACGAGGTGTCCGCCAAGAATAATGCTCCGAAGTGCAAGGATTACAATTTCTGACCTCAGAGGACAGCTTCTTTGAGACTCGATTGAAAGCCCGGTACGGGCCTGTTTATGGGACATATCGGAAAACACCGAGGAGGCAGATACCATGAAGAAACTCGTTGCCCTGATACTGTGTGCCGCAGCACTGCTTTGCATGGGTGCTGCGATAGCTGACGACTATGCCATTGCCACCGACACCGCCTTCCGTCCATTTGAGTATACCGATGAGACGGGCAAGCTGGTGGGTATCGACGTGGAGATCCTGGCTGCGATTGCTGCGGATCAGGGCTTCACCTACACCATCGAACCCCTTGGCTGGGACGGCTCCATCGCCGCCTGCCGGGCGGGACAGAAGGACGGCATGATCGCCGCCGCTTCCATTACCGACGAACGCAAGGCGGACGGTTGGATCTTCTCTGACGGATACTTCACCGGCACCCAGTCCATGGCGGTGGCCGTGGGCACACCCATCAAGAGCTTTGATGACCTGAAAGATCACAGCGTTTCAGTGAAGGGCGGCACCCTCAGCGAGGAGTATGCCAAAGGTCTGGCGGAGCAGTATGGCTTTAAAGTGGAGACCTTCGGGTCTACGCTTGCCGTGTTCATGGCGGTTACCGGCGGCCAGTGCGCGGCCTGCTTCGAGGACACTCCGGTCATTGAGGATTACATCCACAGCGGCGGTGTGTTCTTAGAGATGGTGAACGATACCGCAAATGAAGGGGCTGACTACGGTTTCGCCGTATTCAATCCCGACAAGCAGGAACTGGTGGATAAATTCAACGCAGGCCTGGCCAATATTAAGGCCAATGGCGTGTATGATGAGATCATGACCAGGTACCTGAGCAAACAATAAGCGATTTCTGATTCCACGCAACCGGGACTGGACGCCGGGATACCCGGCTTCCAGTCCTTTTTTCAGTTGGACTTGCAGGAAAGGATGATCCTATGAACAAAAGGTTGGCAGCCGTATTGGCTCTGATGATGGTCTTCTTTTCAGCCGGCGCTTTATGCGCCTCGGTGAGTTATGCTGAGGAAGTCTGGACACCGGTTGAATATCACCTCTATCCGGCGCCGGAAGGCGGTTATGTGGGGGATACGATGCCTTTTGTTACCGAGGACGGCACCCTGGAGCTGTATTACCTTTATGATACGGATCACAACGGCCAGGGGTATCACCCGATCTACAAATACACCACGGATGACTTCTGTGGGTATGAGGATGAAGGAATGGCGCTCGGATACGGCATGATGTCGGATCCCGACCCTGCCCTGGGAACGGGCTGCGTCCTGCGGGATCAGGAAGGGCTGTACCATCTCTTCTATACCGGCCACAACGATACCGGTAACGGAGGGATGGGGAAGGAATGCGTCATGCATGCGACAAGTACAGACCGCATATCCTGGGAAAAACAGCCCGGAGATACCTTCTTCAGCCCGGAACGCTATTCAAAGGATGACTTCCGGGATCCGGAAGTATTCTGGGTCGAGGAGGAGCAGCGTTACTGGCTGCTTATCGCAGCCAGAGAGGACACCCTGGGCGGCGTCATCGCGAAATATACTTCTCCTGATCTGAAGGAATGGACGTTTGAAGGCCCGCTCTATGCGCCGCAGGCGCAGTACATGCTGGAATGTCCGGATCTGTTCCGCATGGGAGACACCTGGTACCTTACATACAGCTGGGATTGTGTTACCTATTACGCCATCGGCGAATCCATGAACGGCCCGTTTGCCGCACCGGAAGACAACATTCTGGACGGACAGGGCCTGATGGAAGGAAACGGCTTTGTCTTCTATGCGGCCAAGACTGCCGAATGGGATGAAAACACCTATCTCTGCGGCTGGCTGGGAAGGGCAGCGCTTTCTGTGGATTCCGGCATTTACCAGTGGGCAGGAAATGTCCTCAACCATCGGCTGGTTCAGCACGAGGACAAGTCGCTGGGCGTGGCGCCCCCGGAGACATTTGAGGAGTATTTTACACGGGAATTGGACTTCCAGGCTGCGGATATCGAAGGAGAGGCAGTCCTCGAAGGGAACAGCATCGCCTTGCAGCAGAAGGACGGCGAAATCGCCCTGGTGGACATGGGCATGCGTGCACCGACGATGATGCTGGAATGCGATGTTGCGCTGGATCCGGACGGCTGTGCCGGGTTTGCATTTGGCGGCAGTGAAGCGGACGAAGCGTACACGGCGCTGTGCCTGGATGCCGGCCGGAATCTTTTGCACTATGAGGGATATGAGCTGACAGAGCTTTCAACCTACGAGCCGATGGCGATCACCCGGTTCGACTTTTCGGATCGGGAGCTTCACCATGTGACGCTGGTGTGTGAGAATGAAATCGTCGTACTGTACATCGACGATGAAAAGGCGCTCAGCTCCCGGATCAGCCATTCAAC
>CAMMYM010000142.1 GCA_946527725.1 uncultured Clostridia bacterium
CTTCGGTATATTCCTTGCTGGAGACCAGGTTCAGCATATTGGTATACATGCTGCGCCCCATCAGGAACTCAACGCTCAGATAGTACAGGCGCTTTTTCTTGCTCTTTTTCCGCTCTTCGCGGCTGAGCATATATTTCTGCATGATCTGATCCCGCACGGTGGACGCCACGGCGCGGTAAATCTGATGGCTGGTTGCTTCCTCAATGGTCAGCCCGTTATAGCGTTGAACCTTCCCAACGATGGAATTCTTGATGGATTCCTTGTCAAACTTGGTGGCTGGCATGTGGTTCCTCCTTTTACTTCAACCCATTCCGGCGGCCGTAAAAATTCCGCAATTGTTAGTATATCGCAAAAAAGCCCATCTGACAAGCAGATGAGCCTTAAATTGCGGAAAAAGTGGTTTTAATAGGTTCCGTAGATCGCCCGGTACTGGGTGGGCGTGCATTTTTTGTAGTCCCGGAACAGGCGGTTAAAGGTGGCCACGGAGCCGAAGCCGCTTTCCCGGGCAATCTCCTGGATAGGAGTGCGGGTATGGATCAGCAGGTCGGTGGCTACCTGAATCCGCTTCTGGCACAGGTATTCCTTGAAGGAATAGCCCGTCTTGCTCCGGAAGGAGCGGGAGAAGTAGTACCGGCTGAACCCCGCGAAGGCGGCCACCTGATCCAGGGTCACGTCCTCCTGATAATGGTTGTTGATGTAGGTCAGCACGCCGGCGATCATCTCCTGATCCTCCCCGGCCGCCCCCTGATGCCTGCGGACCGCCATGCCCGCCAGATACCGCTGGCCCAGGATGGCGTACATCCGCATGATGCAGCTGTAGCACAGGGTGTTCCACATCAGATCCCCTTCGTGGTAGATGTCCACGGCCTCCTGCAGCAGCGAGATAATTTCCTTCCGGCCTTCCGCGTCTCCCTTCAGGTGGAAAACCCTCTCCAGCCCGGAGGAAAGGCGCTTGGCGTCCAGCATGCTCAGGATAAAGTCCGGCTCGAAGAGGAAAAGATACCGGCTGCTGCCCTCGCCCATCACCAGGGCGTGCTCCTTCCCCGGCGGCACGATCAGCACCTCGTCCTTCCGGATATCGTAGCTTTTTCCTTCCACCGCGTAGGTGACCGTTCCCTCCAGGGTCCAGAGCACCTCCACGGCGGTGTGGTAGTGGTTTTCATACCGCCAGGGAACGTCCGAATACCAGATTCGAAAAGTGGAGTCCTCCGGATAGGTCACATATTCCCGCTTCTCCTGCAGCAGCCGGAATCCGTCCTCCAGGGTGCCATGGGTATTCAGTTCCCGAATAATCCGGTCCACAGGATCGCCTCCTTGCTTTAGCCTTTGACGCTGCCCAGCGCCATGCCGGTCACAAAGTATTTCTGCAGGAAAGGATAGATGATCAGAATCGGTACGGCGGAAATCACGCTGATGGCGCTGCGGACCGTGATGGGCGTCACGTTGGTCCGGTTGGCCAGGGCGTCCGCCGTGGAGTTGGCGGCGTTCGAGCTGTTCTGCGTGGTCGCCAGCTTCATTTTCAGCAGGTATTGCAGTGTATACAGATCCTTTTTGCTGCCGTTATACAGATAGGTGTCGAACCAGGAGTTCCACGCGCCTACCGCCACAAACAGCGCCACCGTCGCCATAACCGGCAGGCACAGCGGCAGAATGATCTGGAAGAAAGCCCGGATGTCTCCCGCGCCGTCGATGCGGGCGGACTCCACCAGCGCTTCCGGCAGCCCGAGAATATAGGTCCGGATCACGATCATGTTGAAGCAGCTGAACATGGTGGGAATGATGTAAACCCAGAAGGTATTCCGCAGTCCCAGGGTCCGGCTGATCAGCAGGTAGTTGGGGATCAGTCCGGCGTTGACGTACATGGTCAGCACCATGACGGTCGTGATAAACTTCCGCAGCACGTATTCCTTCCGGCTCAGCGCGAAGGCCAGCATGGAGGTAAAGAAAAGGTTGGTCAGGGTGGTAATCACCGTCTTGGCCACGGTGACGCCGAAGGCCACATAGACCGCGTTGTCCGACAGCAGCTCGTTGTAGGAGTCGGTGCTGAAAACCCGGGGCCAGATCCCGATGCCGCCCTTCACCGCGTCCATGCCGTCATTGAAGGAATAAGCCACCGTATTCAGCACGGGATACAGGGTAATGAACATCAGCAGTACCAGGATAATGGTATTTACAACCGGGAAAACCACGTCCTTCTTTTTGCCGCTGTGTTTCGCTTTCCTGGCTTCTAATCCGGCTACAGTCATCTTTCGTTCCCCCTTTCCCTTAAATCAGCGTGTCTTCATCCAGCGCCTGGGCGATCTTATTCGCGCCGAAGAGCAGGATGATGCCGACCACGCTCTTGAACATGCCCGCCGCGGTACCCCAGGCATAATGGGGTCTGCTGGTGCCGAAGGAATAGACCAGGGCGAACACGTCGATGGTATCCGAGAACTTCATGACCATGCCGTTGCGCATCAGGTACTGAATCTCGAACCCCGCCTCCATCAGGTGACCGATGTTCATGATCAGCAGCACCATGAAGGTGCTCTTGATGC